>URFM01000011.1 GCA_900547035.1 uncultured Clostridium sp. | reverse complement strand
TGTGTGCTTCCATTCATGGAGCTGTTTCCATGGGGATAAGACCGCCTTTTTTGCCGTGATGGGGAATTTGTACCAGCACACCCATACGTATCAGAATATCCAGAGGGAAAAGTGCTTTTGCATCAATTTTCTGCCCGTCGGTTACTATGACCAGCTGGTAGAAACCATCCACCGCAATGAATGGGAGGACGATGAGTTTGAGGCGGGGGATTTTACGCTGGCGGAATGCAAAACGGTTCATGCGCCCATGATTCAGGAGGCGTTTATCAATATGGAATGCACCTTGAAGGACATCCAGGATTTGAGCGGGGCGGGGATTACCGCTATGGTCATCGGGCAGGCGCAGCATATTTGGGTGGAACAGGATTATGCACAGGGCTATGAAAAACGCTATGGAAAAGATGGGTTTATGCTGCTCATACCGGCTCCCCAGGACCTTGTGACCGGCGAGCCGAATCAATCTGCGATTGCGACGGTGGGGATTGAGAAGTATGATTGAGAGCTATTTGGTTGAGGTGAAAGACAATGTGGAATGAAATGATGGAAAATTATGGCAGAGAAGACCGAAAAGATAATGATTTATTTTTTACATGCAGTCTCATCGATTATATTTCCAGGAAAACCAAAAATAAAAGGGCGGACGTGGTGAATCTGCTGGGAGAGGACAGACTGAGAAAGATATACGATTTAGCAGATGTTTATCACAGTGATAATATCGACCGGGTCAGCGATGACTTTATAGAAGAGGCCCAGATACCAATGGGTAATTTTGATAATGTTGGGGATTGTAAATATTCGATTCCCACCCATTGGGACATCGGGAAAGTCTATAAAAGGTTAATCAAAATGGTTGCCAAAGAGCAGAATATCGATAGGATTAAGGCGCTGCAGATGGTATACAATTCATTCATCAGTGAAAAGATTGACGACTATAACAGCAGCGTGTATTATGAAAATCCGTCTTATATATATGAGTGTTTTGCGGAAAGCAGGATGCTGTAAATTGGTGTATTAAACAAAAAAGAGACGATTCCACAGAGTTCCGGATTAAAAAATGGATTTTATGGAATCGTCTCTTTTGGCTTTTACAGAGTTCCTTTCTGCAAAATCGCGCATCCATAAAGTGCGGTTTCTCCTGTCGCAAGAACAGCATAGGCATGTTCCGCCTCTTTATAAAAGTTGAAGCGTTCAATCATGCCAATACAGTCATTTCCTCTGGGATCATGACGGCAGACGATTTCACGGTATTCATCCCAGATGGGAGTAGGGATGTCTTTGTCGCACTCCTGTTTGTCCATAATAAGAACCGGTTTTTCAATTGAACGGTCCAGGGGGAAAAATTGCAAAATCGCATCCATTAGTTCCGTGGCCCGTACTCCGTCAGCCCGAACCAGCATGCTGTGGCGGGCGCTGGAGGCAGAAGGGTAAAAGGCGTCAGCGATAATTAGGGTATCTCCATGACCCATTTCTGCGATTACCTTTAATAATTCCGGCGAGAGACAGTTTGGTATTCCTCTTAACATATATAACCTCCTCATATCATAAGCTTTTGTTTTCTTTTTGCTGGTTAGACAAATCTTGCCGAATTAAAATGCGTATCGCTTCCACGGCGGTACGTATTGCCCGGTCTGTATCGTGGGTAATAGGATTTTCCAGGCCAGCCGCAGCTCGTTCCTGGTTCCCAAGAATTTGAAGTACGGCGCCGGCTCTGGCCCGAAGCACATTGGAAACAGTGAAGAGAGCAGCGCTTTCCATTTCCGAGCATTTGCAACCCAGCATTTTCCAGGCATTCCATTTTGCCTTTAATTCATATCCCACAGGCATGGAATCCGGGTCGTGCTGGCCGTAGAAAGAGTCTTTACACTGGGCGACACCGACATGATAAGGAAGTTCCAGTTGTTTCGCTGCAAGAACTAAAGCGCTGGTAACATCAAAATCTGCTACGGCAGGCCACTCAATGGGAGCGTATTCCTTTGATGTTCCCTCCATTCGAACTGCTCCATTTGCAATGACAATATCTCCGCTTTTTACGGAAATGTCAATTCCGCCGGCAGTCCCAACCCGAATAAATGTGTGAGCTCCACACATACTCAGCTCCTGGATGGCGATTGCGGCAGAAGCACCGCCGATTCCGGTGGAAGTCACACTCACGGGAACATTTTCCAGAGTTCCGGTGTAAGTCACATATTCCCGGTTATGTGCGGCCAATTGGGGGTGCTCCAGATAGGCAGCGATTTTTTTACAACGGCCTGGGTCTCCAGGAAGAATTACGTATTTTCCACAGGTACCAGGAGCTACCTGGATGTGATAGAGTTTTTCATTTTCGGAATAGTTTATCATGATCGTCCTCCTTCTCTCCTGAAACGGAATTCTATATCTTTCTGAGAATTACCATAGCATATTCTTGTGTAAAATGCAAATTTAAAACGTGTAAAAACCATGTAAAATATCAATATTTTTTTGAAACAATATGAAACAAAATAAAAAAGTGGTTATTTTTTAACACGATAAACAATAATTGAAATAAAAATTTGTAAATACTATACATATACTTTCTTTGGATTTTGTGGTTTTATAGATGTAACAGATGAAGAAAAATATGGTACAATAATTGAAACAAATAGGATTGTTACATCATTGTGTTACAAAAAGGACATATGGCAAAAGGAGTGAAATTATGGCAGGAAATGTAAGAGAGATTGCCGCAAAGGCAAATGTTTCAATTGCTACTGTTTCAAGAGTTCTTCATCAGGCAGAAAATGTCAAAGCGGAAACACGTGAGAAGGTGGAGGAGGCTATGAAGGAGATGGGCCTTATTCCAGAGGATCTGATCCGAAGCGCAAAAAGGGATGGACGAACCGTGGGCGTACTGATTCCGGATTTGACTAACAGTTTTTTTGTCGATGTGATACAAGGAATTGAGGAAAGAGCAGAGCAGATGGGTATGAAAGTCGTTATATGTCATACAAAGGATTCGGACCGGACGGAGATACAGTATTTGAGGCTGATGAAAGAACTTCAGGTGGCTGGAATTATTATCACGCCGGTATCAGATGATGATGACAACGTAAATAACGAGTATTTGAATCTGCTGTCCAATATGAAGATCCCGGTGGTTTTAGTTGACCGGGATGTGAAATATACCGGTCATGCAGGAGTGTTTGTAGATAATGAGTACGGAGCTTTTGAGGCTACGAAGTTGCTGTTGGAAAACGGTCACAGCAATATTGCATTAATTGCCGGGCCTATTAATACAGTACCTGGAAGAGGAAGGCGGAAAGGATACCAGGACGCGTTTAAACTTATGAACATTCCAGTCCGGGAAGAGCTGATTTTTAACGGAGATTTCAGCATTACCAGCGGAAAACTGATTACCAGGCATATTTTAGCTGATTACCCGGATGTAACGGCAATCTTTTCCAGCAATAACCATATGACCCTGGGCTGTATTTCGGAATTAGTTGGGTCTGGAGTCAAAATACCGGATGATATGGCGCTGGTGGGATTTGACGACCTTCCACTGGTAAATATGTTTCATTATCAGCTAACTGTGGTGGACCGTCCCAGCAGGGAGATGGGCTATCAGGCAATGAAGCTGATGTCAAAGATGCTAAAGGGAGGAAAGAGCGGGGTTGAACAGAGAATTATCCTTACACCTAAGCTGATTGTCAGGGGTTCGGAGCGGCTATGCCCAAAATGAATTGGAAGGAGGAACAAGGGATGAAAAAAGTTGCGGTTGTAGGAAGCTTTGTAGTAGATTTGATGGCCAGAACTCCTCATTTGCCGGAACCGGGGGAGACGGTTATGGGAAGCTATTTTAAAGCAGGTCCTGGAGGGAAAGGAGCCAATCAGGCTGCAGCAGCAAAAAGAGCAGGAAGCGAGCTGGTTTTCTCCACAAAAATAGGTACGGATAGTTTTGCTGAGATTGCGAGAGATTCCTTTAAAGCCAACGGGATTCCTTTGGAGTATGTATTTGAAAATAGTCAGGTGCCAACTGGGGCGGCTTTAATTTCGGTAGACGAAATTACCAGCCAAAATGAGATTGTAGTGGTTCTGGGGGCATGCAGTACCTTTACGGATGAGGATATCAAAAAACTGGAAGAAGCATTAAAAGACTGTGAATATCTGCTGCTTCAGATGGAAATCAATCCAGATGCCACAGAAAAATTGATTCGTTTGGCAAATAAGATAGGAATTAAAGTGATTTTGAATACAGCGCCGGTTCAGAAGCTGACAGAAGAGCTATATCCTTTACTGGAACTGGTTACGCCCAACGAGGTGGAAGCTAAGATTTTGACGGGCATTGCCTGCGATGACACGGAAGGGTGCCGAAAAGCTGCACAAGCTTTTTTTGAAAAGGGTGTGAAGCAGGTGATTATAACCATTGGCAAACGGGGCGTGTATTACAATGATGGCAAGAGAGAAGAAATTATTTCTAATTATGATGTTCCGGTGGTTGATACCACGGGAGCCGGGGATGCCTTCAATGGAGGATTATTGGCTGGTTTGAGCCAAGGTATGGACCTGCTTTCTGCTGCAAGATACGGGAATGTAGTTTCCAATCTGGCGGTTACCAAAATGGGTACAGCACCAGCGATGCCTTCCAAAAAAGAAATTCAGGAATTTATCAAAAATCATAAGGTGGAACTGTAACGCGCGGAGCAAAAAACGGGCGAAAGTCCGGGGGAGAGCAAAAGAGAGGAGCAGAGCAGATGAGTTCGATTACACTGAAACATATTCACAAGGCGTATGGAAAAGATGTTATTATTCCTGACCTGAATTTTACCATTGAGGACAATTCATTTACGGTACTGGTAGGCCCCTCTGGCTGTGGAAAATCCACAACATTGCGAATGATTGCCGGTCTGGAAAAGCCTACTTCAGGTGAAATTTTGATTGATGACCAGAATGTGGTGGATATGGCTCCAGGCAAGAGAGGAATCGCCATGGTTTTTCAGAATTATGCCTTATATCCCACCATGTCTGTCAGAGATAATATTGAATTTGGCCTGAAAAACAAAAAAGTACCTAAGGACGAAAGGAACAAGCTGATTCAGGATGTCTGTGAAATCGTTGGGCTGACTCCTTATCTGAACAGAAAGCCTTCGGAACTGTCTGGAGGTCAGCGCCAGAGAGTCGCACTGGCCAGGGCTATGGTCAAGAATCCTAAGGTGTTTCTCATGGACGAGCCGCTGTCAAATCTGGATGCCAAATTAAGACAGCAAATGCGGGTGGAATTAATTGAACTCCATAAGCGGCTTAAAGCGACATTCATTTATGTAACCCATGACCAAGTGGAGGCAATGAGCATGGGAGACAACATTATCCTGATGGATAAGGGCGTGATCATGCAGCGTTCCACGCCTAAGGAGATGTACCACAATCCCCAGAATGCCTACACGGCACAGTTTATCGGGACACCTCCTATGAATATTCTGGATACTATGGTTCCGGATACAAAAATCGGATTTCGCCCGGAAAAGACCGCTCTTATCAATCCAGGCAATGCGATGATTCAGATTAAAGGACGGATTGTGACGAAAGAGCAGCTGGGAGCAGAGATGAATTATTCCATAGAGACAGCTTATGGAAAAATTATGGTAAAAACCGAGGACGATATTGATGGAGAGAATTGTCAGATTTTTGTGAAGGAGGAACATATTTTTGCTTTTGCTCCCGACGGCAACCGGATTCCGGTAACGGACCAGATAAAAGCGGGATTAAGAAGCCTTGAGAAAGGAGCGTAATTTCGGATGAACAAAAAAGAGGCTGTAAAGGGCTATCTGCTGATTCTGCCGGCCATCGTGCTGTTGTGTATCTTTACCATTTACCCTATTTTTTATCTTTTGGATTCTAGCCTGAGAGATGGGAGCTTGCTGAGCAAAAAACGTAATTTTGTAGCCCTGGAAAATTTTACGACACTGTTTAAAAGTGTGGATTTTCACATTACCTTGAAAAATACCATCATATACTCCATTGGATTGGTAGCAATTTTGATGGTGCTGGCGACTTTGTTTGCGGTTTGGGTGAATTCCAAGGCGCAGAAACATCTAAACAGCTTGACGCTGGCAGCTGTTTTTACGCCCCACATTATATCACTGGTCTCCGTATCTACCGTATTTTTGTGGATTATGGACCCGCAAATCGGTGCGATCAACTATGTTCTGCGGTCTATAGGCATGAAACCTTTTCCCTTCCTGGCTAGCAGCAAAACGGCGCTGGCGTCCTTGGTGGGAATGATGGTTTGGAAAAGTCTGGGGTATTATTCTCTACTGATTCTGGCAGCACTGCAAGGGGTCCCCAAGGACATCTATGAGGCGGCAGAAATCGACGATACGCCCAAAGTACGCACATTTTTCAGAATCACTTTGCCGATGATTAGCCCTACGCTGTTTTTTACAACGATTGTGGCAACCATCAGTTCCTTCCAAGTGTTTGATACAGTCAATCTGATGACTCAGGGGGGACCAGTCAGCTCTACTAATACGCTGGTGTATCAGATTTATTCCGATGCTTTTAAGTATTTGAAACTAGGACCAGCTACGGCAGAAGCGGTGGTACTGCTGGGACTGGTGGGAATACTGACGATTCTTTATTTTGTATTTTTGGGAAAGAAAGTTCATTATCAATAGAGGAGGCGTACTATGGGACAATTTCAAATAAAAAAAATCGGTCATATTCTGGCGGCCATCCTCAATGCGGCTTTAAAGGTCCTTGTCATTTTTTTAATTGCCTATCCCTTTATATGGATGGTTCTTACATCCTTTAAGCCATATAAAGAAACTACGGTGTATCCGCCTACGATGTTGCCCCACACTTGGACAACAGAGGGCTATACCCAGGCGTTGGAAATGGTGGACGTGCCGCTGTTTTTGAAGAACTCTCTGATTGTCAGCTTTGCTGTTTTGATTTTGCAGTACATTGTCATTATTCCGGCGGCATATGGTTTTGCAAGGTGCAGATTCCGCTTTAAAAACCTGTTTTTTGGAATCGTTTTGCTGGGATTTATGATTCCTCAGCAGGTTACCTTTATTCCTATCTATCTGATGTTCAGCAAAGCAGGAATTTTGCAGAGTCTATTGCCACAGATTTTGCCCTTTATCGCGAATGCCTTTGGAATCTTCTTGCTTCGTCAGTATTTTATGCAGATACCAGAGGAAATTATTGAAGCCGCAAGACTAGACGATGCGGGAGAATTTAAAATTATTCTTCGAATTATGATTCCCATGGCAAGACCAGCCATCTTTACTATCGGACTTTTAAGCTTTATTTCCAGCTGGAATTCGTATTTCTGGCCTTTGATTATGACCACAAAGGATGCTTATCGGACTCTCCCTATCGGAGTGGCTATGCTCAACAGCCAGGAGGGGGGGAGGCTCTGGAATGTGTTGATGGCGGGAAATATGTTCTTGGTTGTACCAATTTTGATTGTTTATCTCTTTGCTAATAAACAAATTCGGAAGGCCTTTGCTTATTCAGGAATTAAATAATAAAGGAGGATAAAAATGAGAAAAAAGTTGATTGTACTGTCCATTGACTCTCTTTTTGATGAGGATATGGAACTGCTGAAAACACTGCCAAATTTTAAAAAGATTCTAGAGCAGGGGAGTTACGTGAAAGGCGGAATGAGAAGCGTCTATCCCTCTTTTACCTACCCAGCCCACGCTTCAATTATTACCGGAACCTGGCCTATGTACCATGGGATTTTTCACAATGAAAAATTGGATGTGGGAAATCCGTCCCCGGATTGGTACTGGTATCACAAAGATTTGAAGGTAGATACTTTGCTGGATTTAGCTCATGATCAGGGATATACTACGGCATGTGTTGGATGGCCCTGCATGGGAGCAGATCCTAAGGTAGACTGGCTTGTGGCGGAGATTTGGCCGGAAAATGACAAAGTGGATCCTAGACCTATTCTGAAAACGGGATGTAGTGAGAACATGTTTGAACCAGGTGGGGTAATGGAGCGTCACTGGCACAAACTGAGAAAAACCACGCAGCCTTTTATGGATCATATGATGGTAGGTGCTTCCTGTGACATCATTCGTCGGTACCAGCCGGATGTTATGTTTATTCATTTGGCGCATCTGGATCATACCCGACATGCAAATGGTATTCATGGAGAGGCAGTAAAACAGGCTATTATTGCAAATGATGACTGGCTGGGCCGTCTGATGGAAGCGGCAATGGACGCAGGGGTGTATGAAAATACCAATTTTGCAGTTATCAGTGATCATGGGCATTTAGCTGTAAAGCAGCTATTTAACCCCAACGTCCTTTTGGTACAGGCAGGTTTGATTCGCATAAATGAGGAAGGTAAGATTATAGACTGGGACGCTTACTGTAATTCCACCTCCCTTTCTTGCCAGGTTGTATTAAAAGACCCTGACAATCTGGAAATACGGGAAAAACTGGAAGACTTGCTCTATCAGATGAGAGAGAACCCTGCCTATGGAGTGGAGAGTGTATTTACGAAAGAGGAAGTGGAGCGGGAACAACATTTAACTGGGGATTTTGACTATATATTGGAGGGAAAGGACAGCACTAGCTTTGGAGCTGCTTGCACGGGAGAATTGATTGTAAAACCGGATAATTCCGACTATAAGTTTTCAGTAGCTTCCCACGGTCATCTGCCTCACAAGGGCCCTCAGCCGGTATTTATGATTGCAGGTCCCGATGTGAAGAAAAAGGTGGTGATTCCGCGGCAGCGTATCATCGATGAAGCTCCAACTTTTGCAAAAATCCTCGGATTTACGATGCCTCAGGCCAAAGGAAGAGCGATTGAGGAAATTTTGAACTAGAGAAAACAGGGGAATAAATTTGATTCACCTGACGATACAAGAATATCCTGAAGGAAAAAGAAAGAGAGGTAAGGTTATGAGAAAAAGAATGTCATGGATGATGGCAGTCCTTGCGACAGCGGCCATTGCGGCAGGCTGTTCGGGAGGGGAAACAACGGATACGGCAGGGTCTTCTGCTGACAACGCGGCAACAGAGGCAGGAGAATCCGGAGAAACTGCCCCGGCTGGAGATGCTACAGAGGTAATTTTTTGGAGCAGTATGAGCGGCGGAATGGGAGAAACTCTGGATAAGATTGTAAGTGATTATAATGCAAGTCAGGATGCCGTACATGTAACCGTGGAATTCCAAGGAAATTATTATGATATGGCAGCAAAACTTCAGGCAGCGGTAACTTCCGGTGAGATTCCTCATGTAGCGCAGTTGGAGATGGGACGGACCAAAATGTTTGCGGATTACGGCGTTCTTCAGGACATGACGGACCTTGCGGCAGAGTCAGGATTGGATTTGAGTATGTTCTATCCGGGGCTGATGAACAGCTGTGACTGGGGAGAGGGCGTGTATGCATTGCCCTTTAACCGAAGCACGCCTATGTTTTATTACAACAAGGATATGTTCACCGAGGTGGGCTTAGACCCGGAGGACCCGCCGGAAACCTGGGATGAGCTTCAGGAATATGCGGCCAAGCTGTCAATTCCGGACGAGCGTTGGGGATTTGAAATGCCGATTGATGCCTGGTTCTATGAAGCGTTTATTATGGAGTCCGATGGACGGATTCTCAATGAAGATGAAACGGATATTGCCTTTAATAATGAAACAGGAACGATGCCGCTGGAGTTGTGGAAAAATATGATTAATGAAGGAATCATGAAGGCGCCTCCAGGAAAAGAATACAATTCTTATGAAGCTGCCCGCTCTGATTTTGCAGCTGGAATTACCGGTATGATTGTGGTTTCTTCTGGTGACCTGGGAACATTAAGTGCTTCCTGTGATTTCGAAATCGGTACATGTTTCCTGCCCAAGAACACTCGTTTTGGCGTGCCTACTGGCGGAGCTAATGTGGTGATGATGGTTGGACATGAGGACGATGCAGCAGCTACTATGGACTTCTTAAAGTATCTTACCAGTCCGGATGTGTCTGCTTATTGGGCCAGCCAGACCGGTTATCTTCCCAGCAGCCAGGCGGCCGCGGACAGTGACATTTACCAGGAATTTACCGGCGCCAATGACAATGCCAAAACAGCCTTGGAGCAGATGGAATACACAGATATCCCCAGACCGGTTAATGAAAATTATCCTCAGATTCATTCGGAGATCATGATGACAGAGATTCAACGGTGTATTGAAGAACCAGATTATACGCCAGAAGAAGCAGTACAGGCGATTTCTGATCAGACGAAAGCGTTGTTGGGTTCATAAGTATAGAAAGAAAAGGTGAATGTATGAGTTTAAATCAGTACATCGATCATACCTATTTAAAGCCCTTTGCTACGGAAGCTGATATTGTGCAGAAATGCATTGAAGCAAAAAAATATCATTTTGCTTCTGTGTGTGTTAATCCCTGCAATGTTCCGATTGTAGCTAGGGAGTTAAAGGAAAGCGGTGTTCATACCTGCAGTGTGGTGGGGTTCCCATTCGGGACCCACACCACCCAAGTGAAAGTCTTTGAGGCTGCACAAGCAATTGAAAACGGTGCCGATGAAATTGATATGGTAATCAATGTAGGTAAATTGGTAGAAGGAGACAAAGAGTTTGTGAAGCAGGAAGTCGCTGCGTTGGTAGAGGTATGTCACAGCAGAGAACGGATTCTGAAAGTAATTATTGAAACCTGCTATTTGAATGAAGAGCAGATTGGTACTATGTGTCAGATTGTGGCAGAAACAGGAGCTGATTTTATCAAAACTTCTACAGGGTACGGAAGCAGAGGAGCTTCTTTTGAAGACATCGAGCTGTTTAGAAAATATTTAAAAGATTCTCCTGTGAAAATGAAAGCCTCCGGAGGAATTCGGACGACTGAAGAAGCTAGGAAATATGTGGAGATGGGCTGCGAGAGACTGGGAACCAGCAATGGCGTGGGGATTATGGAAGGGATGGAACTTACCGAATCCTATTAATGTCCGGTGTGGTCCTGAGGGGGTGAGACCATGGAGTTGGAAAACCTGCTTGAGCAATACGATCTTTTGTATCAGGGGAGATTGCTTCTTCGAATTGTACTGGCTACATTTATGGGGTACCTGATTGGATATGAACGAAAGAATCGGGAGAAAAATGCCGGTATGAGAACTCATGCCATCGTGTGTATGGGTTCTGCGCTGATTATGATTGTTTCAAAATATAGTTTCCGCGATATTCCGGATTACGATGCTTCCCGGGTAGCGGCCCAAATTGTGTCAGGAATTGGTTTTCTTGGTGCAGGTGTTATTTTTATACGCAATAATGCGGTTAGCGGGCTTACAACAGCGGCAGGGATCTGGGCCACAGCAGGAGTTGGAATGGCTATTGGTGCTGGTTCATGTCTTTTAGGAGTGTGTTCGGGGGTGTTGATTGTGATTACGCAGATGGTTCTTCATATGACCTCTTTTTTAACAGCAGAGCCGTATCGGGGATTTTTAAAAGTGACCACTGAAGATTACGAGCAGGTGATTGAGGAATTGCGCCAGAGGTTTCGCAGAGACCGGATACGGGAGGTTAATGTAAAAATTACTAAGAATAAAGCGAAAGACGAGACAAAGGTAGAGTTTGACCTACTGTTTCCAGCGCAATATGAGAAGAATCAGCTAATCTATGGATTGGCTAGTGATGAGCGAATTCACGTTGTTTCTGGATAAAATTTGACGGGATAAAAAAGCGAAAATTGAGAGACTAAAATGGAAAAATCCGGAGGGAATTCTTACAGTAAGATTTCTTTCGGATTTTTTGCGTCCGATTTAATGATGAAAATAAAAAAGTGTCTCCAGCCGGAGCGTGTTCCCGGGATATGCATGTGTGAGACCGGACACCTCCGATACGGGCGAAACCGCACTCCTCCCGGAACTGGCGACACACCCATTATACGGCGGGCAAATAGAAATTTCAAGGCTTGTTTTTGATAGTATTGGTTATAATAAAGCGAAGAGCCGACAGATTACCGGCCTATCGGAAAGGAGAGAAAAATAATAATATGAATTTGGAAAACATTTTGTCCGCATATGCTGCTGAACTGAAGCGACAGGAAAAAAGCAGCAATACGATTGAAAAATATCTGCGCGATGTGAGAGGGTTCCTGCTCTATGTTGATGAGGAATTTCCGGCTAAGGAGACAGTCCTGGCATATAAGGCAAAGCTGAAGGAAAAGTATCGGATCAGCAGTGCCAATTCGATGTTAATGGCGGTGAACAGCTATCTGAAGTATAAGGGAGTTGAAAATTGCTGTGTCAGCACGTTCCGGCAACAGAGAAAAATATTCTCCGATGAGGGGAGGCTTTTGAAACGGGAGGAGTATGAGCGCCTGGTCCGGGAAGCCAGGAGGAGAGGAATGGAACAAATTGAATATATCCTTCAGACGTTAAGCATGACAGGAATTCGGGTGGGAGAGCTGGCTTTTATCACCGTAGAAGCGCTTCAGGAGAGAATGGCGCGCATCCACTTTAAAAATAAGGAGAGGATCATTCTTATACCCAAATCGTTGAGGAAATTGTTAAGAACATACTGCAATAAGAGGGGAATCAAAAGCGGTACTATTTTTACAGGAAGGAGTGGAAATGCATTGGACCGCCGCTGGATTTGGGCACAGATGAAAAAACTGTGCGATGGAGCGGGAGTGTTGGCAAGTAAAGTCTTTCCTCACAGCCTGCGCCATCTGTTTGCCCGCTGCTACTATGAAAAGGAAAAGGATTTAGTAAGGTTGGCAGATTATCTGGGCCACAGCAGTTTGGAGACCACACGGCGTTATACAGAGATCAGTACGGTGGAGGTTTGTATGAAACAGCTGGAATTGGGATTGTGGGTGAAGGAAATAGAAGAAAAACACTATAATGACATAATGTAGATTATGTCATTATGCTGCAATTAAAACGCAAATTAATTGCTACATATAAACGAATTATATCACTCAATCTTTTATATTTCAATCCATTTTCAGGAAAAACGACGGACAAAAAATTTTTAAGGACATGAAAAAAAGCCCTTGGACATGCATTTTGCCGGAGGGGAATAAATTTTCTGATTTCTAAGGCAAAGTCCCCTTATCTATTTCCAATTATTTCCAATTAAATAAATTTTCTGTATATTCGGAAAAAGAAAGACGTCGGCAGAGGCGTTTTCTGCCTCAAGAGCCAGACATAATCTACATTATGTCGTGGAAGGAGGCGGTTTATGAAAGACGATTTGACAGGAAAAACCTTTGGACGGCTGACTGCAATCCGGCCTGTGGCAAAAGCTGGAAGCAGAAAGCGCTTTTGGCTGTGCAGCTGTGTCTGCGGAAAGCAGACGGAGGTGGAGGAAAGCCATTTAAAAAGCGGACATACCAAAAGCTGCGGCTGCTACCGCAAAGATTATGCCAGGCAAAGACTGCATGACCTGACCGGAAGGAGGTACGGCAGGCTGCTGGTGCTTGGGCCGGTGGTGGAGGCGGACGGCTCTATACGGAACTGGGAATGCCTTTGCGACTGCGGGAAAAAGGTGATTTGCTATAAGGAAAATCTATATTCCGGCTCTACTCGAAGCTGTGGCTGCCTTCAGGCACAGTATAGAAAAGCTCAAATGAAAAAGACAATCCATTTTGTAGACGGAACGTGTATCGAGAGGATTGTCAGCCGGAAAAACTGCGCCAACAATACGACTGGACATCGGGGGGTATACCGTAAAGGCAGTAATCGATGGAGGGCGGCCATTGGATTCCAGGGCAAGGTTCACTATTTAGGAACATTTGACCGGTATGAGGATGCGGTGAAAGCCAGGGTAGAGGCGGAGAAAAATATGTATGATGCATTCCTTGACCGATATTGGAAGGAGCAGGCGGGAAAGACATTATGAAAAAGCGAGAGGAGGGAGAAAAAATGGAAAAGTCTAAGCAGTCATGGTATCGTACAAGGCAGCGGCTGAGCGCTTTGATTTTGGCTGCGGTTATGACATTGTCCAATACAGGAATGATCTCTGGCACCGCATTGGGAGCGGAGAGCTCCAGAGATATTACATTTTCAGTTACAGGAGCGGAACTGGTTCGGTCTGTTAAGGAGGCCGTAACAGAGGAACAGGAGGTACGGGCGGAGGATATTGAGTTTACCAACGGAAAGAAGGAACGCTTTGAGAAGCTGTTCTTTTCCGAAGGGAAACTTTACGAGGCATATCCGCAGTTCCAGGAAGACGGAGGCTTGGATGCGCAGCTGAGGGTATTTGTGCGTATGGACTCCGAGCTGGAAGGAGACGAAAAACAAGTTGATGGAGATGAGGAACTCATTTTTCTCTATGTCAACCATACAGATGAAACCATCCGCTGCCGTACAGAGATCACACGTACAGAATTGGATGGTCAGGAACATGTTAAAAAGCTTGGTGCTGTAACGATCAAGAGCTATGGAAATGTCTTTGGCGAGGAGGGCGATCTTGGAACAGTGGATTCGGCCACGCCTTCGGATGCCCAGAAAGAAATTGACACAGCTACCCCTGCGGATGCGGAAAGGCAAAAAGATACCTCGGAGGTTCAACGCCGTACAGAGAGAAAGCTGTCCACACCTTCCCAGGCGGAACAGGATCAGGAGGGAAAGACAGAAACAGTCAAAGCGGGCGGAAGCGACCTGGCAGGCCTTAATTGGTGCAGCACTGCGAAGGTTAAGGTCACAAGCCTTAATGAACTGAAGGCATTTGAAGATATTGATGGTTTCCGGGTGGAATATATTGTGGAGCCGGAGGAAGAGCTTGCAAAGATCAAGGGACCAGTGATCGTTCCAAGAGGAGACAGTCTGCGTTTTCAGGTGAACCCATCAGACGGCTATGGGATCACGGCAGTTACGGTTAACGGAGAAGAAATTTACTCCGACATGGAGGATGAGCTGGCTTCTCCATCGAATGCCGAGCCCAGATTAGTGAAAACGCTTTATGAGTTGGAAGAACTGGATCAGGATGCCCAGGTTGTAGTCCATCTGGAGGAGGCATTGGACAGCTTCTGCAAAGCGGAGATCGTTGGAGGAAATGTCTATGAAACCATTCAGCAGGCGATTGATGAATCGGCAGATGGAGATACAATCCGGATCCTGGCAGACACCAATGGCGAAAGTGTAAGGATTGAAGAGAAAGCATTAACGATAGACCTGGATGGACATATATGGACCGGAATGGAAAAGGATTCGGAACAGAAGGATTCGCAAAAGGCAGGATCTGTTATTACAGCTGAGGACAGTACTTTGACTATTGTTGGTTCCGGAACGATCCAGGCCTCTGAAGGCTATCGCTCGATTACACTTAAAGAGACGGATCTTACCATCGGCCAGGAGGATGAGGAGGGACCAGAAATACTTGGCGGCTCCTCAGAAGGACTTGGAATTGTATACGAGTCGGACAGCCTGAGGGGAGGAGTGATTTTAGCTTGCGGAGGAAAGGTCACTCTAAACTCCGGGATGATAGCGGATGGATACGTGGAAGGCGAACCTCAGGAGGCTACTCCATCAGACGCCGGACAGGCCTGCGGCGGAGGAATCGCGGTTATTGAGGGAGGTTTCCAGATGAACGGGGGAACCATCGAGAACAATGCCGCGGATTATGGCTATGGAGGAGGACTTTATGTGTCCTCGTCAGAAGATCTGATCATAAAGAAGGGTGAGATTTCTCAGAATAAGGCGGCAGATGGACTTGGCGGAGGACTTTATTTTGAAGGCTTAGGAGAAGAACCGGCAGATGTGCGGCTGAAGGAGGTTGCCGTGAAGGAAAATCAGGCCCGGTTCGGAGGCGCAGCGGTGATCAGCGGCAGCTGCCAGGTATTTTCGATTACAGAGGATACCAGGACCTATGAGAATCAGGCGCTGGGCGATACGGAGATTCCAGGACTGGAAGCCAGGGTATCCGATGAATTTTTGATCCGCGCCCAGGATGTGAAGCTTTCCGATGAATTTGAAGCGGACGAGGCCAGTGCGGATGGAGACGTTACCCTCCACAGAATTGAGGGGGAGGAAGGATTTTATACCCTTGCTTATGGCGGAAGCTCCGATTTTGACGGCGAAGCGAAAGGATATTACAACCGGAAGTCTGAGGACGGCATTCAAAGGTATATTTTAGACGATACCCTGTATTATGAGGATGAGAATATTTCCGTATCCATTCAAATCGAGGGTACAGCCACTGTCTCCGATGAGGAAGAAACATACAAAGCCACGCCTTCTGTCGCAGGCTCAGCTAAAGCAAAACGGGGACTGGTGCTGGAAGCGGTGCCAATGGAGCATGAACAGCCGGAGTATGAGGCGGCCAAGGCCTATGCTCAGGAAACTGGAGGCGAGGAGAGCATGGTTAGCGTATCGGCCATGGAGCTGAAGTTCAGCTACAGCAACAAGCCTCTGGATGTATCTGACTGCAGCATTACTGCCAGAATTACGCCAAAGGAACCAGTATTGACCGCGGCAAGGCAGGCCGCCGCTGTTTCCGGGAACGCAGCCCCTGAGGTGGAGAAAGGCATTGAACTGACTGCCCTCCAGGGAAGCGGGGACGAGCTGGATGAACTGGGAACTTTGATGATCGGAACAGATACCAAGGAGACTCCTACGCTTGACGTACAGGTAAACAATGCGGACCGGATGCTGATGGTGTCCGTGCGCGAGGCTTCGAATCCGCATTTTACGGTGCAGTATTATGCGTATCTGGAAGTGGCCAAAAGAGATGATAACGGTTATCTGGAGATTATTGATACGGATAGCGGCGGTAATGATCAAGGCGGAAAGCTGCCTCAAAATGGATCGAATCCGGAAATAACGAAGCTGTATCTGGAAGACGCAGGCAACGGTAAGATGAAGGTTCGAACGGAACAGCAGCTTAAAGAGCTTTATTCAGCAAATGAGTACGATTACTTTGAGGCACCGGCTTTGCCCTATGTGAATGTATTCCGCGGAAACGGAAACTACCGGGCGCGGGCGGTTTGGGTTCTGAGAGAGGGAGGAAATCCGAGTAGTACAAACAGAGATGACTGGACTGTTTATGAGCAGGTCATTGACCCCACAAAGCTGCATTTTACCAATAATCCGGACAATCCGGGGATTGCACAAGGAAACACGATTCTGATCCAAAATGGAACGGTAATTCGTCTGGTAGCGGAGCCTACGGATTCAACCTATGAAAATGATGTGATCTTCTATGACTACGATATCACCGATGACGGCCGGACGACATGGGACGGAACGAACGGTTCCCACGGCATTAACAGCGGGGAAAATTACAGTGGAAACGGCGCGAAGCTTGCTTTTGGAAACGCAAACACCGGAACCGGACTTGAGGGGCAAAACTGGAATGACAATACTCTTAATCAGTTCAATCAGAATGGATTCAAGGGCTGCACGTTCGGTCTGGTAAAAGGACTGGATGGTAATGGGAATATTCAATATGCAGAGGGGGTTATTGCGCCCAAGCTGTTTAACGATGGAAATGCGAATGGCAAGACGACCTATAACGACCGTCAGCTTCGATTTAACCGCAATGGAGATACCTATACGCTGACTTCCGTTGACGGAACCAAAGTGAGCGGGCTTGAATTTTTCAATAATCCTTCTTACCCTGACGGAACGGTTCATAGCACCATTTGGACCAATAATTTCTGGCCTATGGACGGAGTTGAAAATGAGGATCCTTATACAGGAGAGTATTATGACCGTGGGGAATATAGTGGATACGACGGAGTGAAAATATATCCGCCAAGCGATGACGGCGTGGCTCACAACAATCTCTTCGGCATGCAGTACAGTGTCAGCTTTACGCTGACGGAGGATTATATAGGACCTCTGGAGTATTATTTCTTCGGAGATGATGACATGTGGGTATTCCTGGATGGAAGACTGGTTTGTGATATCGGCGGTGTTCACAGTTCCGTGGGAGCCTATGTCAACCTTTGGGATTACATTACCAAGGGTGAGGCGGGCGAACATACTTTGTCCTTCTACTATACGGAGAGAGGGCTTTCCGGGTCCACCTGTTATATGCAGTTTACCCTTCCCTCGGTATCCTCTGTTGAGCCTGAATATTCTAACAGCGGACTGAGGATTGAAAAGAAGGTAGAGGGCCCGGCTGATCCAGACCGTACATTCAGCTTTGGAATAGAACTGCAATATGCGGATGGCAGCACGCCTACAGATGATTATGCTATAGTGCGCTACGATGCGTCAGGCAAGAACCTGGGATCCAGTCTGCTTCGCGGAGGCAAGGCGACGTTTGAGTTAAAAGAAAACGAACACGTTATCATTGATTATCTGCCCCACGGTGCTTCCTACACCATTACAGAGAACGGTGTTGACGGCTGGACAGTAAGAAGCAAAGTAGACAATGAGAATGACGTCTATGGTGTGACAGCCGAGGGAGAGATTGTAAAGGGAGAAGCTTATAATGTAGTTGTTTTCACCAATACTTTCCGTCCAAAACTGCCTGATACCGGCGGGAAAGGAATTTTACTATATACCTGTGGGGGAGCGGCCCTGATGGCCCTGCCTCCTGTCTGCCAGCTCGGCCGGCGCAAAAAAAGGAATAAGGAATCATAAAAAGGAGAAGAAGGATATGAAGCAATTAAAGAAATCTGTGAGCTTTCTGCTGACGCTGATCATGACGTTTACTCTGTCAATCACGGCATTTGCTGCAGCTGAGGGGAAATTGGACGGAGGAAGCATCACGATCAACGATGCTGTTCCTGGCGGGATTTATAAGATCTATCAGCTTTTGTATCTGGAAAGCTATGATCCGGACGGAGGAACAGACGGGAATGGCGCCTACGCCTACAAGGCCAACAGCTCCTGGGATCTTTGGCTGAAACAACAGACTCAGTATGTAAAGATTGATAGTCAGGGTTATGTGACCTGGGTGGAAAATGCGAATGCGGCAGACTTTGCCAAGGCAGCCCTGGCCCACGCGGAGTCACAGGGTATTCCGGCAGATGGCCAGAAAACGGCTCCGGCCGCTGCAAGCGGAAATACATACTCAACGGTAACGTTTGACTCTCTGAAGCTGGGTTATTATCTGGCGGATACCTCAGTGGGAACTCTGTGCTTCTTAAATACGACCAATCGTGACGCGGTAATCGAGGAGAAAAACGATGTGCCAACGATCGAGAAGGAGGTACAGGAGGATTCCACCGGCGCGTGGGGGGAAGGGAATACGGCTCAGATTGGCGATACGATAGCATTTAAAACGGTCATTACCGCCCAGCCCGGCGCAGAAGGGTACATTCTCCATGACGAGATGTCAGACGGACTTACCTTAGATCCGGATTCCATTGAGGCAGAAGCAGATGGCACTCCGCTGACGGCTGGTGACGAATTTACGGTTGTTACTTCCGGCTTGGGGGATAACTGCGATTTTCATGTTATCTTTGACCAGGATTACCTGGATACGATCAACGCGGAAACCATAATTACCGTTACATACAATGCAGTGTTAAATGGAGATGCTGAAATCAGCGCGGATCCGAATACAAACAAAACAAAGCTGAATTACGGCGAGGACAGCCGCCTGGAAACTACCTGGGACGAAACCAAGACCTACAGCTTCTATTTTGATATTGTAAAGACCAAAACGGACAATAAGCTTCTGGACGGGGCGAAATTTGAACTTTATGATGCGGAAGAAGGAGGGAATAGAATTCCGCTGGTAAAGGACAGTGACGGTACATACCGGGTTGCCACAAAAGAGGAGCAGGAAGCGTCGGGCTTTGCTTCCGCTGAGATTGAGGCCGCAAATGGTCGGGCTGCCGTGAAGGGACTGGATGCGGATACAACCTACTGGCTGGAAGAAACACAGGCTCCCGCAGGCTACAATGTACTGGAAAAACGAGTAGAGGTTGCCATTGCAGATCAGAATCTTTCCACTACTTTGACGGGGGATACCTGGACGGATGGAAACGGAGGCATCCACATCATCAATGAAACCGGAGCTCTTCTGCCTACCACCGGCGGTATGGGTACAACCTTGTTTTACATAGGAGGCGGAGCGCTGATGGCCGGAGCAGCTGTGATTTTTGCGATTAAGAAGCACAAAGAGAATGAAGAATAGACGGCGGGGAAACAAATTTGCGACAATTATTTTGGCACTGATATTTCTTGCCGGGCTGTGCCTGATTTTGTATCCTGCAGTCAGCGATTACTGGAATACTTTGCATCAGTCCAGGGCCATTGCGGAGTATGCAAAAAAGGTAGCCCAGATGGATGCGGAGGACTATGAGCGGCAGTGGGAGGCTGCCAGGGATTATAACCGAAGGCTTCTGGAAAAGGCAGATCGGTATGAAATGACGGAGGAGGAAAGGGCAGAGTACGAGAGCCTCCTCAATATATCGGGGAATGGCATTATCGGAACCGTTGAGATTCCAAGTATTTCCGTATCTCTGCCTCTTTACCATGGAACCAGCGAAGGCGTTCTCCAGGTGGCGGCAGGTCATCTAGAGAGCAGCTCCCTTCCAACGGGGGACAAAGGGACTCACTGCGCTATCTCAGGCCACCGGGGACTGCCGAGCGCCAAACTTTTTACGGATCTGGACCAATTAGAAAATGGAGATACCTTTTCTTTAAAGGTATTGAATCGGGTATTTACCTATGAGGTGGATCAGATTCTGGTGGTGGATCCATACGATCTGGAAGCCCTGGAGATTGATCTCGAACAGGATTACTGTACGTTGATTACCTGTACTCCCTATGGTATCAATACTCATCGTCTGCTGATTCGGGGACACCGGATTGAAGTATCTCAGGAAGAGGCTGCAGAGGAAAGGAAAAATGAAACGTAATGGAAATGAAGGAAATAAGGTGATACGCCTATGAAAACAAAGTATGCTTTAAAATGGATTACGGCGGTACTGACCGCGGTGCTGCTGACCTGCTTTGGGATAACGGCTTTGGCCTATGAGCGTATTGATATAGACCAGGAAGCCAGCTTGACCCTGCAGTTTAACCGGGACAGCACAGGCTTTTCCGGTGTGGAGTTCCAGCTGTACCGGGTGGCGGATGTGTCAGACAGCGCCCGCTTTGTTCTGTCTGGTGATTTTGCGTCATATCCGGTTTCACTGGATAATCTGGACAGCTCTGGCTGGCGTGCCCTGGCTCAGACTTTGGATGCTTATGCATCAAGGGACGGGCTGGTTCCAATGAGGTCCGGCAGGACAGATGCGGCCGGGAAGATTTTGTTTGACCATCTTCCTACAGGAATGTACCTGATAACGGGGGATAATTATGTGAGCGGCAGGTATACTTATATCCCGGAAGCCTTCATGGTCAGCCTGCCAAGCCTGAACCAGGAAACGGATGAGTGGGTTTACCAGGCTTCGGCTGTCTGCAAATACAGTCGTGACTATGACCCGCCAGGGGACGGAGGAGGCGATCCGAGCGATTTGAGCCGGAAAGTGCTGAAAATCTGGAAGGACGATGGAAACGAGGCAGAGCGTCCGGAGAGCATATCTGTTCAGCTGCTCAGAAACGGGCAGGTTTATGATACGGTAACCCTAAATGCCTCCAATAACTGGCGCTACAACTGGTATGAACTGGACGACAGCGATGAGTGGCAGGTGGTGGAAAACGGTACGCCTGAGGGCTATACAGTATCCATCAGCCGGCAGGGAATTACATTTGTGATGACAAATACAAAAACTACGCCAGGAGACTCATCCGGCGGTTCGGGAGACCCGTCCGGTAATACGGGAGGTCTGTCTGGTTTTGCGGATTCCGGATGGATGGGTCCGATCCTTCCGCAGACGGGAGTTCTGTGGTGGCCGATCCCCTTCATGGCTGCAGCAGGTCTGATTTTGTTTATCATTGGATGGAGGAAATGGAAACATGAGGAGAGACGGGCGTAACCATAAACGCTGGATGCTCCTGATGGTTCTAGGGCTGCTGCTGATTGCGGCAGCCCTTTTTCTGGGAGCCTACAATTTATGGGATGACAGCAGAGCCGGAATGGCCTCCAGGCAGATTGTGGAAAAATTGCCGAAGCCTTCTGAATCAGAGACTCTCTCCCTGGATCCGGATGAGCAGGTTATTCCGGATTACCAGTTAAATCCGGATATGGAGATGCCGGAGATGGAAATTGAGGGAAATGATTACATTGGTACGCTGGAGATTCCGGATTTGGATCTCTCATTGCCGGTGATGGGAGACTGGAGTTATCCCAAATTGAAAATCGCTCCGTGCCGTTACAGCGGTTCTGCCTATCAGGGAGGGCTTGTGATAGCCGCTCACAATTACAGCAGACATTTTGGAAGACTGAATCAGCTGCAGCCAGGCGCCCAGGTGAAGTTTACGGATATCGATGGGAACGTATTTGAGTATAAAGTGGCAGAAATTCAAAATCTGGAGCCTGCAGCCATTGAGGAGATGACGGACAGCGGATGGGATCTATCCTTATTTACCTGCACATTGGGCGGACAAAGCCGTATAACGGTGCGCTGCCAGAAAACAGAAAAAAGCGGCATGCTTTAATGCTTTGAGCTCCGGACATTTTATAGAGACATAGGGAATCATAAAAATAAGAAAAGCCAAGAAAAAGCCACGTAAAGGCGAAATTCCTTCGCCAATACGTGGTTTTTAAGGAACCGCTTTTTTTATTC
Source organism: uncultured Clostridium sp. (assembly GCA_900547035.1). Lineage (GTDB taxonomy): Bacteria > Bacillota > Clostridia > Lachnospirales > Lachnospiraceae > Enterocloster > Enterocloster excrementigallinarum. The sequence goes on along the minus strand of URFM01000011.1, from coordinate 57,529 downwards.
GTTTAATAAATCGGCAAAGGTAATGGAAAAGCCATCAAATATGCCGACAGGAACTGGAGTGTCAAAGGAATAGAAGGTGATAAAGGAATTATCTTCCTGGTAACGGTAAACAGTGGAAGCCCCCTTTAAAGGATCCACAATCCAATACTCTTTTACCCCGGCCTGTTCGTACAACGTATTTTTAAGGACATAATCCATCTTCCGGCTGGAAGCGGATACTACCTCGATGACCAGATCAGGAGCACCGGAACAGCCGGAATCCGTCAGTTTGTTTTTGTCACAGATTACGGAAACATCCGGCTCAACCCAATTTTTATCTTCGGCATCCAGGTTGACGGCGAATGGGGCAGGGTAGACTTCACATCTGCCGCCTTTGGATTTGATATGGGAGCCGATCGTCTGCGTAAGCTCAGATACTAATTTCTGATGAATCCGGCTAGGCGGGGCCATGTCATAGAACTGGCCGTTAATCAGTTCAGCCCGGTGTCCTTCCGGAAGGTTCCAGTAATCTTTTGAAGATGGCATAAGGTCCTCCTTTACTCAATAATGATAACGGTACAATAGGTTCATGTTTCCAATTATAATACCTATAACCCGGAACAGCATATAATATAATCTGGTCTATTAAGGAACACTTCTTCACCAAAAATCATACAAGTATTATATATACATCCCACAAATAGACAAGTAAATTCTACCAAAATAATCAAAACATCAAGTGCATAGCGTAGATGCTATATTATTCCGAGATTCCTTCTCCTGTGAGGATAAAAGAATATGTCTCCTAAAGCCCGGTTCCGGCGGGGCTTATTAAAGTGCCTCTACTCCCGGTACTGCCACTCTGAGTTTCTCAAAAAGTCGGCAGATTGGTACTTTGGGCAGACATATCTATTTTTTATTGCAGTTTACGGAAACGCAAGATTTTTGAGGACAGACCTGACAGATTTGTGAAACATATTCTTATGTGGGAAATGGTTATAATAAACCGGTAAAGGCAAACCATGAGAAGCATGAGAGGAGAAGAGATATGGAAACTACAAAACCAGCAGAGAAGGAGAGGAAAGAAAAAATGGAGGAACTGCTGTCCTCTTACCGCTCACACCTTGAAAATCAGGAGAAAAGCGCCAACACGGTTGAAAAATATGTGAGGGACGTGAGAAATTTTTTAATTTACACAGGGATGGAAACTCCGCCGAAAGAGCTGGTGCTGAAATATAAAAGCAGTCTGAAGGAGCGGTATCGGATCAGCAGCGCCAATTCTATGCTGATGGCAGTCAACAGCTATTTGAAATACAGGGGGCAGCGGGAGTGCTGCGTCAGCGCTTTTCGCCAGCAGAGAAAAATGTTTTCCGAGGAGTCCAGGCTGTTAAATCGAAAGGAATACCAGCGTCTGGTTCAAGAAGCAAGAAAAAGAGGAATGGTTCGTATAGAATATATTCTCCTAACCCTTGGAATGACAGGAATTCGGGTAGGAGAGCTGGCTTTTATTACAGTAGAGTCGCTGAAAGAAAAGATGGTGCGGATTCAGTTTAAAAATAAGGAGCGGGTTATTTTGCTTCCGAAAACACTAAGAAAATTGCTGGAACAATATTGCCGAAACCAAAAGATAAAAGAGGGAAGTATTTTTGTAACCAGAACCGGAAAGGCTATGGACCGCAGAAATATCTGGGCGCAGATGAAAAAACTCTGCCAGGGGGCCGGAGTATTGGCCAGCAAGGTGTTCCCTCATAATCTCCGCCACCTGTTCGCCAGATGTTACTACGAGAAAGAAAAGGATTTGGTAAGATTAGCGGATCATCTTGGACACAGCAGTCTGGAAACGACCAGAAGATATACGATTACCAGCGATATGGAGGACTGTATGAAACGTTTGGAATTAGGGCTGGAAGTAGCTGAAGGGAGGGGAAAAGATAAAAAAGTGTCGAAGACACTTTTTTATCGCCTAAATAAAGGAGGACGTTTAGTAAGCTAAAGGAAGAAAAATTCGCTGCAAATTTACGACATAATCTATATTATGTCGTAAAAGTATGACACGGAAGGGGAGGCAGCTTATGCGGGAAGACATAACAGGAGTGACCTTTGGAAGGCTGACTGCGATTCGACCGGTGCTGCGGGAGGGGAGCAGGAAACACTTCTGGCTGTGCAATTGCGCCTGCGGAAATCAGACGGTGGCAGAGGAATCTCATCTAAAAAGCGGTCACACGAAAAGCTGCGGCTGCTACCGCCGGGAATTGCCCAGGAAAAGACAGCTGAACCTTACCGGACGGCGTTATGGCCGGCTGTTGGTACTGGGGCCTATTGTGGAGCCGGATGGATCTATGCTGGATTGACCCTTCCGTGGAACTATTGATTCCGGTTCCAAGGGACTTTTCATTCCCTTCGGGCCATACCTCCTCCAGCTTTGCGGCCTCTGTGTCCATGCTTTTGAACCGGAAAAAGGGAAAGTTCCCTATCCTGGGGATCGGGGCGCTGGTGCTGGCGGTTTTGATCGGGTTTTCCAGAATGTATCTTTATGTGCATTTCCCTACGGACGTTCTCGCAGGCGCTATTCAAGCCGTGCCCTGACGAATGAGGAACGGGAGCAGAACCTGGATACGATGATTTCATGCGCCTTGAAACTGGCCTAGGAAAGAGGGAAGATATGAAGACGGCATTTGATGTAGACACCGGTGTAGATGACTCCCTGGCCCTCCTCTACGCCTTAAATAAGCCGCAGTTTGAAATTGTGGGCATCGCCACCGTCACCGGAAATGTGGAGGCGGATCTGGCGGCGGAAAACACTTTGAAAATCCTCGATCTGGCGGGAGCGCCGGAGATTCCCGTCACCGTAGGAGCCTTAAGGCCTCTTGGGGGCAGATGGGAGGGCCGGGTGTCCGTCATTCACGGGGACAATGGCCTAGGAAACGTGACGCTGCCTGCCAGCAGCCGGAAAACCACGGGGAAAGGGGTGGAGGAGCATTATCTGGAGCTGGGGGAGCGCTATAGGGGGGAGCTGGTGCTCATCGCCCTGGGGCCTTTGACCAACATTGCCCTCACCCTGAAAAAATATCCCCAGTTCACTTCCATGGTGAAGCGGATGATCCTCATGGGCGGCACGCTGTTTACCAGGGGAAACGTCTCCCCGGTGGCGGAGGCCAATATCGCCACAGACCCGGAGGCGGCGGATCTGGTCTTTCAGTCTGGCATGGATATTACGGCAGTGGGTCTGGACGTAACCACAAAGGTAAGGCTGAAAAGATCCCATATGGACTGGCTGGAGGCCCACTGCAAGCCCTCCTGCCGGGCGGAGGTGGACTATCTGAAGGAGGCGTTTAAGCATTACCGGCACGGAAATCAAGTGCAGAATTACTGCATCGACGACAGCCCTCTTCACGATCCGCTGGCGGTAATGTGCGCCGCAGTACCCAGCCTAGTACATACTCAGATGCGAAAAGCCAGAGTGGAATGCGAAGGAACCTACTGTCGGGGGATGATTGTCACAGACCTGCGGGAACATCCGTTTCAGGCGGAATACATCCGCTTTGCCGTAGAGGTGGATGCGGAGCGGGCGCTGGGGGAACTTTTGTCAGCTTTCTTGGAAGAAGGAAGATAGAAAGGTCTAAAAATTCAGGAGGATCAGTCAATGCGGACACGATTAGAGGAAAGCCTGAATTTGGCAGAAGAGATCCTTATGATTCAAAATATTTCCAAGGTCATCAATCTGGCAGCGGCATTGATTCGATGAGGTTTGGGATTTAAAGTGTATAGTGGGAAAATAAAAAACCACGTGGAAACGTGGTTTTTTATTATGGAAACAACAGGACTCGAACCTGCGACCCTCTACACGTCAAGCAGATGCTCTCCCAGCTGAGCTATGTTTCCAACAACAATATTGATTATACCACATCCGGAAGATTTTACAAGCAGAAAATCTTCCGGATTGCTGAGAGGGACCGATACGAAGGGAAACGCTTCCCCGTACGGAAGAAGGCCTATTCGATCACTCCAAGCCCTTTTCCGACCAAAGAGATGAAGTCCTGCACGTTGGTCACAATCGTGGTGGCGCAGAGACTTCCACGGTCCAAAAGCTTGTTGACTACAAATTCGTCCGCATCAACCGTGTAGAGATAGAGGGGGCGGATGGTTCCGTCCTCCATGACGCGGAAGGAGGGAGTCATATTTCCCGTGGCAATGGTGTGGAGCATCGTTGCCAGGCAGATGACCGTGGTGGCTTTCCGAACCAGACTGCGCATGGCCATCTGGCCCTCATAGGCGCTGCCGATGACCTCCGGAATGGGGCCATCATCCCGGATGGAGCCGGTAAGAACCATGGGGATATGATTTTTTACGCAGCTGTAGATGATGCCATTGCTGATGTGATAATCCTGGATAAACTGGGGGATTGAGCCGCTGCGGCGCACCCGGTTGATGACATCCAGGTGATTGTAGTGGCCGTTTGGCCGGGATTCCTGGGTATAAATATCCTCTCCCAGCGCGGTGTGCAGGAGGGCACCCTCCAGATCATGGGTGGCCAAGGCGTTTCCGGCCATCAGTCCATGGGCGTAACCGTTGTCGATCAGCGCCTGCATGGCAGCTCTGGCATCGGCATCAAAAGCAAAGGCGGGTCCCATAACCCAGAGAATATTCCCATGTTCCCGCTCATGTTTCAAGAGCTGAAACAGGGTGTCGTAATCTCTGGCGTAGGAGGTTTCCCGGCTTCTTCCCTGACGAAAGACAAAATGGTCCTCATTTTTGCCGGCCTCCGTTGAAAGAAATCCGGTGGTATGGACATAAATTCCCTCCTGGCAGTTTTCGCTTCGGCCCAGAATGACCCGGTCGCCTTGTTTTAAATTTCGATTTTCCACCACCTGAAGAACACCCTCCGGGCCGATGACAACGCTGGAATCCATGCGGCTTTCCTGGGCCAGAACCCATTTCCCTTCGATTTTAAAATACTCCGGGTACATGGAGGTACTGTGGAAATATTCCGGTGCTACGCCGTCGGCTTCCACAGCGACCCAGGCTGCGTCCGGGGCACTTTCAAATTCCGGACGGGTGAAATCCGGATGATGATATTCTGGCAATGTAAATGACATAATCTCAAACTCCTTTTTTCTGTTATTGTATTTCGATCGATGACTCGCCGTAAAGGCAGAGCAGGGCGATGATATATTTGACAGCGTTTTTGTAATCCTCCAGCTTCAGATTCTCATCCTGTCCGTGGGTGTTGCTGGATGGGTTGGAGGGCCCCATGCCGAGAATCGGCAGGTCGGGACACACGCTTCTCCAGATAAAGGCCGGTCCCGCGCCCATTTGCGTAATCTCCGTCACCACAGGCTTGTCATAAACAAAAGCGGCGGCCTTCTCCATCACCTTCCGGAATGGAGTGGACACATCCGTGCGTATGGCTCTGGTGCCGCTTGTGTATTCTACTTTCACATCGGAAAAACCCTGATCATCCAGGTAGCGGCGAATGCTGTGGTAGATTTCATCCGGATCCTGGTCAGCTACCAGATAGCAGGTTACCAGAGCAGAGGCCTCATGGGGAACAATGCTTCTGGGCTTAAAGTGCAGATTTCCGGCATCCAGGCCGCAGACGGACATGGTGGGTTCCATGTAGAGCCGCTCTTTTAAGGCATCTCCCTTGGCTCCGGTAAGATAGGAGGAAAAACCTATGGACCGCTTTAAGCCTTCCTCGTCAAAAGGAAAATCGTGGAGGGCCTTCCGGTCTTCCGCGGTGGTGGGGAGAACCCGGTCGTAAAATCCGGGTACCAGGACCCTTTCGTCAGGACCTTTTAAGGAGGCTAAAGCCCAGATGAGGCGCCAGGCGGCACCAGGAATCGTGGCTCCGTAGCGGCCGTGACAGTCCACTTGAGCGGTTTGGACGCTGAAGCGCAGGACGCAGTCTCCGCGGACACCGAAACGGATATATGGCCGGCCCTCATCGTCCACCAGGCCGCCTTCCCAGATGGCCGCGTCTCCTGAGATCAGTTCCCTGAACCACTCCGGCTGTTCCCGGCTCATCTTCAGCATGTAGGCGCTGGTGGTTTCTTCCTGTCCCTCCACTAAAAATTTCACATTGACCGGAAGACTGCCTCTTACCGCCCGCAGGGCCTCAATGGCGTGAAGGCGGCAGAAATGTCCGCCCTTGTTGTCCGCCACTCCGCGGGCATAGATGCGGCTGTCCCGAATCTCTGCCTCATAGGGCTTCCCATTGGTCCAGCCTGACGGATCTCCCTCCGGAACTACATCGTAATGATTGTAAAATACCAGGGTCCGTCCGGAATCTCCTTTGGCCTGTCCCCAGAGAATGGGAGGATCCCCATCGGGAGGCAGCGTATGACCTTCGATGCCCAGAGCCTTCCATTTCTTTAAAATATATTCTCTGGTCTGCCTTAAACCCTCTGGATGATCCGCGGTGCCGGGAAAGCGGCACACTTCTTTCAGCTCCTGAACCATAGCGTCAAAATGCTCATCCACATAGGAAAACATCTGCTGCAGTTGGCTGGAATTCATCTGAATACACCTCCGAATCTGAAAATTTGTATTGATACCCTGATTATAAAAATAAGGGTATATAAATTCAAATAGAAAAAATGAATAAAAACATAAGAATTTAATTATTGAAAAAACGCACTCAGATATGTATGATAGAAAAAAAGAAAAAGAGAGGTGTTTTTGTTTATGGAATTAAAAAAACTGGAATATCTGCTGAAGGTATCGGAACTGGGCTCCATTACCGAAGCGGCCAAACAGCTTTACATCACCCAGCCGGCCTTAAGCCAGGTGATTTCGGCGATGGAAAAAAAGTACGGGATTCAGATCTTTGAACGCAGGGAGGGAGGGCTGAGTCTTTCTTATGAGGGAAAACTTCTGATTGAAGCCGGAAGAAAGCAGCTTCTGATTGAAGAAAGCTTGAAAAAGGAGCTTCTGGATGTGAGAAATGAGACCTCCGGTATTTTGAAGATCGGTATTTCCGTCAACCGCGCCGCCCATTTTCTGCCGATTATTCTGCCGAGATGGCGTGAGAAATTTCCCAAAATCCAGCTGCAGGTGGACACCCATTCTTATTTGGGGTTTGAGAAGATCGTGGCTGAAGGAAAGCTGGACATGGCATTTGTGATGCAGGAGGCTGACGTAAATGTGAAGACCAGGAAGGAGCTGGTTTATGAGCCGCTGTTTTGCTATAACTGCCTGCTGGCGGTGCCGCCAAATCATCCGCTGGCGGAGGAAACGGGCGGGATTCTGGACTGGCGTCTGCGCCCTCCGGTGGATCTAAACCGGGTCAAGGATGATCCCTTTATCACAACCCCCTCCAAGCAGCGCTCCGCAGGCTGGCTCAATTCCATTTACGAGGCATACAATTTTTACCCCCGCAGCGTGGTGATGATCAACGGCGCCAGTCAGTACAATCTGGTTCAGGCGGGCATCGGCTGCGCGCTTTTGCAGGATACCATTGCTTTTGCTCAAAAAAGAGGCGTATTTTTTCGGCTGGATAAGGGGGATTTTGCCACAACCCTGTGTATCATTCGCCGGAAAGATTCTTATGAAACAAAGTCTATGAAGTATTTTGCGGATCTGATCCGGGACTACGCGAAACAGGGAAAGTGGTCCCAGCTGTAGCGGTTTGGAACAACCCGGCCGCCCGGAAAGGCGTTCTGCCTAGATCGAATTTTGAAATAATAAATTACTTATGTTTTTATGCCAAAACACCAATTTGACTTATGTACTCTCTGCGCTATAATAGGGTTACAGAGGAGAGCAAAATTAAAAAAGTTCCCCCACTTCGGCCGAAGAATGAAAAATAAGGTGGAGGTAAACACAACCCATGGAGAAGATGAAAGAAATTTTTATCAAATCCTCGGATCCTTACGAACGCGGGCGCCAGCACGGTTCTCAGGTGAAGGACCGCATTGATAACATTTGCAAAGGATATGCCAAGGCGTTCGAGAAGAAAGTCCTCTGTCTGATGTAATTGGACTGAGCCGTCAGGTAGCGGTTCTTGCATATCAGTACGGCGATGGAATGAGCAACGTGCTCTACCCCGTATCCAGCACCCTGATCGCTTCCCTGGGCATCGCGGGTATTCCTTATCAGAAATGGGTGAAATTCGTATTCCCGCTGTTTATGATCTGGTGCGTGATTTCCATAATCGCCATCGCGGTAGCGGTTATGATTGGTCTGTAGTGCCTTTTGGGGAGGGAAAAACAATATAATAGCGAAACAACAGGCGCATATGCCTGAATGGAATGGCCGGCGGGGGGATACTTGCCGGCTGTTCCTGACTGGAGGTGCAAGCATGATTGAATATGAAGGTATTAAATGGCCCAATGGGGCCAGGATGGCGGTTTCCTTTACCATCCATGTGGACGGAAATTCTTTGTACAACTGGAGGCCGGTGACGCTGCCCAGAAGCGATTCCTACGGCAATTACGGACCCGAACAGGGAGTGGACAAGATCCTGGAATTGACAAAAGACTATCAGGTTCCCTGCACCTACTATGTGCCGGGACAGATCGCGGACCGCTACCCGGATATGGTAAAAAAGATTGACAGTTTGGGCCATGAGGTGGCCTTCCACGGCTACGACCATGAGAAAAAAATGTTTACGGACCGTCCGAAGGAGGAGTGGAAGAAGGTCATCGAGCGAAGTCAGGAATCTTTTGAACGGATTATCGGAAAGAGAGCGGTGGGTTTTTGCGCCACTTCCAGCGATTTCTCAATAGAGGATGTGAAGACCTGGTATGAGATGGGATTTGAGTATTCCAGCTCCATGAGAGGGGACGACCGGCCTTACCGGACGGCGTTTGATGGGGAAGCCTCGGACTTTATTGAGATTCCGGCCAGATGGGAACTGGACGATTATCCGGCTTTTGTCTACAACTTTGCTCCTCCAAGGCCCAAGGGACAATGCCGGGTGTCCAACTATACGGGGATTTTAAATAACTGGAAGCACGAATTTGACGGCTACTGCCAGGGCGGCCTTTGTATGGTTTTCATGCTCCATCCGCAGATTATCGCGGTTCCGGGAAGGCTTAAGATGCTGGAGGAGCTGATTGTATACATGAAGAGCCATAAGGACGTGTGGTTTGCCGCGCAGAAAGATATTGCGGCGTGGTGGAGAGAGGAGTATTAGGAGGAGGGAAAATGAGAGAACAGCGGAAGATGAAATCGGAAAAGGGAACGGCTATCGCTATGATTACCGTGGAGCTGGATAATGAATATATCTGGCACAGCATGGGTGATTCCTATCGTTCCCCCAAGAATACGTCTATGGGAACTTACGGAACCCATAGGGGGCTGCTCCGGGTTCTGGAAACACTGAAAGAGTATGGGATCCGGGCCACCTTCTTTATTCCGGGAATGGCGGCGGAGGACTATCCTCAGGAAGTGCGGGAGATTGCGGCCCAGGGACACGAAGTCGCCCTTCACGGATATGCCCATGAGGATTTCGCGGGCCTGGCGGCAGAGGAGCAGCGTAAGGTACTGAAAAAGGGAATCGAGGCCCTGGAGCGGGTTACGGGAAAACGTCCTGCGGGCTTCCGGCTGCCGGAGGGAGACTGTACGGTAGAGACTGCCGGACTTTTGGAGGAGGAGGGATTTCTCTATGACAATTCCTTCTTTGACCGGGATCTGCCTTATGTGAGACCGGAGGCAAAACTGGTGGAGATTCCCATGCGCTGGGAAACCCAGGATTTCCCCTACTTTGCTTTTGGCCCCTCCTTTCCATCCGGCAAATCCAGGATTGCCGTCTACGATGAGGTGCTGGACAACTGGCTCTGGGAGCTGGAGGCATGCTGTGAGGAAGGATACTGCTTTACTTTGAAGGTGGATCCGCAGATCATCGGGACGCCGGGAAGGATTTTTATGCTGGAACGGATTCTGGCGGAGGTGAACAAACGGAATATCTGGTGTGCCACCGGAAGGGAGATCGCGGAAGCGGTGCTTGCTGCCGGAGACGGACAGAAATAGGATATTTTTATGTGGGAGGACGAGACCTTTGTCCGGTTTGCCTATGCCTTGCATGGCAACGTTTTTCTGTGCATCTGCTGCCAGCAAGGCATTTATCTTTTTCAGGCTATAATCATATAGTCACCATTATTTTGCTCTGGTCAAGATTCCGTTAATCTTTAATTACCCGAAATTCCACCGGCAGCAGACTCTTATCCCATCGGCTTTCCAGATATTTATTTACCCGGTCCAAATCCGGCTCCTGGCTGCAGTAGAGGTCTGCGGTCAGCACCGGCTTATGTTCCTCGCCCCAGCGTACATAGGCCTCGGCTTTGTGGATGCCCTCCAGGGAGGAGAGAACTCGCTCCAGGGAGTAGAGGTCGATGAAGCTTCTGCCGGTAAGCCGTTCCACCATAACGGTGCGGCCCCCCTGCTCCAGCAAATCCAGGGTTCCGTCCGGCAGAATCCGGGCGGTCAGTCCGGTCTGATAGAGGATTCCGGGGCTGTAGGGGCTGGTCACCTTGTCCTTCCATCCTAGGGTGGGGTGGTCCAGAATGTAGAGACTCCCCCATCCGCCGTAGGGCTGCTTTAAGCAGGAATCGTCCAGAACGTAGGCCTTCACATCCATATCCTCCGCCACATCGTTAATCAGGCGGAAACCGGCCAGGCGGTTGACGGCGCTGGCTTTGATGGTGTAATGTTTGGGGAAGAGAATCTCCGGCAGGTGCTTTTTTAACCGGCGAACAGAGGGTTCCTCCAGCATGGCCTCAACAATCCGCTCCAGGCAGGTCATAAAGATGACCAGCTGCTCTCGGTCAAACCGGTTTTCCCAGTAACGGAGTTCATAGGTGTAGCCCTCGTTGCTGCAGAATATCTGGAGATGGAAGGGAAGGGAATCCAGCTGTACCTTCTGGCGCTTGGCAGGAGCTCCTCCGATGGTATCAATATTTAAGATATCCCCCTGGTATTGGAAAAACATTTCATCCCCGTGAAGGGTGGAAATGTGGCAGCGCATGCTCTCCATAATCTGACGTCCCATCCGCTTTAACAGCTGGGGAACCGTCTCGTGAGGAATGTTAGTATAGCGGAACAGGTATGTAAGGAACAGGGGGCCAGCCAGCCGTCTCCAGCGGCTGTCCGTTCTTCCGCTGTGGATACTGGAAGATATGGTATCCTTTTCGCCGGAAAAGATGCCGATGCAGTAGTTGTAGGCTGTGAGGAACACCACATTTTCCGACACGCCGTTCTGATGGCAGAAAGCGGTTACCTTTTTGCGGTTCAGCCGATGGAAGGGCCCCTTTAACGCGGCGTCAATTCCATGGTCCAGACTGTGAAAATCCCGGCGGTTTAAGATACTCTTGCGGATACGGAAGTCCTTCATCAGATCCTGGAAGTATTTTACATCCCGTTCCCGCATGCCTCTGGCTTCCCGGTCCTTTTCGTCCAGCACGTACTCAAAGAGGGTGTAGGACTCCTTTTCCACAGGATTTCCCAGATAGAGATTGTTTAAATCCTCCAGAAGGATATTCATGGTCATACCGTCTCCCACGATGTGGGCGATGTCAAAATACAGGTAGTTGGCCGAATCCGTCCGGTAGATGCCGATGTGGTAGAGGGGCTCTCCTTCCAGATAGTAGTAGGGTTTTAACAGGGTGGGCCGGACTTCCTCCCACTGGGCGTCCGTGAGGGTAACAATGGGGATATCCGCCTTCCGGCTGTCGTCGCGGAAGTTCTGGTAGGCTTTTTCGCCCATCCAGATGCCGGATTTCAGCCCGGGATGGATTTCAAACAGCTCTTCCACGGATTGTTTCAGCTTTTCCAGGTCCACCGACGGATCCAGACGGAAGAAAAAGGGCAGGTTGGCGGTGGTATTTCCCTTCATTACATATGCGAAATAAATCTGAAGGTTGGTAAGGGGATAAACAGGCCTTACGCTATAATCCACCTTGCTTGTTTCGCCGGAAGAAAGACAAAGAGCCTCCAGCTTTTCGATGGTGGAGCAGCTCATCAAATCGTCCAATGTGATGGAAACTTTCAGAGCGGAGGACAGATCGGAAAGGAGCAGAACGCTTCCCAGGGAATCCAGTCCCGCTTCATACAGATCCGTATCAACGCCGAAGCGGCGGTGTCCGAGGGCGGCTGCCGCCAGCTCGTAGAGTTTGGTCTGGAGTTCATTTTTCGGCAGCTTCAGGCTGGCCATCTGCCGGGCTTCCTCTTTTTTCTGGATAAAATAGGCCGGGCGGATGATTTTCTTGGAGGAGGTCTTTTCAAAAGGTACGTCCCTCAGATGACAGATCAGGATCTTCTTGTAGGAAGGAAGGTCTTGATTGTGCTTTTTGATAATCTCCTGAATGGCGGCATTGATATCCGTGATGCCGGCGGCCTGGGCATAGGGAAAGTTGGGATAAACCTCGGCGGCGATGGCGTCGTTTTCCTCAAAGACCAGAATATCGGCGATGAGCCTCTCGTCCTCAAACATGTATTCCAACTGTTCTGGAGCTACATTTTCCCCGTTGCTGAGAATAATAAGATTTTTCTTACGGCCGGTGAGATAAAGAAATCCTTCTTCGTCCACATAGCCCAAATCGCCGGTGCGCAGCCATCCGTCTTCGGTCAGAGCTTCGGCGGTGCGTTCCGGATCCTTGTAGTATCCCATCATTACGGAAGGACTCTTTACCTGGATTTCTCCGTCTACAATGCGCACCTGGCAGCCGTCCACAATGCGGCCCACGGAGGCGATGGTGTCCGGCCGGGACCAGTCGGGGGCGGAAATTTTGGGAGAGCACTCGCTCATTCCATAGCCCTGGGCGATGGAAATGCCAAGCTTACGGTAATTCTTGGCCAAATCCGGAGCCAGATAACCGCCGCCGCTGACAATGCGGTGAAGGCGCTTACCCAGAACGGAATCCCGGATCTCCTCTATGGGCTTGTCTGGATTTTGCTTGGCCAGAATGGCGATTCGGCCCAGTAAGGATTTGGCGATCATGGGTACGGAACGGAACACGGTAGGCTGGAACAAAAGAAGGTGGTCGGTCAGCTTGGAGAGGTCCCGGTTCAGGCACAGAATATTGCCGTAGCGCAGGGACAGCAGAATGTCTCCGTTGATGCAGAATACGTGGTGAATGGGAAGAATGTTCAGATAAACCTCCTCCCCGGGCTTGATATTTTCCGTGGTGCAGAAGGTGTTGTCGATGAGATTACCCTGAGACAGCATAACGCCCTTTCCCTTGCCGGTTGTGCCAGAGGTAAAGAGAATCATGGCCAGGTCTTCCGGTCCGGCTCCGGGCAGAACGGATTGACCGGAATATTCCTTCAGAATGTTGTCCGAGCAGTAGGCATGTCGTCCATGCTGCAGGGAAATGCAGGATGAGAGGCCGGGACAGCGTTCAAAGGCCGCCTCTGCCAGGGTGTGCTGTTCCCAATCGTAGAACAGAATGTCTACATCAGAGCGGTTCAGACAGTCGGTTAAGGTGTCCAGATTGACTTGAATATCCAGAGGAACGGATACGCTGCCGGCGCACATGACGCCTAAAAGAACCGCCAGATAGTGGTGGCTGCTGGTGCCGAGCAGAGCGACATGGATTTTTCTTCCAAGCCTTGCCTCCTGAGCCCGCACCCAGGAAGCGATGGACTGACATTGGGCGGAAAACTGGGCGAAGGACACATCGTAGATGACATCATTGTCCTCATAGCGCAGAAAAGTTGCGTCTCCATACTCCCGGCCGGCATTTTGAACCAGATCATAGATGGTTTTTGTATTTTCACTGGTAATCATATGGCTGGATTTCCCTCCTTTATAAAAGAATGGCTACATCCATATATTACCATAGACCCGGACAAAGTCCAATGCCTTTTTAGGGGATTCTCTCCAGGATCAATCGACAGGCTTCGGGCAATGGGAGGGAGAGAGTCAGGCAAGATAGTTTTTCATGGATTTTAACGCGTTTTTTTCCAGGCGGGAAACCTGAGCCTGGGAAATATGAATCTCCTGGGCAACCTCCGTCTGAGTTTTTCCTTCAAAAAAGCGCATATCGATAATGTGGCGTTCACGTTCGGGAAGACGGTTCATAGCTTCTCCCAAGGATAAGTCCTCCACCCAATTTTCCTCCAAATTTTTCTTGTCGCTGATCTGGTCCATGACGTAGAGGGGATCGCCCCCATCGCTGTAGACCGGCTCGTAAAGGCTCATGGGCGTCTGGATGGCATCCAGGGCATAGGTGATTTCTTCTTTAGTAACGCCCACCTCCTGGGCGATTTCCGAGAGGGAAGGCTCCTTGGAACCTGTCCGGGTTAGCTGCTCCCTGGCATAGATGGCCTTATAGGCCGTATCTCTTAAAGAACGGCTGACCCGGATGGAATTGTTATCTCTGAGATACCGTCGCACTTCCCCCAGAATCATGGGAACGGCGTATGTGGAAAACTTGACGTTTTGGGTAATATCGAAATTATCAATGGCTTTAATAAGACCGATGCAGCCAATTTGAAAAAGGTCGTCAATGTTCTCCTGACTGCCGGTGAAACGCTGGATGACGCTTAAAACCAGGCGGAGATTTCCCTTGATATACTGCTCCCTGGCTTCCTGGTCGCCATCCAGAATCCGCTTGAATAAAGCTTCCTTTTCTTCACTGGTAAGAAGAGGAAGCTTAGAGGTGTTGACCCCGCATATTTCCACTTTGTAAACAGCCATTGGCGTTACCTCCGCATCATTCATTTTTGGATATAAATGAATGATGGGCGTTTTTAGGCGGAATTATACGGGAGAGAATTTGAAATTATTTCCAGTTGTGCTCAGCTGTGTTCTTGCGGTAAAGAATCAGCAGCCCCTTTAACAGCAGGGCGTCATCGTAGATGATCTTGTGCCTGCACAGGGGAGTGATGAACCGGGCAAGGCCTCCGGTGGCGATGACCGTGGGTTCGCAGCCCAGCTCCGCAGCCATCCGGTCCAGGATGCCGTCGATCATCTCCACATTTCCGTAGATAATGCCTGCCCGCATGCAGTCGATGGTATTTTTTCCAATGATTTTATCCGGTACTTCCAGGCTGATGTAGGGCAGCTGGGCCGTTTTTCCGCTTAAGGAATCCAGTGAAACCTTCAGGCCCGGCAGAATGACGCCGCCGATGTAATTGCCTTTCTGGTCCACCGCGCTCATGGTAGTGGCGGTTCCCATATCGATCACTACCAAAGGAAGAGGATGCTCATGGCTGGCGGCCACCGCATCCACGATCATATCGCTGCCTACGGTTTTGGGGTTGTCCATGAGAATGTTGATGCCGGTTTTCATACCGGAGCCTACTAAGAGGGGCTTATGCCCGGTGACCTTCTGGGCTGCCCGCAGGATGGTGGTATTTAAAGGAGGTACGACGGATGAGAGGATAGCCCCTTCAATCTGGGAAGGAAGGATGTGGTTCATCTCCAGAATATTTTTAAAGCTGACGGCGTATTCTGTGTCTGTGCGGCTGTGGTCTGTGGTGACCCGCTCAATAAAATACGTTTTGTTTTCGTCAATGCCGCCGATGACGGTATTGGTGTTGCCCATGTCGATTGCTAAAATCATTCCAGGGAACTCCTTTCCAATGAAAAAATAGTGTGGTATAGTAGAGGTAATAGTTCAGGACGGCGGGAAAACGAGGGCAAAAACAGGCGTTAAGCTTGCTTATAAGCATGCTTTTGCCCTCGTTTTCACATCGGATGGACATCCGAGGCTTCTTGTCCGGCCTTGGCCGGACAAGAAGATGAGCCGTCCTGAACAGTTATATTACGAAAATTCTAACACAGAACACCTGAAAATACAACTTGGAGGGAACCTATGTCTATCTTAAAAGGAAAAACCGTGGCGCTGGGGGTAACGGGCAGCATCGCCGCCTATAAAATCGCCTCCCTGGCCAGCATGCTGGTGAAGCAGGGAGCTAACGTCCATGTGCTGATGACGGAAAACGCGGTAAACTTTATCAATCCCATCACTTTTGAAACTCTGACGGGGAACAAGTGCCTGGTGGACACCTTTGACCGGAATTTTCAGTTCAGCGTGGAGCATGTGGCCCTGGCAAAAGCCGCGGATGTGGTGATGATTGCTCCGGCCTCCGCCAATGTAATCGGAAAGATTGCTCACGGGATTGCCGACGATATGCTGACCACCACGGTGATGGCCTGCACCTGCAAAAAGATTCTGGCCCCGGCCATGAATACCAGGATGTTTGAAAACCCCATTCTCCAGGATAATCTGGATATCTGCCGGCGGTACGGCATGGAGGTAATCGCCCCGTCCTGCGGGTATCTTGCCTGCGGGGATACGGGAGCGGGAAAAATGCCGGAACCGGAGGTGCTCTTTGAATATATCGTCCAGGAAATCGGGTTTGAAAAGGACCTGAAGGGGAAGAAAATCCTGGTGACCGCAGGCCCCACCAGGGAGGCCATCGACCCGGTGCGCTTTATTACCAACCACTCCAGCGGCAAGATGGGCTACGCCATTGCCAGGGCGGCTGCCAGGAGAGGGGCGGAGGTGACATTGGTCAGCGGACCGGTGCAGATTCAGCCGCCTATGTTTACGAAGGTGATTCCGGTGGAGAGTGCCCAGGAAATGTTCGAAGCGGTCAGCGAGAGATGCGGGGAGCAGGATGTGATCATCAAAGCCGCCGCGGTAGCCGACTACCGGCCTGCCCAAGTGGGAACGGAGAAGATTAAAAAGAAAGAAGGGGATATGTCCATCCCCTTGACCAGGACCAGGGATATACTGGGATGGCTGGGAGAAAACCGGCGGCCGGGACAGATTCTCTGCGGATTTTCCATGGAGACGGAGAACCTTCTGGAAAATTCCAGAGCCAAATTGGAGAAAAAGCATGTGGACATGATAATCGCCAACAACCTGAAGGTAGAAGGAGCCGGATTCGCCGGGGATACCAATGTAATCACCATGATTACCAGGGACGAGACCAGGGAGCTGCCCCTGATGAGTAAGGATGAGGCGGCTCATCGGATTTTGGACCGGATTTTGGAGATGAGTCGGGGATAAAACGCCAGCCTTGACTTTATATTCCGTTCATAATAGAATAATAACAGTTCAGGGGCCGCCCTGAACCGTGACAGACCAGGTGGGCGTTCTGGCATTTTGCCGCATGCGTCCATCTTTTCGTGAGAACAAACAGGGAGGACATAACCATTGCCACAAACCTCAGAACAAATGATAGAAGAGATTAAGAAGCGCCGGACCTTTGCCATCATTTCCCACCCCGACGCAGGAAAAACGACGCTGACGGAGAAATTCCTCCTCTACGGAGGAGCCATCAATCTGGCGGGAACGGTAAAGGGCAGAAAGGCGGCGAAACACGCGGTATCTGACTGGATGGATATCGAGAAGGAGAGAGGAATCTCCGTTACCTCCTCGGCCATGCAGTTTAATTATGAGGGGTACTGCATCAATATTCTGGACACGCCGGGACACCAGGACTTTTCCGAGGACACCTACCGGACGCTGATGGCGGCGGACTCGGCGGTCATGGTAATCGACGGATCCAAGGGCGTGGAGGCCCAGACCATCAAGCTGTTTAAGGTCTGTGTTATGCGCCATATTCCGATTTTCACCTTTATCAACAAATTCGACCGGGAGGCCAGAGACCCTTACGAGTTGCTGGACGAGATTGAGGAGGTGCTGGGAATCCGCACCTGTCCCGTCAACTGGCCCATCGGCTGCGGAAAGAGCTTTAAGGGCGTCTACGACCGCTTTACCAGAAAGATAACCACCTTTACCGCCGCTATGGGCGGAGCCAAAGAGGTGGCCAGCCAGGAATTTGAGCTGGAGGGAACGGATGTGGATGCGGTCATCGGACAGGACTTCCACAGCCAGTTAAGGGACGACATTGAGCTTTTGGACGGAGCAAGCGACGAGCTGGACATGGACCGGGTGCAGCGGGGAGATTTATCCCCCGTATTTTTCGGTTCCGCTCTGACTAATTTCGGCGTGGAGACATTTCTGGAGCATTTCCTGAAAATGACTACCCCGCCCCTTCCCAGAAAGACCCTGGATGGGGAAATTGACCCCTTCCGTCCGGACTTTTCCGCCTTTGTTTTTAAGATTCAGGCCAATATGAACAAGGCTCACCGGGACCGGATTGCCTTTATGCGCATCTGCTCCGGAAAATTTGAGGCGGGCATGGAGGTCAACCATGTGCAGGGAGGAAAGAAGATCCGGCTTACCCAGCCCCAGCAGCTAATGGCCCAGGACCGCAAGATTGTGGAGGAGGCCTACGCCGGGGACATTATCGGCGTTTTTGATCCGGGTATTTTCTCCATTGGAGATACCCTGTGCCAGTCCAATGAAAAATTCGAGTTTGAGGGAATCCCTACCTTCGCCCCGGAGCATTTCGCCAGAGTGCGCCAGGTAGACACCATGAAGCGCAAACAATTTATCAAAGGCGTGAACCAGATCGCCCAGGAAGGTGCCATCCAGATCTTCCAGGAATTTAACACCGGCATGGAGGAGATTATTGTGGGCGTGGTAGGAGAGCTGCAGTTTGAGGTTCTCACCTATCGCCTGAAAAATGAATACAATGTGGAGGTAGCTTTGGAGAAGCTGCCCTTTGAGTACATCCGCTGGGTGGAAAATCCACAGGAGGTGGATGTGGCCCGAATCCAGGGCACATCCGATATGAAGCGGATCAAAGATCTGAAGGGAAATCCCTTGCTGCTCTTCATCAACAGCTGGAGTGTCGGGATGGTGCTGGAACGCAATCCCGATCTGAAACTCTCCGAATTCGGAAAAGCATAGAAAGGAGAATAAATAAGATGAGCAAGATTGACCAGGTAAGAGCCGCTATGGTGGAGGCTATGAAAGCCAAAGACAAGGAGCGGAAAGATTCCCTGTCCATGCTGCTGTCCGCGCTGAAAAATGCGCAGATTGACAAGCGGGAGGAGCTGACAGAGGCAGAGGAGAATGCCGTTGTAAAGAAGGAAATCAAGCAAACCCAGGAAACCTACGATCTGGCGCCGGCGGACCGGCAGGATATCCGGGACGAAGCGGCGGCCAGAATTGCCGTTTATAAGGAATTCGCTCCTGAGGATATGTCTGTGGAGCAGATTAAAGAGGTGATTGGCCAGGTTCTGGCAAAGCTTGGAATCGAGACCCCTTCCCCGAAGGATAAAGGTGCGGTCATGAAGGTACTGATGCCCTTGGTAAAGGGAAAGGCTGACGGCAAAGTGGTCAATGAAACTCTAGCTCAGATGATGAAATAGCACTGGAGGAGAAGGATATGTATCGAGAAAAAATTGAGTCCTATATCGACAGCCACAGACAGGAGATGATTGAGGATATTTCTGCCCTGTGCCGTATCAACAGTGAAAAAATGCCCTACAGCGCCGGGAAACCTTACGGAGAAGGGGCCTTTGCGGCTCTGAATGCGGCTCTGGATATGGCGGAGCGGTATGGTTTTTCTGTCAACAACTACGACAATTATGTAGGAACTGCGGACCTGAATGACGGTCCGGCGCAGCTGGATATTCTGGCTCATCTGGATGTGGTTCCGGCTGGAGAGGGCTGGACGGTGACGGAGCCCTTTGAACCGGTGGAGAAGGATGGAAAGCTTTACGGCAGAGGCACGGCGGATGACAAGGGGCCGGCGGTAGCCGCCCTTTACGCCATGCGCTGCGTGAAGGATCTGGGGATTCCCCTGACCAAAAATGTGCGTCTGATTCTGGGAACGGACGAGGAATGCGGCAGCTCTGACATTGAACATTACTACGATGTGGAGAAAGAGGCCCCCATGACCTTTTCACCGGACGGTGAGTTCCCGGTAGTCAATATTGAGAAAGGCCGCCTGGAGGGACATTTTGACAGTTCCTTTGAGGCTTCGGAGGCACTGCCTAAGCTGGTAAGCTTTTCTTCCGGCACTAAGGCCAATGTAGTTCCAGGAAAGGCGGAGGCCATTCTGGCGGGACTGGAGGCCGAGGAGATCGAGAAGGAAGCGCGTCAGGTGGAGCAGGAGACGGGAATCCATTTCGCTCTTTCCGTCCGTCAGGAGGGAATCCTGGTGCTGGCCCAGGGCGAGGGAGCCCACGCATCCACTCCTCAGGAAGGAAAAAATGCCCTGACAGGCCTTCTGAAACTGATTGCGGGACTGCCTCTGGCAGACTGCCCGCAGGTTCGTGCGGCAGCAGCCCTGGAGAAGCTGATGCCTCACGGAGACACCAGCGGACAGGCTCTGGGGGTTTCCAGGTCCGATGAACTTTCCGGGGATTTGACTTTGGCTTTCAGCATGCTGACGGTGGACGACCAGCATTTGGAAGGCGTATTTGACAGCCGCTGCCCCATCTGCTCCAATGAGGAAAACACCCTGAAGGTAATTAAAGACCGGATGGCTGAGAACGGCATTGCCCTGCGCAACGATTCCATGATTCCGCCCCATCATGTGGACGGGGACTCTGAGTTCGTGAAGGTACTGAACCGGGTTTACGAGGAGTATACCGGCCTGAAAGGAGGCTGCCTTGCCATCGGCGGCGGGACTTATGTCCACGGGCTGAAGCACGGAGTAGCCTTCGGCGCCGCTTTCCCGGGAACGGACAACCACATGCATGGAGCCGATGAATTTGCGGTGATTGATGAGCTTCTTGCCAGCGCCAAGATTTTCGCACAGGTGATTGTGGAGCTGTGCAGTTAACTTTGGAAAAATAGAAATAAAGAACTTGACAAACCTTTCATTGTAGTGTATCTTCTTAGATAAGATAAATCGTGACTGTTCAGGACGGCTCATCTTCTTGTCCGGTCAAAGACCGAACAAGAAGCATCGGATGTCCATCCGATGTGAAAACGGGAGGAAGAGTACGCTTATAAGCAAGCTTAACGTCTGCTCTTCCTCTCGTTTCCCCGCCGTCCTGAACTGTTACAGTCAATCCTAGTCATACACTATGATAGAAAACCATTACAGGAGGAAATTCATGAACCAGTTTCAGGCCATGGAGATGAATATGGATATGATGAATGGCATGTGCATGCTGATGTGCCGTTCTTTTCCGTGTGCCAAAAACTGAATGCAGTTTCTTTTGTATGGATTGTTGAGAATTGATTGGTGTCGCTTTACGTAAGGTATAAGGGGTCGCAGGTCTGAGCAAGACATGCGGCCCTATTTTGTTACGAGCACTTAGCGCCTGATCTTAACGCCGCTTACGCGAGCCGCCAATTTTACAAAGCGAAGAAAGGAATGGATGGGAGTATGGAGGAACAAGGCAGAGAGACGATCATCCGGCTGGAAGGCCTGGGCAAGCAGTTTAAAACTGCCAATGGTTTGGTAACTGCCCTGGATGACATTAATCTGGAAATTTTTAAAGGAGAGATCTTTGGAATTATCGGCCTCTCCGGAGCGGGCAAGAGTACCCTGGTGCGCTGTATCAACTATCTGGAAGTGCCGACTTCGGGACGGGTATTTTTTGAAGGAGAAAATCTGTCGGCCATGACAGAAAAACAGAAGCGTCTGGCAAGGCGGTCTATGGGAATGATTTTTCAGCAGTTCAACCTTCTGGAGCAGAGAAATGTTCTCCAGAATGTCTGCTTCCCTCTGGAGATTGCGGGGGTTTCCAAGGCTGAGGCGAAGAAGAGAGCCCTGGAGCTTTTGAAGCTGGTGGGACTGGAAGAACGGGTGAAGGCTTATCCGGCCCAGCTGTCCGGAGGTCAGAAGCAGAGGGTTGCCATCGCCCGGGCAATGGCGACCAATCCAAAGGTGCTTCTCTGCGACGAGGCCACCAGCGCCCTGGACCCAAATACCACAAAATCCATTCTGGCGCTGTTAAAGCAGATTAACCGGGAGATGGGAATTACGGTCATTGTCATTACCCACGAGATGGCGGTCATCGAGGCCATCTGCGACCGGGTAGCAATTATTGATCAGAGCCATATTGCGGAATTCGGAAAAGTGTCGGAAATTTTCTCCGGACCCAAGTCCCAGATCGGACGCAGATTGATTTTGGGCGAAGCAGATACCCAGCGGGCCAATTTCGGAAAATCGGGACAGATCCGCATCATCTTTGATGGGAGAGAGTCCTCGGAGCCGGTAATCGCCAATATGATTCTGGCCTGCAAGGTGCCGGTGAACATCATGCACGCTGACACCCGGGATATTGAGGGAAAGGCCATGGGCCAGATGCTGATTCAGCTTCCGGAGGATGAGGTGGACGCCAACCGGGTCCGCAACTACCTGAAAACATCGGGAGTAGCTTTTGAGGAGGTGAGATAAATGGAACTGAACGCGGTTACAATTGAAATGCTAAAAGATGGAACTATTGAAACCCTCTACATGGTGGCTTTATCCTCCGCCCTGTCCTATCTGATCGGAATTCCTCTGGGAATCCTTCTGATTGTGACGGACAAGGACGGTATCCGGCCGGTTCCCGCCTTTAACCGGATATTGGGTCTGGTGATTAACCTGCTGCGGTCCATTCCATTTATCATTTTGCTGATTATGATTCTGCCCCTGACCAAGATGATTGTGGGAAAGGTGACAGGCGCAAATGCGGTTGTGGTGCCGCTGGTCCTCTCCGCTTCCCCCTACATCGCCCGTATGGTGGAGTCTTCCTTAAAGGAGGTCAACGCCGGGGTGATCGAGGCGGCAAAGTCTATGGGAGCTTCAACCATGCAGATTATCTGGAAGGTATTGCTGCCGGAGGCTAAGCCCTCTCTGCTGGTGGGAGCGGCCATTTCCATCACCACCATCCTTGGATATTCCACTATGGCCGGCTATGCCGGAGGCGGCGGATTGGGAGATATCGCCATCCGTTATGGCTACTACCGCTATGAGGAAGAAATGATGCTGATCACGGTAGTGCTGCTGGTGATTATTGTCCAGCTGATTCAGATTGGATTTATGCACTGGTCCAAGGGAACGGATAAGAGAATCCGCTGAGGTCCGGTTGCTGGCCGGATACAAAGCTGATTATACAGGGCGCGGCCGCGCCCAAAACAATCATAATAAGAGGAGGACAAGAATTATGAAAAAGAAAAATCTGGGAACCATTGCCCTGGCTGCGGCTTTAGCCTGCGCTGCACTGGCAGGATGCTCCGGAAACTCACAGGAGCAGACCACGGCTGCCTCAATGGAGGGCACTGAGGCTGCGGGAGAGGAGACCGAGGCAGCAGGAGCTGAGAGCGAGGTTTCCGAGGCAGAATCCGCTGCTTCCGGCGAACTGGAGACTCTGGTTGTAGGTGCCACTGCCGCACCCCACGCAGAGATTCTGGAGGTAGTAAAACCCATTCTGGCAGAACAAGGATACGACCTGCAGATTCAGGAATTTACGGACTATGTGCTTCCCAACCGTGCCCTGGAGGAGGGAGAACTGGACGCCAACTACTTCCAGCACATCCAGTACCTGGAATCCTACAATGAGCAGAACGGAACCGACCTGGTAAGCGCCGGGGAGATTCACTATGAGCCCTTTGGCATCTATGCGGGAAAGACCACGGACCTGTCCCAGCTTCCCGACGGAGCTACCGTATTCGTCCCCAATGATATCACAAATGAGGCAAGAGCCCTTCTGCTGCTCCAGGACCAGGGACTGCTGACTTTGAAGGAAGGGGCAGGACTTGAAGCTACGCCCAACGATATTGAGGAGAATCCTAAAAATCTTGAAATTGTTGAGATGGAAGCGGCCATGATCCCCAGAACCATGGACGACTGCGATATTGCCATCATTAACGGAAATTATGCCCTGGAGGCGGGACTGAACGTATCCGAGGCTCTGGCAGCGGAAACTTCTGACTCTCTTGCTGCGCAGACCTACGCCAATGTAGTGGCGGTAAGGTCCGGAGATGAGAACAGCGAGAAGATTCAGGCGCTGGTTCAGGCTCTTTGCAGCGATGAGGTGAAGGAATTTATCGACGCCACATATAATGGAGCTGTCGTGGCTCTGTTCTAAAAAACGGGAATAGAACATAGAAAGAAATGGGAAAATCGTCGCTCCCCGAAGATTGAAAAACTTCGGGGACGACGTTTTTTTGCAGTAGTGCGCCTGGCGGCGCACGTTTCTAACGGGTGCAAGTCCCGAATCCGCCCGGTAGTGGGAAGGATACAGCCAAAGGCAAGGGTGTTGCAGGTGACTGCAAATCTGAAGGAAGCCGGATGTGGGGAACCTACGAACCCACGGGCAAACCTCTGGTCTGACGAACAGAAATCGTATAGAAGGCTGTGCATGAGGGTAAGTCTGCTACTCAAGATGAAGCCCGATAACTACACGGAATCATGTGCAGTAAATGCGGCAGATGGATGGAGGAAAAGAAACGTGTGGTACCCAGGGAGGTCTGTATGGAACGCTCCGAAAGGGGTAACCGTTATCGTGAGGTAACGCTGAACATACAGAAGTCAGCAGAGGCCGTAGTAGCTGAGTTTTTTTCAGTGAAGGGCTGAATCAATAGGAGTCTTTAGTACGACTGGGAAAGGAGGAATGAGCAGATGGGTACGGAAAACAGAGAAAGCTGCTCGCAAAGAGATAGCGCGGAACGCAAAGGGAATGTGAGAGCGCACCGCTCATTCAACCGGATATGGAAGGAAAGGGACAGTGCGGAGCCGGACCTCTTAGGCAGGATACTGGATAAGGACAACCTGAACAGGGCTTACAAGAGAGTGAAGGCAAACAAGGGAGCGCCTGGAGTCGATGGGATGACCATCGAAGAGGCACTGCCATGGCTGAGGGAGAACAACCACGGACTGGTAGAGAGAATCCGGAAGGGAAAATATACCCCTTCACCGGTCAGGCGGGTGGAGATTCCGAAGCCGGACGGAGGGATAAGAAAGCTTGGTATCCCTACCGTCATTGACCGTATCATCCAACAGGCAATGGCCCAGCAGCTGATACCAATCTATGAACCTCTGTTCTCGGAGGACAGCTTTGGTTATCGTCCGGGCCGGGGAGCCAAAGACGCCATTTTAAAGATAAAAGAGTATATCGGACAGGGATATACGAGGGCGGTGGTCCTGGACCTATCGAAATACTTTGACACGATGAACCATACGATACTGCTGAACCTGTGATGGCTGTACCGGCGGATACGGATGTGTATCTGGAAATAATGGAAACTGCCCAGAACAAGGAAGAGAAAACTAATCGGACTGGGAGTGAACAGCCATTATGCGGCAACAATAGCCTACGACCGCAAAGGATACTGGTTCAATGCCGGAAACAAGGCGGTCAACTGGGCATTAAGTAAAGAAAGACTGATAAACTGGGGCTTTTATGACATAGCCGCAGCCTATCAGTCACTGCATGTCAACTATTGAAACCGCCGTGTACCGAACGGTACGCACGGTGGTGTGAGAGGACGGCGGCTAATCACCGCCTCCTACTCGATTTAAAAGAGAGGAGCAGTTACGATGAAGGTTATAATTGTAGGCGGTGTAGCGGGGGGCGGAGGAACGGCGGCGCGCCTGCGCAGATTGGATGAAAACGCAGAAATCATCATGTTGGAAAGAGGGGATTACATTTCTTATGCCAACTGCGGACTTCCCTATTATATAGGAGGCGTGATCCAGGATAAGGGAGCTTTGCAGGTGCAGACACCGGAAGGATTCCGCAGCCGCTTCCGGGTGGACGTACGTACGGGAAATGAAGCGGTTTCAGTAGACACAAAGAGAAAAATTGTCACTGTAAACCGGAGCGGAGAGATCTACGAGGAGCATTATGATAAACTGGTTCTTTCACCGGGAGCGGCTCCTGTCTGCCCTAAAATAGCAGGCATGGAGGAAAATCATGTTTTTACCTTGCGGAATATTCCGGATACTTATAAAATCTATCATTTTATACAGGAGCATCGGCCCCAATCCTGCGTGGTGATAGGAGCCGGGTTTATCGGAATGGAGATGGCGGAAAATCTGGCCCATCGTGGATTGAAGGTAACGATTGTAGAGGGAGCTTCTCATGTTATGCCTCCGATTGACATGGATATGGCTCACGGAGTCCACAATTATATCCGGGCAAAAGGGCTGGGGCTTTATCTTGGCCAGACGGCGACATCTATGGACCGGGAGGGAGTCATTTTGGCGGATGGAAGAAAAGTTCCGGCAGATATGGTGATTCTTTCTATCGGTGTAAGGCCTGATACCGGATTTTTGAAGGACAGCGGAGTTGAATTGGGGACCAGAGGAGAGATTCTGGTGAATGAATATATGGAAACTTCCGCAGAAGACGTATATGCACTTGGAGACGGAACGTCGGTCCGCAATTTTGTCAGTGGGGAACAAACGCTGATTCCGCTGGCAGGACCTGCCAACAAACAGGGAAGAATTGTGGCGGATAATCTGAGCGGAAGGCACAGTATATATAAAGGAAGCCAGGGCACTTCTATTATGAAGTTCTTTGATATGACAGTTGCCGTAACCGGTGAAAAGGAGGAGTCGCTTTCAGCAAAAGGACGTCCCTTTAGGAAAGCGATTACTACCTCGGCTTGTCATGCGGGCTACTATCCCGGTGGCGATATGATGACGGTAAAAACTCTCTTTGACCCGGATACCGGTGTGATTTTAGGAGCCCAGATCGTAGGGGGCCAGGGAGTGGACAAGCGCATTGATGACCTTGCAAACGCAGTTCGTTTTAAGCTGACCGGAAAAGATCTGCAGGAGATGGAGCTGGCCTACGCTCCGCCTTTCTCATCCGCAAAGGATCCGGTGAATATGGCGGGATATGTGATTGAGAATATGATGGAGGGGCTGATGAAGCCGTTCTATCTGGAAGATCTGGAGAAGATCCCGGAGGACGCCCAAAAAGTGGATGTGCGGACAGAGGCGGAGTATGCAAATGGCGCGATACCAGGATTTAAGAATATTCCCCTGGACAGTCTGCGGGAACGTCTGGAAGAGCTGGATTTGACCAAAAAGATTTATATTACCTGCCAAATTGGACTGCGGGGCTATCTGGCTCAGCGGATTCTGGCCCAGCATGGAGCGGAGACTTTCAACTTGGCCGGAGGGTACCGGCTGTATGAGATGGCAGAGACTGACAGACGGGCGATGGCGGCAGTTCCGAAAAACTGTACCCAGTGCGGAATGGAACTGTAATATCCGGCGAGATCATTTGGCAGATTGTGTTTTCCAGCATCCTGTGATATACTTTAAAGCGCGGAGCGCTTCCGCCCGAAGGGCATGAATTACGGTATACCCGTAGGGTATACTTTAAAGCGCGGAGCGCTTCCGCCCGAAGGGCATAAATTACGGTATACCCGGAGGGTATACTTTAAAGCGCGGAGCGCTTCCGCCCGAAGGGCATACTTTAAAGTGCGACGGAAAACAACAGGATGGCGAAAGGAGAATACTGGATGGAAGAAGAGAAAAAAGGCCTGAGTCCGGAATCTGAGATGGATGAATCTGTTTTAGACCGTACAGTTTCAGATAGCAGTATAGAAGAAGCGAGCGTTCAAGCGGAAGAGAGAGCAGCGGAAGGCGAGCGGCTTCCTGTAGCTGAGGAGAAGCAGCCGGAGGCACCCGAAATGGAGTCTGTTCAGCCGGAGGCACCCAGAATGGAGTCTGTTCAGCCGGAGACGCCCAGAATGGAGTCCGTTCAGCCGGAGACGCCCCGTATGGAATCGTTTCAGTCTCCGCAGTCCCCGGCAGAAAACGCCCAGGGGCCCTGGCAGGGCGGCTATGGGGATACCAGGGATACGGCTTCCCCTCCGAAAAAAACGGGGAACGGTATGTCCATTGCTTCCCTGGTGATGGGAATTCTTTCCCTGGTCTGCTGTTGTTGTGGTTATGTGGGAATCGCCCTGGGAGCCTTGGGTATTATTTTTGCTTTATTATCCAGGCAGGATGAGCCGATGAATACTCAGGCAAAAGTTGGATTGATTCTTTCCTGCGTCGGAATTGCGCTGAATGTAATTTCCATTATTTTGCTGCTGGTAATGAACGCAGCCGGATTGGTGGACGTAACCACAGATGTCGCAACACGGATTGGCGGGAGGTGATTCTGCCATGAAGCGTGCTTCAGAATATCGCCGTCTGGCCAGGATTTCTATGGGACGTCAGATGGGCACAATGGCGGCCACAGGCTTTATGAGATCGATGGTGGATTCTCTTGTGGGTATTGTCCTGATGTTTGTGTTGTTCGTGGGGCTGGTGCTTTTGGGAATACAGACCGTGGCGCTGGCTTCCTCAGGCTACGGAGCTGCCGTGATTATATTGACCCTTTTTGCCCTTGTAATCACGCTGCTGGTTGTGGCGGCCGGCGCGCTTTTCTGGCTTTTGGAGGGCGGGCTGATTCAACAGGCGCACCATGCGGTGCATGGCAGAAAGGTTTCCATGACTGACCTGTTTTCCGGGTTCACGGGAGGCCTGGCCTGGCGTTTGATTGTAATTGGTCTGTTCAATTTGCTGATGACGCTCTTTTTTGCCGTTCCTTACGTGATTGCTGTATTTGTCAGCAGCTCAGCAGACGATTTTACACTGCTTGAAGCCGGGGCGGTTGTGGGGGCCTATCTGTGGTATATGGCGGGAATCCTTCTGATATTTTTGCTTTTCGGGCTTGCGCCTTATATCCTGGTTGACCAGCCCCATCTGGGGGCTGTCCAGTGTATGAAGCAAAGCCTGATATTAACTAAGAAACGCAGATTCAGACTGTTTTGTTTGTGCTGCAGCTTTATTGGCTGGTATATATTAGGAGGCATTTCCTATGGAATCGGTATGTTCTGGATTCTGCCGTATGTGCGTTGCGCCTTTTACCATTTTTATGAAGATTTAAAGAGTGAGAAGCTGAGCGGCACTCCGATTCTCTGAGTGTGCAAAGATGCTGTGAGAAATTTTCAAACAAAAGGAAAAGAAATATGTTGCTTACCCAAAAGGTTTGCGACATATTTTTTTATATACGAAACCTTTCAGGACATTCGGAACGGCTGCCAGCGCAGGGAAAAATAAGTTTACAAAAATGGACATGAAAAGCGAGGAAAATTCCTTTTTTTGCGTGTATGCTTCAATAAAGGAGGCAAATGGATGGAATGGTTAAAAAGGCTAAACGCGGCTATAGATTACATAGAAAGCAATCTGGACAATGATATATCTTACGATGAAGCCGCCAGGATAGCTTGTTGTTCTTCCGTTTATTTTCAGCGGATCTTTTCGTATGTGTCGGGGATTTCCTTATCAGAATATATCCGGCGAAGAAGAATGACGCAAGCGGCATTTGAATTACAAAGAACAGACGAGAAAGTGATTAATATTGCCTTGAAGTATGGATATACTTCTCCGACTTCGTTTAATCGGGCATTTCAAAGCGTTCACAACATCACGCCGTCTGCCGCCCGAAATATAGGCAGCACATTAAATGCTTACCCTGCAATCCGGTTTGCGGTCAAAGTGACAGGAGGAAATGCTATGTCATATCATATTGCGGAAAAAGGTTCAATGCGAATGGTAGGGGTTCGTATTCCGCTGTCTGCGGATATGGAAGAAAATCAGAAGAATATTCCTCAATTTTGGCAATCTGTTTTAAGCGGCAATTTGTTTTCTGAAATATGCAAGTTAGCGAATCGGTCCCCGCAGGGGATATTGGGCGTAAGCGTGTATGAGAATCCCAAAAGCTTTTTTTACTACATCGCAGCGGCTACAGATGCGCCGGTTCCTGATGGTATGTTTGCACTTGAAATACCGGCGGCTGTATGGGTGGTATTTGAAAATGACGGCTATTTCAAAGAAAAGGTACAAAGCATTTTCAAAAGATTTTATACGGAGTGGCTGCCATTTTCAGGATATGAATATGCCGGACTCCCGGACATAGAAGTGTATCCTATTTGTGAGGAAACGCCTGTCAGCGGACATTCAGAAGTGTGGATTGCTATTAGAAAAGGAGAATAACTCATGTACCACTTGCGGTTAAAAGGCGGTCATTATCAAATGGGGGTCAATCGGGGAAAAATTTTTCAAAAATGCAATATTTCCTTTCCATTACACCTCGATCAATTTCAGCTTGAGCATGGAATAAAAAGTGAAAAAATATTGAAAGCTTTTTTCCCCGAAGTGTGCGCGGAAATAAAAGGCGTGTGCGATACCATAGGCGCGGACTATAACACCTTTGTTTCGTGGATGTTATGTATGGGCTGTTGCATGTATAATCTGGAAAAAAATATACCTGTGGAAATTAGAGGTTGTACCGCATTTGCCTATACCAAAGGGGGACAAGTAATTTATGGCAGAAATAATGATCTGCCGCCATATTTGAAAAATGGAAGCAAAAGTGAAATATATGCTCCATTTAACGGAAATAAATTTAATCTTACGACATCCTCCTTGATTAATGGGGAAGAAGGCTTAAATGAACACGGTTTGGCGGTTGCCATGACTTTTGTGATGACAAGCCTTGACAAAATACAGGCAGGTTTTAATTCTTGCTTTATTGTAAGATATTTGCTTGAAAAAGCGGACACAACGAAAACCGCCATTTCTCTGCTTATGGAGTTGCCAATAGCTTCGAACGGCAACATTTTAGTTGCGGATAAGACCGGGGAAATGGCGGTTATAGAATGCACACCTGAGGCGAAGAAAATACGAAAGGCTCTTTACTTTAGTAAAGATAAAATTGTATGCGCCGTTAATAGTTTTACTTCCGATGAAATGAAGCCTTTTGATAGGGCAAATGGAGACGACTATTTTTCCGACAGGCGATACCAAACGGTAATAGACGGTTTTTCACCCCACATTCAGGAAGATTATATTGAAACGACAAAGCAGCTCCTAAGAGGCGATTACGGATTTATGTGTCAATATGATGACCCGGATTTTCAAACGGTTTGGAGCTCCGTATTTGATTTAAAAACGCTCATGATCTATCGCGCAGAAGGAGATCCCAGAAAAAAGAAGTTCGGGACAGATGACCGGCTCCACAAAATAGTGAAAGGACGAAAATTTTCTGAGCATTCTCATATACTGTAAGAAAATGGAATATGGCGGCAAACTATGCGAATCAGCGAGCTGAAACAGAAGGAGATTATTAATGTAAAGGACTGCAAACGTCTTGGATTTGCGGGGGATGTGGATTTTGACATGAAAACCGGCTGTCTGCTGGCGTTGATTGTGCCGGGACCGGGCTGCATCTGTGGATTTCTGGGAAGGGAAAAGGAGTATGTGATACCATTTTGTGATATTTGTCAGGTGGGGGAGGATATTATTTTGGTAGACGTGAAGGAAAAGGAAATAACAGGAAAAATCGGTTGATTGAAAGAGGAAAATTAAGGGAAAGATCGTTATATAAATGGAAGGAGGGTAGGTTTTTACTGACAGCTGATTGGATTAAAATGTAAATAGGGTTCAGGGCTGTCCCGCGGGAAGAGATTCCGTTGGGGCAGCCTTATTTTATGGGCGGCTCAGTCATAAAACCTGTCCCCTCTCATATATTGAGATAAAGGAGTGAGGAGATTGGAACGAAAAGAAGAGATATTAAAAATATTTCCTAGAGAACTGAGACAGATCTTAGGGAAGGTTCCGGCAAAATTTTCTCAGTTGCAGGAAATCCGGCTGAGGGCGGGAAAACCGGCGCTGCTGGTATGTGGAGGAAGGGAATACGCCATTGGTATAGGGGGAGAACTGCTGAAAACAGAAGAAATGGAGCCGTTGGAGTTGGAAGGGAAGGGAAAACGTGCGCTGTGCATCATTTCACCTGAGCAGCTTTCACAAATTGTAGAGTATATGAGCAGTTATTCACTGTACGCGGCGGAAGAAGAAATCCGCCAGGGCTTTTTTACCATTCAGGGAGGACACAGAATCGGTCTCGGGGGAAGAACGGTGGTACAAAATCAGGAGATTCGGCTGATGAAATTCATTTCTTTTTTAAATGTGCGGATCGCTCATCAGATCATCGGATGCGCGGATGATTTGATGGGGTTCTTGTATCAAAAGGAAACGGGGGAAAGCCGTTTTCTTAATACTCTTTTGATTTCTCCGCCCAGAATGGGAAAGACAACAATGCTGAGGGATATTATACGCCATATCTCATGGGGAGGCCCCGGCATTCCGGGAATGACGGTTGGGGTGGTAGACGAGCGGTCAGAGCTTGGGGCATGTTATCAGGGGATCCCTCAGAACGACCTGGGCCCCAGAACAGATATCCTGGATTGCTGCCCAAAAGTGCAGGGGATGATGATGCTGGTTCGCAGCATGTCGCCCCAGGTAGTGGCGGTGGATGAAATTGGCGGCAGTGAAGATGCCAAAGCTTTGGATTATGTCAGAAACTGTGGCTGCGCGATCGCCGCAACTGCCCATGGGACATCCTTTAAAGACGTAAAGGAGAAGAAGGACCTGGGACGTCTGGTGGACGAGGGGTGTTTTGAACGATATATAATTTTGGAGAAGGGGACATTAAAAGGGCGGACGATACGCATTTTAGACCGGGAAGGCCATTGGCTTCAAAATATTGAAATCGGGGAGGAAGGTTAATGAAATGGATCGGTATGTTTTTGGTGGTCATTTCCTCCTCAGGGCTGGGGTTTTGGATGGCGGGGAGGTGGCAGGAGCGGCTGAAACAGATGGAGCATCTGAGACAGCTGATCTATTTTCTGAAAGGAGAGATCGTCTATAGCCATGCGCCGTTGGCGGAAGCGCTGGAACGGGTGGGAAAAAGAGGCGGCGGTCTGCTGGGAGATTTTTTTGAGAGGGTTTCCCGGCGGATTCTCATACAGGAAGGAGAAAGTCTTAGGGAAATCTGGAACAGCGAACTGAAACAGACAGAGGAGAACCGGGGACTGGCGCTTTCCGGAGAAGACCTGGCTCAGCTAAAAAGTCTGGGGAATCATCTGGGATATCTGGATGTGGACATGCAGGAGAGGATGCTTCTCCTCTATCTGGAACAGGCGGATTTGACAATAGCTGATTTGAGGGAACATAAACGGGAAAAATGCCGGCTTTATACCAGCATGGGAGTAATGGGAGGCATTTTCCTAGTCATTATTATGATGTAGCCGTCCCAAATGGAGGCAGGAGTAAGGAGGCAGTTATGGGTGTAAACCTGATATTTCGTATCGCTGCGGTGGGCATTTTGGTGTCCATTGTGTGCCAGGTGCTAAAACACAGCGGAAGGGACGAGCAGGCTTTCCTGACAAGTCTGGCCGGATTGGTTCTGGTGCTGTTTTGGATGGTGCCTTATATTTACGAGCTGTTTGAAACCATTCGAAATCTATTCGCTCTGTAACAGGGAGGTGCGGCAATGACCATTGTTACCATCAGCGCGGCGGGTGTGGCAGCGGTTCTTCTGGCAGTTCAGCTAAAAGGGCTGAAGGGAGAGTACGCAACCTATCTGGCGTCGGCAGCCGGCTTTTTCATCTTTTTTTATGGAATATCCAAATTGGAATCTATTCTGGAAACGGTTCGTCAAATCGAAAGCTACATAAAAATAAATCCAATCTATTTGACTACATTGATGAAAATGGTCGGGATTACCTATGTCGCGGAATTTACATCCGGAATCTGCAAGGACGCCGGATTCGGAGCTTTGGGAGGACAAATCGAAATCTTTGGAAAGCTGTCAATTCTGGCCATCAGCACTCCGATTTTGCTGGCGCTGCTGGAAACCCTGCAGGTATTTTTGGTATGAAGGCAACAAGAGTCGGAGCCTGTCTGCTCTTTCTGGTCTGCCTGCTTTTAGGAAGCGGGATAGAGGTCAAAGCGTCCTGGCAGCAAGGGCAGGATTCGTCTCAAAATGATCATGCGATGAGCGAAATAGAGCTTCTGGGAATTGGGGAAGAAGTAAAAGAAATTGAAAATTATCTGCGTCAAAGTTTGGGGGAGGGACAGGCGGATTTTTCATTTCTCTCTCTGATGAAGTCTCTTTTGACAGGACAATTTTCCCAGGCGGCTTATGAAGCGGGAAAAGGGATGAAAAACAGCCTTTTAAATGAAATAGAGGCAGGAGGCGGACTGCTGCTGCAGGTTGTAATGATCGGAATTGTGGGAGCGGTTTTTTCTAATTTTTCATCCGTTTTCCGCGGAAGTCACATCTCGGAAACCGGATTTTTTGTTACCTATTTGCTTTTGTTTACCTGTCTGGCAGCCAGCTTTTTTGCCAGCCTTCAGATTGCAGCCAAGGTTCTGGAGCAAATTTTTTCTTTCCTTCGGGTTCTGATGCCTGCTTACTTTATGGCGGTGGCATTCGCCGGAGGAAGTTTGTCAGCAGCTGCCCTTTATGAAGTGATGATGGCGGCGGTTACCCTGGTCTCATGGATCTGCAAAAATATTCTTTTGCCGATGGTGAGAATTGATGTGCTTTTGGTTCTGGCCGGACATGTGGCAAAGGAGGAAACCTTCACCCGGATGACAGAGCTTTTGGAGGAGGCGGTTGGATGGATTCTGAAGACTCTGACCGGTTTGATCCTTGGCTTTCATATCATTCAAAGCATGGTGCTGCCTTATGCGGACAGCGCGGGACAGGCAGGAATTAGAAAACTGGTGGAGCTGATTCCGGGGGTGGGTTCAGGGGCAAATGCGCTGACCCAGGTGGTGCTGGGGTCCGGCGTTCTCATTAAAAACACGATGGGAGCAGCGGCGGTGGCGGTACTGCTTATTTTGACTTTAGTTCCTATGGCAAAGCTGGCTGTTTTAATGGTATTGTATCAGGCGGCGGCGGCGGTGATGCAGCCGGTGTGCGACCGGAGAGTGGTTTCCTGTGTCAATGGGATTGCCAAGGGTCATAAGCTTCTTTTGAAGATTGTGGCGGCCTCCCTGATCCTGTTTATTCTGGCAATTGCCCTGACCTGCGCGGCGACAAATGTTAATTACTACACAATATGACGGGGGGACTATGGAAGGGATTTACCGGTGGGTACAGAACATCACTTATTACATGATTTTTATTACGGCGGCGGCCAATCTGCTGGCCGATTCCAAATATGAAAAGTATCTTCGCTTTTTTGGAGGAATCGTTCTGGTCCTTTTGGTGGTTCAGCCATTAACGGGGAGTCTTCGCCTGGAGGAGAGGCTGACCTATCTGTTTCAATCGTTCACTTTTAAACAGGATTCGGCGGACTTTGAAAAGCGGCTCTGGGGAATGGAAGAGGAACGATTAAGCAGGGTCATTAATTCTTATGAAAACGCGGTCCGTCTGGATTTAGAAGCCATGGCCCGGGCGGAAGGGTATGAACCATTTCAAATTCAGGTGGAGATCGGAAAGGCGCGAAACGAGGATACGTATGGGCGTGTAATCAGAATTCATATGGAGTTGGGACCTGGAGCGGAATGGAAAATGGGAGAGAATGAGAACGTTTACGATGAGAAACTACAGGAAAAAGTTGAGGAGATCCGGATTGAGCCAGGGGAGGAAATCCGGGTGGAGACAGGAAAAGATATGGTAATGGAGGAAAGCCGGTCCTACTATGAAGCTTTGGCGATGCCTCAGGATACGCAGGAGCGGGTGAAACTTAACGCATTTATTCGAAAGGTGGCAGGGTATTATGGACTTAAAGGAAAGGAAGTCACAGTGGAGTGGCACGATGACGAAAACAAAGTGGATACTGCTGCTGTTGGTGGGAGCGGTGTTGATGCTCCTGTCTCTTCCGATAGGAAACCGCAGTGAAAAGGGCGATCAGAACAGCCTTGTTGCGCAAAGCGGAGATGAAAAAACAGACTGGCAGAGTGTGAAAGATGACAGCAAAGCAGTGGAGTCGGATTCTGACGAGACCTATGAAAAGCAGTTGGAAGAACGGATTAAGAGCTTCCTGAGAAATGTAGAGGGGGTAGGAGAGGTGGATGTGATGGTGGTGCTGAAATCTTCTGAGGAAAAGGTGTTTCGGGTAGATACCAATACATCCGTCGGCCAGACAGAGGAGGCAGACGCTCAGGGCGGAAGCAGAAAGTCTCAGAGCAGCCAGACAGAAGAAAATACGATCCTGACTGCCGGGAGCTCAGGGCAGGGCAATGAACCGCTGGTGGAAAAGGAATTGAAACCAGAAATTTCAGGAATCATCATCAGCGCCCATGGGGGCGGGAGCAGACAGGTTCAGGCAGAAATTTCTGCCGCGATGGAAGCATTATTTGGCCTTCCGGCACATAAAATAAAAGTATTAAAGCGGGTGGATTAAAGGAGTGCGGAATATGAAAAAAATAAAACAGGTGAAAGAACACATGAAAGATGTGAATATGAAGCGGCTGTTTCGGAGAAATCAGATTATCATTACCACGCTTGCGGTGATGATTGCAGCCGCGGGGTACTTAAATTACGCGGGAAACCAGGAGCTTGACGGCCAAGGCCAGGTTTATGAAGCTGGCGCAATGGACATTTCAGATGAGGACATTTTGGCGGAAAATCAGGCGGTAATGAATGAGGCAGGAGATGGGGTTCTTCAGGAAATCCCCAGCCTGGACGATCCCATGGAAGGGAACGAAGCTCAGGCGGCAGCGGATGAGGTGGAGGAGGCTCTGCCCCAGGAATCTTTGGCCCAAAATGATGGGCAGCAGGAAGCGAAAATGGCGGCGGCGGATTCAGCGGAAGAACAGGCGCAGGCGGAAGGATCCCAGGCTGGCTTGGAAAATCCCGGAGAAGCAGTGCTGACCAGCGGAATGAACGTAGCGGACTACATAGCCAATGTGCAGCTGAACAGAGAACAGATCCGGGCTAAAAACAAGGAAACGCTGATGGGACTGATCAACAGCACATCCATCGATGAAGCGGCTAAACAGCAGGCCATTCAGGATATGATTGACTTGACGGAAATTGCTGAAAAGGAAAACGCTGCGGAGACCCTGTTAATGGCCAAAGGTTTTCTGGATCCGGTGGTAAGTATTACCGGGGATAAAGTCGATGTGGTAATCAATGCCTCTTCCATTACCGATCCGCAAAGAGCACAGATCGAAGATATTGTCAAGCGCAAGACGGAGGTGGGGGCTGATCAGATTGTGATTACTCTGCTGAATCTGGAAGAATAGAAAACAGGATAGGGGGAATAAACAGCAAAAAACGGTCCGGCAGACGGGCCGTTTTTTGCTGGGATTACTGCAGTTGACGCGCGAGAAGCAGGCATAGAGTGTGATGGACAGGGAAAATTTATGGGAGTATAATAGAAAAATATATAAAAGGAAAGGAATTAAAAGTCCCCATGCTGACCATAAAAGAAGCTTACCATATATTGGGCCTTACACCCCAAAATACACCGGAAGAGGTGAAAAAGCAGTATAGAAAACTAATGCAGCAGGTACATCCGGATGTGTTCGCAAACGGAAAAACAGGGGATATCCTGCTGGCTCAGAAGATTAATCTGGCCTACTCGTTGTTAAAGGGACGGATGGGAGAAGTTCCCTCCCAACCCTCTCGGAAAAAAGAAAAGACATGGGAAAATTCATGGGATGCACCGGTGAATCCTCAGGCATATACGGAGAGGGAAATTCTCCATTATGCGGAAGATCAGGAAGGAAATATTCTGGGCAGCTTCTCCATTGCTAAAGGGAAATATCTTTGGACGATGGAGGAGGATTTCCGGCTTTTTCACCTCAGTATTTACCGATGTGTCAGAGAAATTTTAGAGGAGATCGAAACTGCTTTTCCAGCAGAACCAGAACGGGAAAAAAGGCAGTTTGTGGAAGGAGAGCTGGCGTATCTGCTTGCGCAGCAGTTCATAGATGGAATCGGGCTGCTGAAAACATTGGCAAAAGAGGAAGTAGAGGAAAAAGGCAGCAAAAAAGAAACGTACAGGACCTTTGTCCTGTCTGCTATGGCAGAGATGTCTGAAGCTTCACTTAGTCCGAAGCCAGGTCAGCTTTTGTTTCCGGGAGGGATCAGACGCCACCGTTTGAATCTGAAAGATGCCGAAGGAAGGACGATCGGATACCTGTCCTTTCCGGACGACCGACTATATTACGTAATCATACCTCTTTTTGAGCAGCGCAGAGTGCAGGTCAAAATTATGGTGACGGGGAATGGAATCAGGAAGAAATACTGCAGCCTGAAATTATGGATCAGGCTGCCTGAGAAAACATCATGCAGGCAGCCTGAAAATTTGAATCAGCAGATTGAACGACTGCTTAAAAAATATCAATTTTATGGTTCTACTGACCAACGGTGATGTTGGTATCTTTTGCGTTTGTCCAGGCTTTTTCGATGGAACCCAGAATATCTCCGTGGGCGTCTCTCAAGCTCATGGTAGCGCCGGAAATAGCATCCAGGCTGGATTTCTCTTCATCGGTAAAAGCCTCATATTTTGCGATATCTTCCTCATTCTCAGAGGCGCCGAAGAGAGGTCTGCCGTTGACGTCGGAGCAGTAATCAGCGAACCACTGGCTGACCTCTTCGGTGGTCATTCCGACAAAGAAATTCTCGAAAATATTCATCTCGTCGGTCCATGTTCCGGAGTTCAGCTTGTAGGAAGAACCTCGCTCCCGTTTGGTCTGCCAGGAATCGATCTGGGCCAGGAAGCTGTCTTCGGTCTGCTCTAAAACCGTATCCACAACCGCGTCGTGATCCTCATCGGCGTTATAGCTTTGTCCGGGGAAACCGGTTAGTCCGGGCATGGATTCACCGTCGTAGTTGGGAGTAGCAACCTCCATCA
Source organism: uncultured Clostridium sp. (assembly GCA_900547035.1). Classification (GTDB taxonomy): domain Bacteria; phylum Bacillota; class Clostridia; order Lachnospirales; family Lachnospiraceae; genus Enterocloster; species Enterocloster excrementigallinarum. The sequence goes on along the minus strand of URFM01000011.1, from coordinate 19,127 downwards.
CATCTGTATATACTGCAGCGATCCTGCCGTCTCCGTCATAGCATACGCCGGAGGCCTGAGTATTAAAGCTGTAAACGCCTATATCCTGGTCATCGGAACCTGGGCCAAGGCGTCCGGTATTGGTAATTCCAAGGCCAATTTTAGAAATCTTCTCAGCTTCAACGGGCCGACGATTATCATATGCCTTTAAAATAGCGCCTAAAATATTTCCGTGAGAATCGTTTAAGGACATGGTGGCACCGGAGATTGCATCCAGACCGGCTTTGTCCTCATCGCTCAGAGCTTCATACTTTGCGATATCCTCCTCGTTTTCGGAAGTGCCGAAAAGAGGCCTTCCATTGACGTCAGAGCAGTACTTGGAATACCAGGCCTGAAGCTGGTCAACGGTCATTCCCTTAAAATACTCTTCAAAAATGTCCATTTCATCGGTCCATGTTCCGGAGTTCAGTTTGTAGGAAGAACCACGTTCCCTCTTAGTCTGCCAGGAGTCTACATCAGACAGAAAGCTGTCTTCGGTCTGTTCTAAAATCGTGTCTACCACAGCATCGTGATCGGTATCAGCGTTGTAGCTCTGTCCGGGGAAACCGGTCAGTCCGGGCATGGATTCACCATCATAATTGGGGGTGGCAACCTCAAGCTGATCTACCTCCAAATCCAAAATAGTCCCCTCATTATCAAACAACACGTAGGCCACTACTTCGTTGAAACTGTAAACACCAGTACCCTGGTCATCAGAACCAGGCCCCAGGCGGCCGTTTGAGTAAAATCCAAGACCATGAGTGAGTTCGCTGGCCTGAATCTCCTCCTGAGATGCCAGAGCGGTATCCTCCTCTACCGCTTCGCCCATGGCTGTACGGATGGCGTCAAAGACACCGTTGGAAGTCCAGGTGGCACCGGAAACCGCATCCACGCCATCCAGCCCCTGATTCTCCACAATGGCTGTCCGAAGCGATGAGATAGCAGTACCGCTGATGTCCGGAGTTTCATCTGATCCTGTAATTTCCAGATCAATAATTCGGTCCCCGGCCGCAGTTACGGTTACGGAAATAGGGCCTCCATAACCTTCTGCCTGTCCGGTCAGCGTACGAATTTCTTCTCCGCCGGCAGCGCTTTTAAGCCGGGACTCCTGGATGGCATTATAAAGGGGCTGGGAGCCTGCAGCTACCGCGACGGCAGCAACAGCCATAATTCCCAGTCCCACCAGATTTCCATTGTTATTCATAAAGTCTCCTCCCGTAAGTGGTTCGTTAAAATAAATTCTGTAACAGCCCAGATCAGCAGAAAGAAGGGGCAAAAAACTTAATCGTCTGAACAGTTACGGATTCATAATGATAAGAGTATCATTTTGAGGGAAAGGTGTCAAGATTTGAGAATCATCAAAAAAAACTTGCATTTGAAAAAAAGTGGACTATAATAGTTCTAAAAAGAACTAAAATGGAACAGAGGAGGAACTCGATGAATGGTACGGACTTTTTAACCGACTCCAGACGCATCAGAAAACTCTATGAAGCGCGTATCAGCCGGGTCTGCGGACGATACGGTTTAACGCAGATTGAGACGGATATTTTGGCCTTTCTGAGCAATCATCCCGGAAAAGATACGGCGGGAGATATTGTCAGGTTGCGTATGCTGCAGAAGGGAAATGTATCTCAGGCGGTGGAGGACCTGCTGGGAAGGGGATATCTCGAAAAAAGTCAGGACCCAAAAGACCGCAGAAAGCTGCACCTGCATTTGGCGGGAAAGTCGGAGGAAGTAATTCAGGCCATTACCCAGGTTCGGGCAGAGTACTTGAGAGAGCTTTTTGTGGATTTTTCACCGGAGGAGGTGGGGCAGTTTAACGCTCTGTTTCAACGAATCTTTGAAAATGCGGCAATAGCCCTGGAAAGGAAAGAATGAAAATATGGAAAAGGATAAGAAATTCTTGGGAACAGAACCGGTGGGAAAGCTGCTTCTGCAGCTGGCCCTTCCTACGGTGGCTGCTCAGCTGATTAATATGCTTTACAATATTGTGGACCGTATTTATATCGGCCATATTCCCGGGGAGGGAGCTATGGCCCTGACCGGCGTAGGCGTATGTATGCCAATTATTATGATTGTGTCTGCATTCGCGGCTCTGGTGGGTTACGGCGGTTCCCCAAGAGCATCCATAGCGATGGGAAAGGGAGATCAGAATGAGGCGGAAGAAATCCTGGGAAACTGCCTGGTTCTCCAGGTGATTTTGTCTGCTATTCTGACCGCGGTGCTTTTAATCTGGAACCGGGATTTTCTTATGACCTTCGGGGCCAGCGAAAATACGATCGGCTACGCGGTTAGTTATATGAATATCTATGCTCTGGGAACCATTTTCGTGCAGCTTACCCTTGGGATGAATTCCTTTATTACGGCCCAGGGATTTGCCAGAACCGGTATGCTCTCCGTTCTGATCGGAGCAGTCTGCAACATTATTCTGGATCCTATTCTGATTTTCGGATTTCACATGGGCGTTCCGGGAGCGGCGTGGGCTACCATCATTTCTCAGGCTATCTCCTGTATTTGGGTCCTGAGTTTTCTCTTTGGAAAAAAGACGTTCCTGCGGATTAAAGCCAGAAACCTGAAGCTTCAGACTGAAGTGATTCTTCCCTGCGTGGCGCTGGGAACTGCCACCTTTATCATGCAGGCAAGCGAAAGCGTGATTTCTGTCTGCTTTAACTCCTCCCTTTTGAAATACGGAGGGGATATTGCGGTAGGCGCTATGACCATTCTGACCAGCGTAATGCAATTTGCCATGCTGCCTCTTCAGGGCCTGGGGCAGGGCGCGCAGCCTATTATCAGTTATAACTACGGCGCAGGAAATACAAAGCGAGTGAAGGAAGCCTACTTCCTTTTGCTAAAATGCAGTCTCTGCTACAGCGTTCTTTTATGGGTGCTGGTAATGGCTGCTCCTGGTGTTTTTGCCGGAATCTTTACTTCTGATGAGGCCTTGGTAGAATTTACCGGAACAGCTCTTAGAATTTACATGGGAGCCATGTTCCTTTTTGGAATCCAGATGGCCTGTCAAATGACCTTCAATGCTTTGGGAAAAGCCAAGGAGGCTATTGTGGTGGCGGTTGTCAGGAAATTTATCCTGCTGATTCCCCTGATTTATATTATGCCCAGAATTTTGAACGGAAGTTCAGCGATGATGACCAGGGCCGTCTATATGGCAGAGCCCATAGCCGATACCATTGCGGTGACCTTTACCGCCATCCTTTTTTATATCCAGTTCCGGAAGGTGATTGCAAAAAATTAAAAGACGGTTTTACGCATGTTGAGAGGAAGGCGTCAGAAGGCGTTTTGCGCGTCCAAAAGTCATGTTTGCCTGTGCAAGCACAGCCCCCCATAAATTTTTGACGTTTGTATCATATTGACAAAAAATGCTGCGAACCCAGTTGAGAAACTGCGGATCACGGCGTTTTTTTATTGCTCTTGTGTCTAATCTTGCGGTCATAACCAGTTGCAAAGGTAAAAAATGGATGAGTATAATGTACCCGTTGGCAAATAAAGATATGATCAGGCACAACACATTCAGGGAGGTAAATGATTATGAAAGAATTAAGTATTGCGATTGTGGATGACAACCCTATGGTTTTGAACACGCTGGAGGGAATTCTGGGACAGGAGAAAGACATGTCCGTCATTGGAAAGGCCGAGAATGGAGAGGATGCTCTTCATATGATTACGGACAAAAGCCCCGACGTAGTTCTGCTGGACCTTATTATGCCCAAAATCGACGGCATTTCCGTGGTAGAGCGGATTAAGCAGTCGGAATCTCTGAAGAAAATCCCGGCTTTTATCATTCTGAGTTCCGTAGCGGGAGAGCAGATGGCAGAGGAGGCTTTTCGGGCCGGCGCGAACTATTATCTGATGAAACCTTTTGACAGGGATACCCTTGTGAGTAAAATACGCACAGTGGGGAAACAATCCCTTCCGCGGACAGGGAAATCTTTTGCGCCGGAGAAGAGGGAAAAGGGATGTAAGCAGGACCGGGAGGCATATATGGAGGAACATCTGGAGACCGATATTACGAAAATGCTTCACGAACTGGGAATTCCGGCCCATATTAAGGGATACCAATATTTAAGAGACGCAATTTCCATGACGGTTAAGGACCAGGAAATGATGACCTCTGTGACCAAGATTCTTTATCCAACCATTGCCAAGCGTCATCAGACCACGGCCAGCCGGGTGGAACGGGCCATCCGTCATGCCATTGAGGTGGCCTGGGGGAGAGGAAAACTGGAAACTATCGATCAGATTTTCGGTTACACGGTCAGCACCGGAAAAGGAAAGCCTACCAACTCAGAGTTTATTGCCCTGATTGCGGACCAGATTTTGCTGGAATACAAAAAGATATAAAAAAGAACTTCCTAATTCCCCCAAAATAATGTATACTATACATTGAGGCGCGAAGCGCCCCCGCCCAAAGGGCATGAATTGCGGTATACCCGGAGGGTATAGATTGATGAGCATTTACTGCCTGTATGACAGGAGAGGGAGGTTCGGATGAAGAAAATATTATTTATGGCTTCAGAGGCGGTGCCTTTTATTAAAACGGGGGGATTGGCAGACGTTGTGGGTTCTCTGCCCAAATACTTTGATAAGGAATATTTCGATGTCCGGGTAATGATCCCCAAGTATCTCTGCATTAAAGACGAGTGGCGCAGCCAGATGCAGTATGTCAATCATTTCTACATGGATTATTTGGGGCAGAGCCGCTATGTGGGAATTCTTCAGTATGTGTACCAGGGAGTTACCTTCTATTTTATCGACAATGAAGGCTATTTCCACGGTGAAAAGCCCTACGGCGACTGGTATTGGGATCTGGAAAAATTCTGCTTCTTCTGTTGGGCAGGACTGTCAGCCCTTCCGGTAATCGGATTCCAGCCGGATGTGGTACACTGCCACGACTGGCAGACCGGTTTGGTACCGGTGCTGCTGAAGGACCGTTTCCGTGGGGGCGAGTTTTTCTGCAATATGAAATCGGTAATTACCATCCATAACCTGAAGTTCCAGGGTGTTTGGGATGTGAAAACCATTCAGCGCTTTACCGGACTTTCTGATTATTATTTTACGCCGGATAAACTGGAGGCTTACAAGGACGGCAACCTGTTAAAGGGCGGTATTGTCTATGCGGACGCCATTACCACGGTGAGCAATACCTATGCAGAGGAGATCAAGATGCCCTTCTACGGCGAGGGGCTGGACGGCCTGATGCGTGCCAGAGCCGGGAGTCTGCGGGGAATTGTCAATGGCATCGATTACGAGGAATTCAATCCGGAGACGGATCCATATATTGAGCAGCACTATAACGCAAAGAACTTCCGTAAGGAGAAAGTGAAGAACAAGAAAGCTCTCCAGCAGCAGTTGGGACTGCCGGTGGATGAGAAGAAGTTTATGGTGGGTATTGTTTCCAGACTGACGGATCAGAAAGGACTGGATCTGATACAGTGCGTTATGGACGAGATGTGCAGCGATGATATGCAGTTGGTGGTACTGGGCACCGGCGACGAGCGCTATGAGAATATGTTCCGCCACTATGATTGGAAATACCATGACCGGGTTTCCGCTCAGATTTATTATTCTGAGCCTATGTCCCATAAGATATACGCAGGCTGTGACGCCTTCTTGATGCCGTCTCTTTTTGAGCCCTGCGGATTAAGCCAGCTGATGGCTCTGCGCTACGGCACCGTTCCCATTGTACGGGAGACCGGCGGACTGAAGGATACGGTAGAGCCCTACAACGAATATGAGAGCAAGGGAACCGGTTTTTCCTTCGCAAACTACAACGCTCACGAAATGCTGGGCAGTCTGCGGTACGCGAAGCATGTTTACTATAACAAGAGGAGAGAGTGGAACAAGATTATTGACCGCGGTATGGCCAAGGACTTCTCCTGGGGAGCTTCCGCAGGGAAGTATCAGGAGCTTTATGACTGGCTGATTGGATATTAACCGCGGCATCAGCTTCGGGAAAATGTTTTTCCGTGGCAGATCGATTTGGGCGTCCGGAATGATCCGGATGCCCAAACGCAGGTAGGAGGCAGAAAAATGGAGATGAAAGATCAGGAGTATTTGGAATGTGTCCGGGATATTCTGGACCATCCTGTGTTTCAGTCCATGGATGAATATATACAGCATGGGAATACTACCTGTAAAGAACATTGTATGAGGGTGTCCTATGTAAGCTATCGGCTGTGCAGGCGTTTTGGCGGCAATTGGAGAAGCGCCGCCAGGGCAGGACTTCTTCATGATTTGTTTTTGTACGACTGGCATACTCACGCGAAGGAGACGGGGCATCGCTTCCATGGATTTACTCATCCAAGGACGGCTTTGGAAAACGCCAGAAAATATTTTAAGCTGACATGGGAGGAGGAGAACGCTATTCTCCGCCATATGTGGCCTCTTACGCCTGTTCCTCCGGCGTCTGCCGTCGGATTTGCGGTAACGGCAGCAGATAAGCTGTGCAGCCTGGAGGAAACTTGTGAGCAGATGAGATGGGGACGGATATTTTGCCGGGGCATTTCCGTACGGCCTTAAATTAGGCAGGAAAATATGCGTTCCTGAACAGTTACAATATGAGAAGCTAGGAGAGTTTGGATGAACATGTGGGATGAATTGTTGGGCAATCAGCTGCTGGTCAGCGCTGTTTTGGGCTGGGTAGTGGCCCAGGGCCTGAAAACACTCATCGATTTTGCATTGAACAAAAGCTTTAATAAAGAGCGTCTGGTGGGGTCTGGAGGTATGCCAAGCTCCCATTCCGCTACGGTCTGCGGCCTTACCACCGCAGCCGTTATCAAATACGGGGTAGGATCCTTTGAGTTTGCCATCAGCTTTGTGCTTTCCATGATTGTAATGTACGATGCCATTGGTGTGCGAAGGGAAACCGGAAAACAGGCCAAACTATTAAATTCCATTTTGATGGAGAATCCTTTAAAGCTCAGCGCAGAGGTGCTGCAGGAACGCTTGAAAGAGTATGTGGGACATACGCCTCTTCAGGTAGTGGCCGGCGCTCTTTTAGGAGTATTTTTGGCTATAGGGATCAGCGGATTTTATTAAACCGGGGCAGCTTCCAGGACGGCACATCTTCTTGTCCGGCCTTGGCCGGATAAGAAGATGTGCCGTCCTGAATAATTAATAGTTATCAATCGGGACGATGCCGGGGGCGAGGACAGACAGCAAAAGGCTGTTCGGCGCCCCTGTTCGTATTATGCAGGAAAGGAAACGCGGTAAATGACAAATAATTGGAAGGGATGGCAAATTGTTCTGGCATCCGCCTCGCCCAGAAGGAAGGAGCTTTTGGAGCAGATTGGCATAGAACCTAAAATTTGCCCCAGTAAGAAGGAAGAATCGGCTGAGACACAGAATCCGGGAGAATTGGTAATGGAACTTGCCAGAGCGAAAGCGGAGGATATTGCCTCTGCCTGTCCGGAAGGAACTATGGTGATCGGAGCGGATACAGTGGTAGCTTTGGATGGAAAGGTTATGGGAAAACCGGCGGATGAGCAGGAAGCCTTTCGGATGCTTGCTTCTCTTTCCGGAAAAACTCATCAGGTTTATACAGGAGTGGCTCTGGTTTTATGTCTCGGGGAGCAAAAATTTCACGGTTCATGCTTCTGCGAGGAAACCCAAGTGGAGGTTTATCCTATGAAGCCAGAGGAAATCAGGAGCTATATTACCACCGGAGAGCCTATGGATAAGGCGGGAGCTTACGGAATCCAGGGAAGTTTTGCGGCCTGGATTAAAGGAATTCGTGGAGATTACACAAATGTGGTGGGACTGCCTCTGGGGAGACTATACCACGAGATGAATCATCTGGTGTTTCCCGGTGAGGAGGAACAGGAAGCGGATATCAAGTAACGAAGGAGAGCAAAAAAGATGATCAAATTGGTAGTATCCGATGTAGACGGAACTCTGGTACCGGATGGTACCTCTGTGGTAAATCCTCAGCTTTTCGACGTAATTTTAAAGCTGAGAGAAAAGGGAATCCAGGTGGCCATCGCCAGTGGACGGCCCTGGGCCAGTATTGAGAAGGCATTTGAGCCGGTTAAGGAGAAAATTTTTTATATATCCAATAATGGAGCTTATCTGGGCTGCTGCGGCAGATCACTATTTGTAACTTCCATTGACCGTAAAATACTGGAAGAATTGATTTTGGCAGGGAGAAGTTTTCCTGATCTGGCAATGACTTACGCGGGAGAAAACGGGGATTACATAGAGGACGGCAATGACCGGCTGTATCAGTGGCTAACAGAGGGGTATGGATTTAGGGTGACGAAGGTAAATAGTCTTTTAGAGGTGAATGAGCCTTGCCTGAAGCTGTCCTTTTATAAAGAACACGGTATTGAAGAGGCTGGAAGAGAGCTCTTTGCCCGGTTTAAGGATCGTCTGAAGATTACAATTGCGGGAGATATGTGGATGGATTGCATGGATCCCAGTGTAAATAAAGGACAGGCGGTGAAATGCCTTCAGGAAAGCCTGGAAATTTTGCCGGAAGAGACAGCGGCGTTTGGAGATCAGTTAAATGATCTGGAGATGTTGGAGCGGGCCTACTACAGCTTCGCAGTGGCCAATGCCAGAGAAGAGGTGCGCAGAGCAGCTCGGTTCCAGGCTGATGAAAATGTGAAGGACGGCGTGCTGAAGGTGCTGCGTCAGCTGATCTGAAGGGAGTTTTAAAGATTGAAGAATCACTTGGGAAAAGGAAGGAAAAGAGGGCTTCTGTTTTTGGCCGCCGTGACACTCCTTTTTTCCGGCTGCGGAAGAAAAGCCGGTGGAGAGGTCCAACGGGAAGCCGTTGAAGCTCCTTGGACTAAAGGACAGCTGATGACGGTTGCGGCTACGGAGCGGAACCGCTATCAGAACGTGTACACGGAGCGAATTTGGAGCGCCGCTTCCGGGACAGGAGACTTGGATTTCGAGGCACAGCTGATGAATCAGATTCAGGAATTTTTTACGGAAATGACGCTGGTATGTGCTATGGCGGAGGAAGAACAGCTGGAGCTGACCGCGCAGGAGACAGATGCCATCGGCCAGCTTTCCAGAGAATATTTTGCTCAGCTGACAGGAGGCGACCGGGATTTTCTGCAGGTGAGCCAACAGGAAATCTACGAGATGTACAGCGCATATCATCGCGCCAACCGGATGGTGGAGGAGATGACCGCCCAGGAGAATCTGGAAATCAGCGATGCCCAGGCGAAAGTGATTCAGGTGCAGGAAATCGTGCTTTTGGATGCGGATAGGGCCAAGCAAGCTTTGGCGGCGGCGTCCGCTGAGGGGGCTGATTTTGAAACCGTTCTCCGCCAGTATTCAGAGGAAGGGGGAGGTACGGTTTCTATGGGAAGGACCGAGGAGCCGGACGCGCTGGAGGAGGCGGCCTTTGCCTTGGAACAGGATCAGGTCAGCGGGATTGTAGAGCAGGATGGAGTTTATTATATTTTAAAATGTGTCAATGCCTATGATCAGGAGGCTACGGCTGCCCGGAAGGAACAGATGGAGGAAGATAAGAAAAAACAGGTATTTCAATCCATCTATGAGCCTTTTACTATGGAGCATCAAGTAGTTTATTCGGAAGGCTTGTGGGAGGCGGTTTCTTTTGCGGGCGGTGAAGATTGCCGGACGGATAATTTCTTTTCTATGTACCGGGAGTATATGGGAAACTAAAGTTAAAGACTAAAATAAGTTCACATAAAAAGAGACTATTCCATAAAGAGTAAGAGCTTATGGAGTAGTCTCTTTCTATGTTAAAATGTTAAAACGGGTATTATCGATTATCTGGACGCTAAGTATTCGTCTGTTAATAATGCGTCTTGAAGTTGTGTCAGCTTTTGAAAATCCTTATTTTTAATTCCATTATATAGTTCCTGATGATGGGAGATAGTTTCACTTTTTCCATAAATTAGCCAGGTTGTTTCGGCATTTGCCTTGTAAATGTCAAAAAAGATTTCCTTTAGTGAATCATACAAACGAATGAAAAGTTTATTTTTTGACATTTGACAGATGATATAGTGAAATTGAAAATGAGCTTTATGAAAAGCTTCATCATCTTCAGATTGAATCGAGGCCTTGATTTTGTGGAGAGCTGTTTCCAGGGAGTGAAGAAGCTCTGTGTCCGTTGGATTAATAATTGCAAGGCGTAGAACACAGTATTCTATTAAGATTCGAAACTGATTGATTTCATTCGTATTATCGGTAATCAGATTGCTCTTTAAAAGTTCCGATAAAAAAGCATTAAAACTGAAATCACGAACGAAAGAACCCTCCCCCACCCGAGTTTCAATTATTCCTAATGTATTAAGCTTTTGTAAAGCCATTTTCAGAGTGCTTCTGCTTACCTTTAATTCTTGGGCAAGTTCAATTTCGGAAGGAATTTTGTCTCCTTTTTTCCATTCCCCATCTGCTATTTTTTTTACAATAATATCGTAAACCTGATCTGAAACAGAACGACGATTGATTTCACCATATTTTGCAGCCATTTTTATAAGCCCCCATGCTGATTTAGTCAAAATCATTGTAGCATAACTAATTTATTTGTACAAGAAAAATAATAATTAACATTTTGCATAAAAGATAAAATAGTACTTGACTTTATATTGTGAAAGATATATATTTGTGATAAGATAGTTGTCGGTCAACTAGTCAACCGGTCAACCATCTAACTAGTTGTCGTTTGTTGATCTAAAAAAATAACAGGAGGAAGATGACATGAAAATAACAAAAGTTGACATCTATATGTTGGATGCAACGGCCCAGAGGGCCAGCAGAAGACCAATCTGCTGCCGTGTTTGGACAGATGAGGGATTTTATGGAGATGGAGAGGCGGGTATTGCATTTGACTATGCGGCGCCAGCCGGGATTGGTATGCTTCAGGATATCTCACGCCTGATCATTGGCATGAATCCTATGCGGATTAATGAAATCTGGCAGAAAATGTACAAGATCAGCTTCTGGGGGCAGGGGGGAGGACCGGTAGTCTTTTCTGCAATCAGTGCGATTGATATAGCCTTAATGGATATTAAAGGAAAAGTGCTGAATGTTCCAATCTATGAATTGCTGGGTGGCAAGGTCAATGACAGCATCCGCTGCTATGCTTCACAGCTGCAGTTTGGGTGGAATGAGGATGTGGGACCTCGAGGAACGGCAAAAGAGTATGCGGATATTTGCAAGTATGCGATGGAAGACGGATACGATGCGGTGAAGTTAGATTTTACGATGTATGATCGTGATAAAAAGGATATTCCAAATCAAAATTGCGAGGGATTCCTGTCCAATGATTTTTATAAGATGGTAGAGGAACGGATTGTGGCAATCCGTGAAACCTGCGGGGATGTGGATATCATCATGGAAAATCACGGTCGTACGGATGTGACATCAGCCATAAAGTTGGGGGAACTGTGTGATAAATACAATTTCTATGCCTTAGAGGAGCCTACCACACCTCTGCGCCCTGAATTTCAGAAATTGGTGAGAGAAAAAGTTAGAACACCTTTGGCGGCAGGAGAACGTCTCTATACGAGATGGCAATTTTTGAACTATTTTAAGGATAATTCAATTCAGCTGGTCCAGCCGGATGCCTGCAACTGCGGCGGCATTACAGAGTGTCATAAAATTTGTACAATGGCGGAAGCTTTTGATGTTAAGGCTCAGATCCACTGCGCCGGAGGCCCGATTTCCACTGCGGCAGCACTTCAGGTTACGGCGGCCACAACGAATTTTGCGATTTATGAACATCATTTCCGCTCAACCCAGCCTGCGATCACGCGTTTGGGAAAATATGATTACCAGCCGAAGGATGGTAAATTCTATGTTTCAGACCGACCGGGACTTGGGCAGGAACTTTCGGAAGCAGCGATTGCCGAAGCTTTGGTTCATGTTACAGTTGATCAGCCGTAATAAAGGTTAGGAGGGCGTTTTTTATGAAGCTAATGGGGTTAAAAAAGAACTGGAAACAATGGCTGAGTCTGTTCTGTCTGTGTGTCGGAGGAGGAACTATTTATAAACTGCCCTATATCAGAGATGTGTTCTATGTGCAGTTTCAGGAAGCGTTTGGAGCGACCAATACGGAAATGGGATTGATGATGACCGTGTATGCGATTACCTGCGCCTTTTGCTTTTTGCCCGGAGGCTGGCTGACGGATCTGATACCAGCCAAATACTTGGTTTCACTTGGATTGATTACCACCGGAGCCACAGGTCTTCTTTTAATGTCGATCCCACCAATGAGCGTGGTATTTCTGGCTCAAGCGATTTTTGGAGTTACCACAACACTGCTTTTTTGGGAGGCTATGTTTAAGGGAGTACGTATCCTTGGCTCCCCGGAAGAACAGGGGCGATTGTTTGGGCTGTTGGAGGGAGGCAGAGGAATATCATCTACATTGATTTCTTTTGCGGCTTTGGCAGTCTGCGCATGGCTTGGAGAAGGAAAGCTGGGAATGCAGGGAACCATTACCTTTTATGCGGTTGTGCTGATGGCCTTGGGCGTGATGTGCTTTTTCTTAATGGATAAGAATCCTGTGGAGGGGAAGATTAACGCAAAAGAGTGTCTGGTTGGCATGATTCAGGTATTAAAGCTTCCAAAAGTTTGGCTGGCGGGATTAATTGTATTTTGTGGATACGCTTCTTATCAGTGCTTAAGCTATTTTACCCCCTATCTGGTAAATATCTATGGGATGAGCAATAGTATGGGTTCTGTAATCAGTATTATCAGAACGTATATTCTCGCGATCATTATTGCGCCGGTTGGAGGGGCCCTGGCAGATAAAAAAGGTTCCAAGGTTAAGTTTCTGCAGTATATTTATATGATCGGTATTGTGCTTGCGCTTCTTCCGATCTTTATTCCCGTCGGAGGCGGTACGCTTTTTTTGATGATCGTGGTTATGCTCTGCGTAGCTGCAACGGTAATGATTCTGCGCGGAATTTACTATTCTACAACAGCGGAAATTAATATTCCGGTTGTGCTTGCGGGGTCGGCGTTAGGGCTTATGTCCCAGCTGGGAAACGCGCCTGATTTCTTCCTCCAGACAATGTGCGGATACTTTATTGATTCAAATCCTGGGGTAAGAGGATATCAAATGACATTTATTACTATGGCGGTGCTCTGCGCCTTTGGCTTGATTTTCTGTCTGATCCTTCAGCATGTTATTAAAAAAGAAAAAGAGCAGAATGAACATATTGACTTTAAGGTGTCCAATACAGACATTATGTAGGATTTGGGGGAAGCAGCTATGAAGAAAAAAGTACAGATTCCTCATATTTTTGTGATTCTGGTTTGCATAGCGCTATTCTTTGCTGTTCTGTCCTGGATTATGCCGGCGGGAGCTTATGATCGGGTATTGGATCCCAACTCCGGGAGGGAAGTTGTGGATCCAAACAGCTTTCACTATATGGAGAGAACGCCGGTTACATTCATTCAGTTCATATCCAGCTATACAGATGGCTTTACAGAAGCAGCCAATATGATTTTTATGACGTTGGTTGTTGGAGGAACCTTTGGAATCATTAATGAATTAGGCATTATTCCGGCGGCCCTGGCAATGATTTTAAAGAAATTTCACAATAATCAGGAAATGGCGGTGCCTTTTTTAATCTTGGTCTTTGGGCTTTTTGAATCGTTTATGGGCGCACCTGAGCTTTGCATGATATTCCTGCCAATGATTTTGCCGTTGGTATTGAACCTGGGATTTGACACGATGACAGCGTTGGCTATTGTCATATGCGGGAATTGTGTCGGTTACAGTACGGGAATGGGGAACCCTTTTACTACAATTATCGCTCAAAAAATATGCCAGCTGCCTTTATACTCCGGAATGTGGTACAGAGCCATATGTTTTGCGGTGTTTTATATTTTCACTACATGGTATGTATTAAAGTATGCCAAAAAAGTCAGGAAAAATCCCCGCCTGAGCGTTACCTATGAGGAAGATGAGGTTAGGAGAAAAGCTGGTTCGGAAATCAACAGCCATGCGAAAATGACGCCTCAAAATAAACGGGCGTGTGTGTACATTGTGGTCTGCTTTTTTTTCAATATTTTCGGCGTCATTCGGCTTGGATGGGACATTGCTCAAATGACAGGATTATTTTTGTTGATGAGCGCCGGAACAGGCGTTTTATCAGGGCATACTCTTACCGATACCTGTAAGATGTTTATGAATGGAGCTCGAGATATTTTGCAGGGAGCGCTGGTTATGTGCTTTGCCAGAACGATTGCGGTAATTATGACAAACAGCAATACGCTGGATGTATTTGTTTACGCAATATCCAGGGTTGCGGGAATGTTTCCTGCCTCCTTGGCGATTGTAGGAATCTTTGTGGCAGGTATGTTAATCAACTTCCCTATTAACAGCGGCTCTGCGCAGATGACGGTGTTGATGCCCATTATGTCGCCTTTGGCGGATATTTTAAACGTTTCCAAACAAGGCGCGATTTTGGCGGCCCAATTTGGAGACGGATGGTCTAATACGATGTATCCGACCAATGCTTCTTATATGGCGACAATGGCGGTAGCGAAAGTAAATTGGGTTGATTGGCTGAGGTTCCAGTTTCCGCTGCAGATTATTTGGATCATTCTTAGCGTAATTATGCTGATTGGAGCGCAGCTTGTGCGGCTTGGGCCTTTTTAGAGGGAGATGAAGCATGAAAATACATGATTTCGACGAGCCTGTTAACAGACTTGAAACGGATTCTTACAAATGGGACCACGAAGGAGAACATGGAAAATATATTCCATTTGGAGTAGCGGATACGGATTTTAAGGCGCCTGAAGAAGTAATCAAGGCAGTGAAAAGCAAGGTTGAATTCGGAGTGTTTGCCTATGGCGATTTCCCTCAAAAACGGTTTGCCGAGGCAGTTTGCAACTGGTATGAAAAGAGATATAACACCTTAATACCATCCCAGTGGGTTTGCCATGCACAGGGATTAATGACAGGCGCGTTATGGATGATTTTGAATGCCTATACCCGTCCGGGAGATTGCGTTCTTATTCAACCGCCAGTATATAATACATTTTATGTAGTGATTCAGGGAGCCGGGCGCTTTGTACAGACGAATCCATTGGTTTTGAAGAATGGAAGGTATGAGATTGATTATGAAGATTTGGAGAGAAAAACCGCAAATCCAAGAGTAAGAATTTTACTGGTATGCAATCCTCACAACCCGGTAGGGCGCGTATGGAGGAAAGAAGAACTTCGGCGGATGGCGGAAATATGCAGGAAAAATGATACGCTTATTGTAAGTGACGAAATTCATGGGGATATTGTTTATGAAGGTCATAAACATGTTCCGTATTTCTCGATCGATGAGCCGGGATGCGATCGGTTGATTGTAATGGGATCTCCAAGCAAAACCTTCAATCTGGCCTGCTTTTACTCCGCCTATGTATTGATTCCGGATCAATCACTGCGAAACCAATATCAGATTGTATATGAGAATTATCATTTTGACTATAATTATCTGGGAATTGAGGCGTTGATTACAGCCTATAATAGCTGCGAATATTATGTGGATCAGCAAAACGCATATTTCAAAAGAAATATTGAACTTGTCAAAAACTTTTTGAAAGAGAATATGCCTGAAGTTAAATTAATTGAGCCCGAGGGAACCTATTTGCTTTGGATTGATTTTAGTGCCTGGAATATGGAACAAAAAGATTTGATGGATATTTTTGAAAAAGCCGGCATAAAATTGAACAACGGTACGAACTACGGAACATGCGGAATGGGATTTGTCCGTATGAATATTGCAACGCAGACAGCGGTTTTACAAAGAGGGCTGTCCTGTCTGAAAAATGCAGCTGAAAAAGCAAGGAACTACAGATTAGAGAATGCTTCATTAATAAAAGGAATTAGGGCCGATTGATTCTGTCCTTAATTCAGTGGGATGAACAGGAAAAAGGCGGCCACAGAAAACTTTATGGGTTTTCTGTGGCCGCTGGAATTTATCCGATTTTGGTAATTGTCAGCGATACAGCACTGTAAATAAAGTTCCCTCCCTGGGCCATGACTCGTATGGTCGAAGGATTGGTGCTCACTTGTACTGGGAAGGAGAAGGACAAGGTAGCAGTATCGCTGGAGGTGTGGAAGGAGTGTAATGCCAAAGCTCCAGGAACATTAGTTCCGTTTAACTGAAGGGACAGACTAATGGCTAATGGGAAGTTGACACCAGAAGCAGGAGCGGCATTACAGTGAAATGCTGCGTTGTAGGTGCCGGGAACAGTAATGGTAAAGTCGGAGCTTCCCGCGCCATGGGAGATGCCGGAACCGATGGAAGAGCCGTTCTGATCGAAAACCAGAGGCGTATTGTTGGAGCCAGGAGCAGCGGGCGTAGAGTAGGCAGACAACATCTCTGTTGCGGAAGCAGGTCCGGTAGGCCCGGTTACGCCAGTCGCGCCGGTCGGTCCGGTAGGCCCAGTTACGCCAGTTGCGCCGGTCGGTCCGGTAGGCCCGGTTGCGCCAGTCGCGCCGGTCGGCCCGGTAGGCCCGGTAGGCCCGGTTACGCCAGCCGCGCCAGTCGCGCCGGTCGTCCCAGTGGGCCCGCTAGGCCCCGTCGGTCCGGTGGGGGCGACGTCAAAAGGAAATCACCTCATTTTAATAGTATACTTCTCTTGCATTTTTCTATTAAATGTATTAAAATAAAAACGAAAATTATATTTTGTTTTTATTTTGCGCGAGGTGATGTAATGCCACGGGTAGCTTATTCTGAGAAAGATAAGGAGCGTATCAGAACAGCACTTATTACAGTTGGGCTTGAACTCATGGCAAAACAGGGCATACAGCATACAACGGTGGAACAGGTTTATAAAAAGGTCGGTATTTCGCGAACATTCTTTTATTCGTTTTTCTCAACAAAAGAAGATCTGGTGCTTGAAACATTATATTGGCAGCAGCCTAGAATTGTTGAGTATGTTCAAAAACTGATGGCTGATCCTGCATTAACATGGCGCGACACTGTGAAAAAATTTCTCTATGATTGCTGTTATGGAGAGAAAAGTGGAATCGCTGTTTTAACAATTGAGGAGCAGCAGCTGATTTTTAAACGTCTGTCAAAGGAAAGCTATCAGGTGTTTCGGCAAAAGCAGCGGCAGCTTTTTGGGAAAATTTTGGAAACCTTTGGGATAGAGGCAGACGCAAGAAGAATCAATCTGTTTACAAATTTAAGTCTGACAGTGATGGTCATTCGCAGAGCGCTTCCGGATACTCTTCCTTTGTTTGTCCCTGAGGCCGCGGATGAAACAATCGATGTTCAGCTTGATGCGATTGTGGATGTCCTGGAGAAGCTGAAAACGGCTTCTAGTTCATGAATGGTAGAAAATAGGTAAATCCGTCCGAATATTGTGCTGCGGACTAATATTCAGGCGGAATTTACTTTAAGGAAAATAAAAACAAATTTTAATATTTGTATTTATTTTGTGATGCTATGGCTGGCATCCATACGCTTTCAAAATAAAGATTATAGGAGGAGAACGTTATGGGATTTTTTAGCAAATTGTTTAAGGGACCGGAAATCGACATGGAAAAGAGCAATGCAAATGCAAAGAAAATGCGTGCTCTATTTAATCATGTTGTAACAGATGGGGACAATTATAGGCTGATTTTCGGCTATACCGAGGATGTCAGTCGTTTCAATTATGGATTTGTTCATGGAAGCAAAACAAAAATCGGAAATTTAATTGTTGGCTGGAATGAGGCCAGCAAAACAATCGTGGTCGTTCCCACAGTTCCCGATCTTTCTGGCTGTGGTGACCCGACCTACTACCGCCGCTCTGAAATTTTAAAAGCTTACCGTAATAAGTACCCTACAGATGCTTTTATCATTTATCCGGACAGAAAGGGGTATATTGGCATCAATGCCTATGATTGGCTGGAAGATGAAAAGCTATACGTCTATGTGTCTCAGGACGATGAGCTGGCTGCTTTTACTGACTTCTTTATGAATACATTTGCAACAAAGTGAGGTGAAAAATGCCTTTGGGAGAAATGGGAGCATTCTTATTGTTTCTTGCAGTAATATTTGTATTTGGTAATCTGTGGTTCCATTTTGTAGAAACAATATTAAGGTGGATCAAAAAGCTATTTATAGGTCATAAAAATCCTCCGACGTGGCATAGATTCCCCGTATATAAGGATGAGAATGATTGAGACAAACGAAATCAGGACCTTGATGGGCCAATAGTAACATTCAGGCATTTTATTAAGAGATATATAAAAGCGCAAAGTCAGCTCTGTTGCAATACTGGCCTTGCGCTTTTCTCATAGGACAACCTGAAACTTGCATAGAAATATGTGGAAGGAGGTGTATGTTCTGTGAGCAGTCTAAATGTTGCGGCGCTTTCGAGCGTGGATATTCAAAAGATAAAAAAAGAAGAGTTGACTGATATAAGAAGCATAAAGCTTGATCCAAGTGTTCCTCAGGATCTCCGGGCAGTCTATGTATTGAAGGAAATGGGAAATCCTTATTGTTTCCGCGTGGGCGACTTGGGCGTAAAGTTGGAGTTTTTGGACAGCGCCCCATCTTTGCAGGATGCCCTTTCCGATTTCTTTCAGCGCAAAAAGAGCGGCCTATAACTTCCCACCCTATCTTCTGGACACTTTGTCCAGAGGCGGAGGCATCCTTGATGGGGCCTCTGAACAAAGTTACAATATAGGTGTAATGTGATAGGGAAGGAGGCTATCATGGCACGGAGAAGCCGGGCTGTTGTTGAAACTGTTAAAGCAAAATTCCGGGTATGGAGAATTGCAATCTATATCCGACTTTCTAAAGAGGATGCGCGTTGTCTTGACGAGTCCGAAAGCGTAACAAACCAGCGGCAGATTATTGAAGATCATATTGCCGGGTTTCATGACGGTGACGAGTATATTATTGTTGACGAGTATGTGGACGACGGTATTTCCGGCACAACGGATGACGAGCGGGATGATTTCCAGCGGATGCTGGCTGACATTAAACGGGGGCGTGTAAACTGTGTGATCGTGAAAGACCTTGCACGTTCTTTCCGAAACTACAGTGACCAGGGCTATTATCTGGACGACTGGTTCCCCCGGTACAATGTCCGCTTTATCTCTCTGTATCACCAGCCCCTGGACAGCTATAAAGAACCGCAGAATATGCGGAGCATCGCCGTTCCA
>URFM01000010.1 GCA_900547035.1 uncultured Clostridium sp. | reverse complement strand
GTAGTTATACAGGCAAGAGCTTTTTTCTTTCCATAAATACTTGCTTGTCATAATATCTGCGGGTCGTCTCCAGACTGCTGTGGCCCAGATAGTCCGCCAGCCTTACCAAATCTTTTTCCTTTTCATAGTAACATCTGGCGAAGAGATGGCGCAGGTTGTGAGGAAATACCTTGCTGGCCAGAACGCCCGCACCCTGGCACAGCTTCTTCATCTGGAACCAGATCGTCCTCCGGTCCAGCGCCTTGCCCCCCTGGGTGATGAAAATGCTCCCATGACGTATGTTTTCCCTCCGGCAGTATGCCTCCAGCAGCACCCGAAGGGATTTTGGCAGCAAAATAACCCGTTCCTTATTCTTAAAATGAATCCGCGCCGCCTTCTGCTTCAGGGCTTCCACGGTGATAAACGCCAGCTCTCCTACCCGGATTCCCGTCATTCCAATGGTCTGGAGAATGTGCTCCATCTGAACCATTCCTCTTTTCCTTGCTTCCAGCACCAGCCGTTCGTACTCCTTCCGGCTCAGCTGACGGCTCTCCTCGGAAAAAATCTTTCGCTGCTGTCTGAACGCGCTGACCCGGCACTCTTCCAGGCCTTTATATTTCAGATAGTGGTTGACCGCCATCAGCATGGAATTGGCGCTGCTCAGCTGGTACTGTTCCTTTAAGCTGCTCTTGTAAGCCAGCACCATTTCCCGCTCCGGTCTCTCACTGCCGGCGTACAGCAGAAACCGCTTCACGTCCCGGATGTATTTCTCAATGGTATTGCCGCTTTTTTCCTGGCTCACCAAATGAAGGCGGTACTCCCCAAGAATGTCCCTCACCTTTGTTCTCCACTCCGGCTCTCTTTCCCATCCAAACTCCCGCGCCCCGCCGGAATTTCTTTTCTGATCCAACTCGTTCATATCGTTCTCCTCTCATGCTCTCGCCAGTCAGTTCTGTTCTCTAGCCATAACCGTTCAGGATATCCTGAGCTGTTACGGTCTATTATAAACACTTTCCGCCTGGTTAATCATGAGAGGGGACTTTCCTGAGAAGCATTCCCTTCTTTCCTTTTCCGCCTCCATATGTTAAAATGAGGAAGCAATACAAAAAAATAAGGAGAACCCGTCCAACATGTTCCCCCCTCAGTTCCTTTCCATTATAGAAATGCTGGTCTTTAATTCCATAATCTGCGACCGCTGCTGCCACAGAAAATATTCCCTAGGCAAAACCATAGGGATTCTCGGTTCGGTTTTTGTTTTCCTGCTGGCCCTGGTGCTTCTCTTCCGTCCCGTATTTTCCGTGGGGGACGGGCGTCTTGCTTTCCTGGGCTTCGCCTTTCTGATTCCCCTGCGGTATCTGTATAAGGAAAACGGCCTTCTCCTCTTTACCATCATGTGTACCTGCTGGCTCTATACCTTCGGTATCTTTGCCCTGTCCCAGCAGATTGCGGGAGTTTTAAGCGCCAATCCGGTTCTCCTCACCGTCTGTATTAACAGTATGCTTTTGCTTGCAAGCGCCTATCCCTTTTTTAAATGGTTTGTTCCCATGTACATTTTCATTTTCAGGAACATTCCTTCCTTTGATACCTACCGGTACAAATACCTTTCACTGAACATCTGCTTTAACTTTGTGCTGCTGCTCATCCTGCATAATGTGTTCATCCGCGAGGAGGAATCCATTCTCAAAATCCTGACCTTAATCCTGCTGGTAACTGCCAATTATCTGTATTATTTTATTCTCTACCGCATTGTGCAGGATACCCTGAAAATGGACCGTCTGGAGTACGCCGCTTTCCATGACCCTCTGACCGGTCTTGGAAACCGCTCCATGCTGTGGGAGCATCTGAAGCAGCTTTTGAAGGAGAATCAGACCTTTTCCCTGCTGTTTATCGACTTAGACCGTTTTAAGGAAATCAACGACAAGTATGGGCATTTGACCGGAGACTGGTACTTAAAGCATTACGCCGAAATCTGTTCCGGACTGGTCCGCGGCAAAGGGCAGGCCTACCGTTTCGGCGGCGACGAGTTTCTTATCATTTATCAGGACACGGCGCCCGAGGCTCTATTAAATCAACTGAGAACCTGCCCGAAATGGGGCGATGACGCACCCTGCCCCTTTAATCAGGCCAGCGCCGGCATGCTCCTGTGCCGTCCACCTCACCAAAGCGCTGACCGGATCCTCCAGCAGGTGGACCGTTTTATGTATCAGAACAAGCAGCAGAAGGCAAATAAAATTTCTCCATCATAACTTCATATTTCCGCGCTATACTGCAATGGGTGATTGTGTATGAAACATATTTTAATCGTAGAGGACGAACCGGACATCCAGGAGCTGCTCTGCGCCTATATTCAAAATGCCGGTTACGAGACAGCTGCCGCCGGGGACGGGGAGGAGGCCCTTAATCTGTTTGCCAGCCGGCCTTTTGATCTTGTTCTGCTGGACATTATGCTTCCTAAACTGGATGGGTTTCAGGTCTGCGAACGAATCCGCAGCCAATCCCAGGTTCCCATTCTGATGCTCACCGCCCTGGACGGGGAGGCCCAGCAGCTGAAAGGATTGCGTCTGGATGCGGACGACTATGTAACCAAGCCTTTTTCCATTCCTGTTCTCCTGGAGAAAATACGGGTAATCCTGCGCAGATGCCGGGAGTCCGGGGAAGAGACGGTGCTCCGCTACCGGGACCTTTCCATGGACCCGGATACGCGGGAGGCCCTTTTGGATGGGCGGCCCCTGGAGCTGACTGCCCGGGAATTCGACCTTCTCTATACCTTTCTTTCCTCCCCCGGCCGGGTCTTTACCAGGGAAATGCTCCTCTCCCGTCTGTGGAGTTACGATTTTTACGGCGATGAGCGCATTGTGGATACTCACATTAAAAATCTGCGCCGCAAGCTGGATCGGGATTATATTGAAACCGTAAGGGGGGTAGGTTATCGTGCCGGGAAAGAAACTTTCTGAACATCTCACAGTCCGTGTTTTTCTCCTCACCTTCCTGATTCTCCTGTTCTCCGGGGCCGTTACCTTCGCCCTCATCGCCTGGGCCGCCCCCAGCACCTACACCTCCGTGGTCAGCGAATCTCTGCAGCGTCAGGTGGATTCCCTCATCGAACAGCTCCGGGACTCCGATGTATCTGACTGCGGCCCTCTTCTGGACTCTTTCATCCAGTCCAGCCATGCCAGGGTACTGATACTGGCAGACGACGGCACTCCTGTGGATACGGGTTCTTTGCTGGCTCTGAATGAAAATGATCCGGAAACCCGACTTCTCCTTTCCGCTGCCCAGACCCCTGAAGCTAAAAATTTCTCCGCCGCCGGGGAATTTCAGATTTCCGTCACCTCCGACCGCCAGTCCGCCGCGCGGCAGCAGTACGCCATTCTGCGGGATTTTTCCTTTGCCGGCGAAAGGGAGATTTACCGTCTCTGCGTGGCCCCTGTCCTCCAGGAAGAAAATCTGGCCGTCCAGGCCCTGGTCCGCATGATTCCCTGGCTTCTTCTGGCCCTGCTGATTTTCTCCCTTTTATGCGCATTTTTCTACTCCCGCTTTATTACCCGTCCCATTCTTCGCATCAGTTCCATTGCGGGACAGATGGCACAGCTGGATTTCTCCCGGCAATGCGCGGAAAGACGCCGGGATGAAATCGGTGCCCTGGGTCAGAGCCTCAATCAGCTGTCTAAAAGTCTTTCCACCTCCCTGTCCCAGCTGGAAACCGCCAATGAAGCCCTCCGGGCGGAAATGGAGAAGGAGCGGGAGCTGGACCGTCAGCGGATGGCATTTTTCTCCGCCGCCTCCCATGAGCTGAAAACCCCAGTTACCATCCTGAAGGGCCAGCTGTCCGGGATGCTGGAAGGAGTGGGCGTATACCAGAACCGGGATCAGTATCTCCTCCGTTCCCTCCAAACCGTAGGACGGATGGAACATCTGATTCAGGAGATGCTCTCCATTGCCCGGATGGAGTCACAAGACATGTCCCTTGGTCAGGACCGTCTGCTGCTCTCCCCTTTGATTGAGGAGCAGCTTCGGCTGAATGAGCAGCTGTTTGCCCAACAAGGCCAAACATTAAGCGTCCATCTGGAGCCTCGGGTCAGTATTCGTGGTGATGGGCCGCTGCTGGCCAGGGCCGTGGAAAACCTTCTTTCCAACGCTGCCTTCTACTCCCCGGAGGGCGCGCAGATTCGGGTATGGTGCGGCCTTCATGAAAATCGCCCCGTTTTCTCCATTGAAAATACGGGCGTTCACATCCACGAAGACTCCCTCCCCCATCTTTTCGAGCCATTTTACCGTGAGGAGGGCTCCCGGAACAGACGGACCGGCGGCAGCGGCCTTGGCCTTTACCTGGTGCAGATGATTCTTAAAAAGCACGGCGCTTCCTGCGTCATCTCCAACACGGCCGACGGCGTCCGGGCTGTCGTCCTCTTTCCTCCTGCCAAGGAGCATTCCGAGAAAAACTCCACCAAAAACACATAAAATCTCCGGACCTGCTCCATAAAATCCTGCTATCCTTCTGTCAGTATCAGACAGAAAGGATGAAAATTCTCATGGAGATTCAGATTCAAAATGTCAGTTTCACTTACCCCAAAGGCAGGGAGGTCTTAAGCAACCTTACACTGGACCTTCCCGCCTCCGGCCTCACCGGCCTTCTGGGACCCAATGGGGCGGGAAAATCCACGTTAATGAAGCTTTTGTCCGCCTCTCTTCTGCCCTCCTCCGGGGCCATCCTGGTCAACGGCCGACCTTTGATTCAAGCAGAGCGGTTTTTGAAGGCCCATCTGGGCTATCTGCCCCAAGGCTTCGGCCTTTTTGAAGAGCTGACTCCGGCGCAGTTTCTGAAATATATGGCGGCCCTAAAGGAAGTTTCCCGCTCTTCTTTCTCTATTTCCCAGCTCCTTGCGGACGTTCATCTGGAGGATAAGGCGAATATTCCCATCCGCGCCCTTTCGGGAGGACAGCGTCAGCGGGTGGGCATCGCCCAGGCCCTTCTGGGAAATCCCTCCCTCCTAATTCTCGACGAGCCTACCGCCGGACTGGACCCGGAGGAGCGGGCCTATTTCCGAAATCTTTTTTCCAAAAAGGCGCAGAACAGCCTGGTCCTGCTTTCCACCCACATCATCGAGGACCTGGCCTCCGTGTGCTCCCGGCTTCTGATTATCCGCGGGGGACGGATTCTGTTCTCCGGCTCGCCCGGGCAGCTGGTTCAGACCGCATTCTCTGCGTCTTCCATACCTTCTGCGGTTTCCGCGCCGCTGTCATGGGACATCCCGGAAGCGGGAGCTCACGCCCTGGAAGCCGCCTACCTGCGCCTGATTTCCGGGGAGGTGGCGTTATGAAGCGGCTTTCTCTTGAATTTTCCCGGCTGTTCCGGGAGCCCTTCACCTGGCTGATTCTTTTTCTGACTCTTCTCTCCCCTGCCGCCGGGCTCTTTTGGTATCAGCCCCTATCCACGGATACCTCCCTCTCCCTGTATCTGGCAAACCCTGCTCTGACCGGAGGAACTGCCGGAGGCATTCTCTTCGGAATTCTGACCATCTATGAGCTGGACCGTCCGAGACGAATGGAAATGGAATCTCTGATGGATGCAGTGGTAGCCCCCCAAACCATGGCCCTTCTGCGGCTTCTTGCGCTGATGGGCGCTGCTCTCATCGCTGCAGCTTCCGCCGCCGTTCTCTGGCTCCCCCTATGCCGGCTCCAGGTGGGCTCTGTTTTCCGGTGGCAGGATTACGTTCTGGCCTGCACGCTCCTGATGGGCGCATCGTTCCCTCTGGCTATTCTGGCGGCCGCCGCGGCCTTCCAGTTTACGGGGCGGGCGAATCTGGCTCTGTCCCTCTTTGGCCTCTTTGCCGGGCTGAGCCTGACCGTCTGGTCCGAACACTGGCAGCTGTGCTGGCTCAATCCCTGTCTTTGGGCCCTTTCCGACGCCTTCTCCAACCTCCGGGCCTTCCGGTCCGTGGCCTATATGCGCCTGACCTGGCTGGCAGCCCTTTTGGGGCTCTGGCTCATCTCCTGGCTTGGCGTCCGCCGGTACGGCCTGGGATTCTTACGTTCTCTGGGTTTAAGCTGCCGTCCTCTTTTCCGGCCTCTCCTGGGGTTCCTTCTCCTGCTCCTGGCAGGAGGTGCCTATGCCGCCCAGCCTCTGGTGGACCACAGCAATCCGGACCTGACCGCAATGGCCTTCGGGGAGCTGTCCCGGCTGCAGGACATTTCCTGCCTTAGCCGCACCGTCCAGGCATTTCCCGATACCCGGCACGGCTCCCTGACCGCCTCCGCTTCCTATGAGTTTGAAAATCGTTCCGGCCAGTCCCGGAAGGCAGCCTTTGGACTCAATCCCGGCTACCGGGTTTTCTCCGTGTTGGCCAACGGGGCTTCGGTTCCATTTTCCGTGGGGGATTATCAGGAATACAATGAGGCCATGCTGGAAGTAACCCTGCCGCCGGACCAGGAGATCGACCTGGTCATCCGGTACGGCGGATTTCCCCGGGAATCCCGCTCCCTCTCCGCCATGCAGGGTTCTCTGGAAATCAGCAGCTCCTATCTCTGTCTGGCCAACGGGGACCTGGCTCCCCGCCTGATGAATGTCTCCTCCCCCGGCTCCATTCCAGCCGCCGTAGA
The DNA here is from genome assembly GCA_900547035.1 of uncultured Clostridium sp. Classification (GTDB taxonomy): domain Bacteria; phylum Bacillota; class Clostridia; order Lachnospirales; family Lachnospiraceae; genus Enterocloster; species Enterocloster excrementigallinarum. Next base: position 77,432 of record URFM01000010.1, on the reverse strand, counting down.
AATCCGGCTGCCCTCCTCCATGACGGTAATTCCATTTGGCCCGTCCCAGGCGGAAATCCTGCGGGAGCACGGGGACGGAACCCTCACCTGGCGCTATGAGAGCAGCGGCTTCGGAGGCATTCTCTACGCCGGCGACTATATCCGCCGGGACATAAAGGCCGACGGCGTCTCCATCCAGCTCTACTACAGCCGGAGGAGTCAGGGGCTGATGGAGGAGGCCGGAGCGGAGGAAGCAGTCCGGGCTGTTGTGGACTACTGCACGGAGCACTACGGCCCTCTCTCCTTCGGCCAGGAAGGCACCCTCAAGCTGGTTCAGAGCCGTATTGTGGGCGGCGGCTATGCAGCTAACGGAGCCAGCCTTCTGGACGAAGGGGATTTCTCCGCCGTTCATTTGGAGGACGGCCAGAGAGGAGGGATTCCCGGTGAGGTGATGATTCACGAGCTGGTCCATCAGTGGTGGGGCCTGTCCTGCATGTTTGACAGTCCGGAGGAGAGCAGCCCCTGGGCGGCGGAGGGACTGACGGTCTACACCACCTACCGCATTGTGAAGGAGCTTTACGGGGGGGGAATACGCCAGAACCCATTATATAGAACAGTGGGAAAAAGAAGTTTTAGATTACGATTTGAATTTTTACGTCCGCAGACCGGAGTATCTTTCGGGACTTCCGGAAGACAAGCAGCTGGAAATCGCAAACAGCCTGTCCTATGTCCGCCGGTACTGCCAGATGCCCCTGAAAATTTTGAAAGCGCAGGAACTGGTTGGCGGTGAGGAGGCCATGGACCGGATTCTCCGGGAGCTTTTTAGCCGTGAGCCGGACCCGGCGTACCCCTATCTGACTTATGAAGATTTCTTAAATGCCTGCGGGTTGAGAGAGGAGGATTTGAATTCATGAGTATCATTTTTCGATATGAATGCAGACGATTGATGTGGAATCGGTTTTTCTTTGGATTTTTATTAATCCTGCTGCTTTACGGCTGGCAGGTGCTGGATGAGGTGACGATTCTGGGAATCTCCCACACGGCTCCCTTCTCTCCCTGGAGCTTCGGCGACTACTTAAGCCGTCAGCTCCCCCTGCTCTGGGCCGGGACCCTGTTTCTTTTAACCTTTTTCACCTCGGGAAAGGCACGCTCTCTCTCCGTCCTCACCTCGGCCTGCCCCATGAACCCCGAGCGATACGCGGTGGTCCGGCTGGCAGCCGCCCTGACCGGGACCAGCCTTCTGTCCTTCGTCGTGCTGGCGGAGGCGGCCACCTTTTACCTCATCCGCTTTCAGTGGGCCGGGTGGGGGAGCCTTGCCTCCTCCGCCCTGGTAACGCTGGCGCCTCCCCTGGTTTTTGCCCTGGAGAGCGGATGGATTTTGGGAAATATCCGCCCCTGGCTCCTCTTCGCCTGGATGGCGGTGCCCATCATATGTCGCTTTCTCCCTCTGCCGGATGCCCTGGGGATGTGGAACGGCAGCTTCTTTTCCCGGTACCCCCTAACCCTGGAGCTTCCGGACCCGGGCTTTCTGGTACCCGGTCCGGTGCTGGCGGTTCAGGGGGCGCTTTGGGCGGCGGGAGTAATTCTTGGAGGCATCATCATTTTCCCGCGGAAAAATACCTCCCAATCTCCCCCATCCTCTGCATCTGTCTGACCTGGAACGGGGAGCTCCGTTCGCAGTGTCCCCACCGGATGCAGGCGTCTGCCCGGATGGAGAACTTTTCATAGTGGCTTCTGGCCAGCTCATCGCCGAATTTTGCCAGGTCATAATATTTATTGACCAGCCCAATATCAATCCCGGCGGGGCAGGGCGCACAGTGATTGCAGTAGACGCAGCTGCCCTCCCGCAAATGGCTTCATAACGGTAATGCCTACGCCCCTCCGTTCCGCCTCCTGATAAAGTTCCAGCCGTTCCTGTCCTCTCCCATAGCTGAGCTGTCCCCTGGAATAATCATAGGTCGGATTCAGGCTGAACATAAACAGGTCTGTCTCTCCGGTCTCCATAAAACGGCGGGCAATGGACGGAGTGTGGGTGGAAAAGCCCAGGTGCCGGACTACTCCCTGAGCCTTTAAGCTGCGCATATAGTCGAACAGACCGCCCCTGGCCATAACACGCCGGTAGTCGTCCTCCTCATCAATGCAGTGGACGAGGCCAAAATCCGTATAGTCTGTCCGCGCTGCCTGAAGTACCTGTTCAATTGAAGCAGCGCTTACATGGTGACCACTTTGCCAAAGTCGATATTTCCCTCTTCGTTCAGCCACTCCTCCACACAGTGGACCGCCACCACCGATGCAATAAACATATCGTGGTCACCGGTCCGGACACAGTCTACCACCTTGCATTCCGCCGAAATCGGGCAGTCCGTGAGAATGGGATCTTTTACCTTTGTGCCCTCCGTCCATTTCAGGTTCAGCGCCGCGAACTTGTCCTCGTCCCGTCCCGAATGGCTTCCCAGGTAATAGAACTCTTTTTCATATCCCTTAGTCGGGATATGAATCACAGATTCGCCGGACTCCTGAATCAATTCATAAGAATAGTGCTCCGGGACAATGCCAACCATCGCCATGGGCGGCGTACCGGAGACATTGGCCGCAAAGCCTACCGCCAGGGCGTTATTAGTTGTATTTTTCAAAACTCCACAGCGATATGGCTGAATCGGGCCATCATGCGGGATGACGGGCTAAGTGCCTGTAAGAAAAAATCTTCGGTCTCAGGCCTGGATTTACAGTCCTATCTCCGAAGATTTTTTCACCTATTTCAGCACTCCAACCTCATTTTCCAACCACTTCCGGACCAACTCTGCCTTAACCCCTACAATGTCCGAAATCTCAGAAACCTCCATTCCCCGGCCCGCCAATCTCGCAGCAGTCGCTTTTTGGGTCTTCATTTCCCCAATCGCAATCCCTCTCTTTTCGCCTCTCCGTTCTCCCTCTTTCTCACCCAGTTTTCTCCCTTCCCTGAAAATACGGTCCATTTCCTCACACATAATCTCCGCTCCTTTCTCGGTTTCTTTCAGCTCTCTCACCCGTTTTGCCAGGATTTCGCTTTGCATTTCCGACGCCGAACTGCAATGGAAATCCCGCATCAGGCGCCCCAGCGGCGTATCCTCCTGATTTTTTGAGTCCACATAGATGATATAAGAGCCGTCCTGAAAATCCTGGTTAACCTCAGCAATTTTTCTCTTAATATGATAAATCGGACAGCCGTAGCCCAGCCCGTCTCCTAATGTGATAAATATCACACAGGTTTCCGGCAGCTCCTCAAACATCTGTCCCGGATTTAATGTATTCATATCTAAAAGTCCGCTGTGATAACGCGCCCGTTTGGGAGAAGCCCCTTCCGTTTTCTGCTGCACTTCGATATTAATCTGCCTGTTGCTGCTGTCTACGGCAACGCAATCCAGGATGGCAGAGCGTCCCTGAAGACTCTTATAATCCTTCTGGATTACCTGTTCCAGGACCCTCAGCCCCGCATCCTCCAGAATAACCCGGAGGATATGTTCCGTGCAGTCCCTGTCCTTTAATACATTTCTCATGAACATATCGCTCATCATAGTCAACTCACAAAGAATTCCGCGATACCTCTGATACCGGACATCCAGAGATTTTTCTCCGCCAGTCCCATTTTTGCCCATAGCCCCACTGCTCCCTTCATTATACAGCATTTTCTTTTGTCTGCAAATGTTCTGTCTGGAAATGGTCTGGAATTTCAGAACCCAAAAGACATACAGATACCTTGCGGTTACAGAATCGTCCGGGACAGACCGTCCCTCTGAATAGGTCTATCTTATCACACATGGACAGAAAGGGCAATAGCAAACAAAAAGAGCCACAACAACGAGCAAACCCGCGTTGTGACTCTTTTCGCATATATTAACTTTTACGCGAAACGTTTAGTTTCCGGCCATCTGCTTTGCAACCTCAGCCGCAAAGTCCTCGTTCTTCTTCTCCATGCCTTCGCCGGTCTCGAAACGAACGAACTTCTTGATGGTGATGTTGGCGCCGTTCTCCTTTGCAACCTGAGCTACATACTGGGCTACGGACTGCTTGCCATCCTCAGCCTTTACATATACCTGGTCTAACAGGCAGAACTCCTTCATCTCCTTGTTGATACGGCCCTGGATCATGCCCTGGATTACCTTCTCAGGCTTGGAAGCTTCCTTGGGATCGTTCTGAATCTGAGCCATCAGAATGGACTTCTCGTGCTCAATGAACTCGGGGCTGATTTCATCGCGGTTGGTGAACATGGGCTTTAAGGCAGCTGCCTGCATAGCCACGTTCTTGGCCATCTCTTTTACCGCATCGTTTACCACATCGGTCTCAACGTCTACCAGAACGCCGATCTTTCCGCCTGCATGAATATAGGAAGCAACAAAACCGTTCTCCTCCGTTACCTGCTCAAAGCGGCGGATGTTCATGTTCTCGCCGATTACGGCAATCTGGGAAGCCAGAGCTTCCTTTACGGTCAAAGAGGGGTCCTTCTCCCACTTCTCAGCGAAGAACTCGTCCATATCCTTAGCGGAGGTGGTCAGAGCCTGAGCCGCAACATCCGCTACATAGCTGCGGAATTTCTCATTCTTGGCTACGAAGTCGGTCTCAGCATTTACCTCAACCACAACAGCCTTCTTTCCATCCTCGGTAACCTTTGTATCTACGATACCTTCAGCTGCAATACGGCCGGCCTTCTTAGCCGCGCCTGCCAGTCCCTTTTCTCTCAGGAACTCAACAGCCTTGTCCATATCGCCGTCGGTGGCTGCCAGAGCCTTCTTGCAGTCCATCATTCCGGCGCCGGTCATCTCTCTTAACTCTTTTACCATTGCTGCTGTTACTGCCATTGTTTTTTCCCTCCAAATTTTGATTGTAACTGTTCAGGAGTGTAACCTGTGATTTACGCTTCTTCCTCAGCCTCAGCTGCTCCGAATCCTTCTGCGGGAACCTCAATCTCCATGGCGCCCTCTAATACCTCGCCCTGCTTGGCCTCGATCACAGCGTCCGCCATCTTGGAAACGATTAATTTAACCGCACGGATCGCGTCGTCATTTCCGGGGATTACGTAATCCAGCTCCTCGGGATCGCAGTTGGTATCTACAATACCAATCAGTGTGATGCCCAGAGTATGAGCCTCCTGTACGCAGATGTGCTCCTTCTTGGGGTCTACTACGAAGATGGCATCGGGAAGACGCTTCATCTCCTTGATTCCGCCCAGGTTCTTCTCCAGCTTCTCCCACTCTTTCTTCAGAGCGATTACTTCCTTCTTGGGAAGTACATCGAAGGTTCCGTCCTGAGACATGGTCTCGATTTCTTTTAATCTGGCAACACGGCTCTGAATGGTCTTGAAGTTGGTCAGCATGCCGCCCAGCCATCTCTCGTTTACATAGTACATGCCGCAGCGCTCAGCCTCGGTCTTAATGGCCTCCTGCGCCTGCTTCTTGGTTCCCACGAACAGAATGGTTCCGCCGTTTGCCGCAATGTCGGAAACAGCCTTGTAGGCCTCGTCTACCTTGCCAACGGACTTCTGCAGGTCAATGATGTAGATGCCGTTTCTCTCGGTGTAGATGTAGGGAGCCATCTTGGGGTTCCATCTTCTTGTCTGGTGTCCGAAATGTACGCCAGCTTCCAGTAACTGCTTCATAGAAATAACGCTCATGTTTCTACCTCCATTTTGGTTTTGCCCGCACCCTTCGCGTCAAAGGCCGGGGTTACTTCCGCCTGCTTCTCATGCTTCCCGGAAGACCTGGGTTACTCCAAAGGCAACTCCTTAAAGAACCATCTTTTTCCAGGCACCTTTCCGCGGAATCCACAGACGTGTTTTTTCAGCCTTTCTACTATATCATAGAAGAATCCGCAGCGCAAGGACTTTTTTCAAGTTTTTGCGGCATTTTTTGCACCTGTCCGCCCGAAGCTCAAACTCCCGCTTCTATTTGTCCTTTTTTAAAATCCCCAGCCCGTAAGGCACCTCCACCAAAAGCATCACGCTCCATCCGATGACGCAGGCCACAGCCGCCCCGTTCATTCCCATGGAAGGGACCAGGAGATAGACGAAAATCACCCGCAGGGAGGTCTGGATAAAGGTTCCCAGCAGGGTCATCTTCATCCGCCCCATTCCCCGGAAAAATCCCTGAAATCCGTTGGTGAAGGCCGGGAAAATGTAGAAAAACGCCATCATTCCCAGGTAAGATGCGCCAAGCTCCACCACTCCTTCTCCCCCGTCCGTCACAAACAGTCCCATAATGGGCCGTCTGAGCAGGAGAATCAGGGTACAGATCAGCACCCAGTAGATAAATTCCAGCCCCAGGCCTGTGGCAAAACCCCGGCTGATTCGCTCCTTCTTTCCCGCGCCCCGGTTCTGGGCCACAAAGGTGGTGATGCCGTGAGAGATGCTCTGCTCCGGGGTAAAGGCGTAGTCATCCACCCGGTTCACCGCATTGTATGCGGCAATCATGTCCACCCCCAGAGGGTTGATGGCCCCCTGGATGAGCAGCTTTCCGACGGGCTGACAGGACTGCTGCAGGGCCGTGACGCTGCCGTACTGGAGGGTCCGCTTCAAAAGTCCCGTGTCCATGTGAAATTCCCCTTTTCCCAGCCGCAGCATGGGAATCTTCCGGTATACGTATACAATGCACAGAAGGGCCGACGCCGCCTCCGCAATCACCGTGGTGGTGGCAGAGCAGACGATTCCAAAGTCCAGGCCTCCGATAAAGATTAAGTCCAGCACCGCGTTCAAAATAGCGGAGAACGCCAGAAACCGCAGAGGCGTCTGGGAATCTCCCACGCTTTTTAAGGCGGCGGACACCGCGTTATAGAAATAGGTAAAGGGCGCTCCCAGAAAGGTAATGGCCAGATACACCGAGGCCATGTCAAGAAGCTCCTCCGGAACCTGCAGGACCGTCAGCAGGGGCCTTGCGAACATCACTCCCAGCAGAGCCACCCCAATGGAAAAGAACAGGCCGAACAGCACCGTAGTGGACATCTCCCGCTTCAGCTTCCGGTATTCTCCCGCTCCGAAAAATTCGCTCATCAGCACCGAAGCGCCCATACAGATTCCGGAGATTCCCAGAATCACAATATTCATCACCGGGTTGGCCGTCCCCTCCGCCGCCAGGGCTTCCTTCCCGATGAATCGGCCCGCGATAATGGAATCCACCACATTGTAGGTCAGCTGGAACAGGTTACCCAGAATCAGAGGCACCGAGTAATGGACCAGATGCCTGGTAATGCTTCCTTCCGTCATATGAACTGCAGCCATGGCAATGTTTCCTCCTCCGAGCCCTTAATATTTTCTCAAATCTTCTTCCTCTCCCTCGCCGGAACTGTCGATGGAGCGAATCTCCGCCTCATATCCGAAGCGGTCGTCCACCTTCACATAGACCTTATCCCCCACCTTGTGCCCCATGAGGGCTTTTCCCAGGGGAGAGTCGATGCTGATGAGCCCCTTTAAGGAGTTGCCCCGGACCGTGGTCACAATCTTATAGGTTTCCGTCTCATCGTCGTCGGGAATATAAATCTCAACCCGGTCATTTAACCCCACCTCATCGGAGGCGGAGCGGTCTGAAATGATTTTCGCGGTCTTGATCATCCGCTCCAGATAGCGGATGCGGCTCTCATTGCGGTTCTTGTCCTGCTTAGCGGCCTTGTATTCAAAGTTTTCGCTCAAATCTCCCTGGGCCCTGGCCTCCTTCACCGCCTCCAGGGCCTCCTTGCGGACCACCAGCTTCCGGTATTCAATTTCCTCCTGCATGCGGTCAATGTCCTTCTGCGTTAATTTATCGTACATCCTCCATTAACCTTCCTTTCTGTCCCTCTCTCCGTCCTTTTCTCCGGCTTCATCCCGGTCTTTCTCTTCCGTTTTGTCCCCGTCTTCCTCTCCTCTCAGCATCTCCAGGTATCTCCCCTTGTCAATCATCATCATGGAAATCCGGTTGCGCCTCCTGCGGAATCCGTAGACGCAGTCCACATTCTTCATCAGGGTCATCAGCCGCTCGTCCGGCACACAGATAATCACCTGCAGCCCCAGCTTTCTGGCGTAATCCAGGCATACGGAGCTCCTGGTCTTGTCCATCTTGGAAAATGCCTCATCCAGCAGCACTAGGCGAATCCGGCTCTCCCGGTGATACTGCTGGGCGTACAGCAGGGCAAAACCGGCAAACAGGGCCGCGTACTTGGGATTCTGTCCCTCGCCGCCGGAATCGTTTCCTGCCATCTCATCCACGGCAATCCGCTTCTCCCGGCCCTCCTCGTCCACCGTCACCTCGTACATATTGAAGGTCAGGTAATTCCGGTAGTCGGCATACTGCTCCATCTGGGCCCGCCGTCTGGCCGCCTCCATCTCGTCTTCCGTCCGGGAAGGAATGAATTTCTCCACCAGAAGGTCGATTTCCTGCTGGTATTTCCGCTGAAATTCATCGTCCCCCAGGCTGATTTGGCCTTCCATATCCTCCTCCCGCACTACCTTGCTGTCCAGCTCCGGCGCCATCAGCATATCGTAAAACTGCCGGTTCTCGTTGGCAGCCGGGGTGATGCCGATTTTGTAAACGCTGTCGTAGAAGGAGGTGGCGCCCAGCACCTGGTTCACCTCCCGCACCTGGCGGTAAGCCGCCTTGATATCCCCGTGGATGGAGGCAATCACATTGTCCCTGAGGCTGGCGTAGACTTCCCGGCATTTTCGGTCAAACTGTTCCTTGTAGTCCTCCACATACTGGCGGCGGTACCGCTTGTAAAGCTCCTCGTAGGAGGCTCCCGTCTCTTCCGCCCCCGTCAGTCCGCAGGAGGGGTAGGCGCGGTTGAATTTCAGCCTGGCCCCCAGCCGTCCCTCCAATGCCTTCTGCTCCCTGGCTCTGGCCTGCTCCAGCTTGGAGCTTTCCGCGGCCCGCACCGCGGCCAGGCTCTTTTCCTTCAGACGCTCTTCCAAGGCCTGGTCCTCCGCCTGGTTGGGCCGGAAGCCGTGGGTCTCCTCCTGGAGCTGACGTCTCTGCCCTTCCAGGGCCGCGCTGTTTACCGCCATTTTTGCCTGGATTTGGGAGAGACGGGCTCCCGCGGTCCCGTAGGCTTCTTCCTTCTCCTCGTAGGCCTTCTGGGCCCGGGCCAGCTCCTCCTTTAGCGCGTTTAAAGCGCCCGCCTGCTCCAGACGCTCCAGCTCTTCTTCCAGCCCCCTCTGCCGCCTCCGGTTGCCCTCCAGCTCCCGGCCCGCCTCAAAGAGGTTCAGATACTCGCTGACCTCTCTGGAAATCCGCTCGTAGGACCTGGCCTCATCCAAAGCCCGGATGCGGCCCTCCAGAGCAGACATTTCCTCCTTCTGCCGGCGGATTTCCTCCTCCAGCTGCCGGATTTTTCCCTTGGAAATGTTCCTGCCGATGCAGGCGTTCTGCACGCAGTCCCTGGACGGCAGATGGCGCAGGGTGTAATTGCTGTAGCTGTAGCAGTCCCGGGTCACCCCGTCTTTCACCGTCTCCAGCTCCTCCACATTCCGGCACTTCATGATTCTCCCCAGAAAATGCTTCAGGCAACCGTCCACATACCCCTCGCCAGCCTCCGCCTCCTCGTAGAGGGAACCGGGGACCGCCTGGGGCTCATCCTCCAGAATCCGCTTCACATGGAACAAGTCCACATTTTCAAACTCCTCCATCGTTCCGAAAAGCCGCACCGCCAAAGAAGCGTATTCCGGCGGGGTAATCAGTCCGTATTTGACACGGCCGAGCCGCCCCTCAATGGCCTCCCTCCACTGGGAATCCCGGATGTCAAAGGCGTCCGCCAGGATGGTGACCGGAACCTGGCGCCCGGTCTCCCTAAACAGTGCCTGCTCCAGGGCCCGCTGGGCCTCCTTGAGCCCCTTTCGGTGGCGGTAGGATTTCTGGCCCTGATTCCAGTCGGAAAGCCGCTCTTCCTTCTCCTTCAGGGCTCCGGACCGCTCCCGGCGCTCCTGGACCAGATTATCCCGCTGGTTGTTTACCTCATCCAGGGTTTCCTCCACCCCCTTCTTCAGCTCCTCCAGGACCTGAGCCGTCACCTTCCGGCCGCGCACATCCTCCAGAGCCTGCAGGGCCTGGTTTCCCACCAGGCCGTAGACCTCCTCATTTTCCTCCCAGCAGGAAAGTCCCGCCAGCACATGGTTCCAGGCCCCCTGGTTCTTCTCCAGCAGCCCTTCTGTCTCCTTCAGGCTCTCCAGCTGCTCCCGGATTTTTCCGTAGTCGCTGGACTTTAACCGGGAGCGGAGCTCCACCACCGCCTCCTGGCTCTCATTTAACTCTCCCTTAAGGGCTTCCCGCCGGCTGCGGACTTCATTTTCCTGAAGAAGAAGCTCCTGGCCTTCCGCCTCAAGGCACTCCATCTCCCCCCGGATTCCCAGGATTTTCAGCTGCTTTAAGCGGTATTCTCCCCGGACCACATCCGCCCGGGCCCCGGCCAGCTCTCCGTCCAGCCTGCGGACTTCCTCCAGAAGGCCGATGCGCTTCTCCAAGTCCGCCACCGTATCCCGGATATCCCGGTAATCCCCCAGCTGGCGGCTGATTTTCTCGATGGCCTGGCTGGTGCTCTTGGGAAACATGTAATCCCGGATGAACTGCCCCACTCCGTTGGACATTTTCAGGGCCACGGCGCTTTTTTCCATCACCGTAAACCGCCGCCCGTCGATGTCCCCGAAAATGGGACCGTAGAGAGCGTTCTGGTAAGCGTCGTTGGTGGGGTACATCCGGTTTAAATCCTCGCCTTTAAGTTTTCCGGAAGGGTCCTTCTGATGGCTCTTGACCAGGGCGCTCATCTGTTTGAGGCGCAGCGGATTCCCCTCCTCGTCCCGGTAAAAGGAACCGTCCATTTTCCCCTCGTGGGAAAAGAAAGAGTACCGGCTCAAATCCCGCTCCTCCCTGCGCACCTCAAAGCAGACGCCCACGCAGCGGTAGGCATCGTCCGCCAAATCCTGAATCTCCATCACCAGGTTGGAGCAGAAATCCTGCCCCTCCCGGTTGGCGGTGCCGTCCTTCTGGGCGCCTTTCAGATAGGTCATCACCGTCCGCCGGTTGCGCTCATCCGCCGCCTTGTTGAGGAAGTTCTGGGAAAGGCTGCCGTAGAGCAGGACCTGGATGGCGTCCATCACCGTGGATTTTCCGGAACCGCTCATGCCGGAGAACAGGTTCACATACTCGTGAAGCTCCATCACCTGATGGGAAATGCCGCCCCAGTTGTTTAACAGCAGCCTGGTTATGACTTTTTTAGGCGTTTTCATCCGCTTCCTCCTTGATTCCGTATTTGCGGCACAGCTGGCCGATAGCCGCACCGCTGCAGAATACGTTGATGGTGTGGTACAGATAGATGGGCGTCTTATCCTCCACATCGGCGATGGCGCAGGGCAGCTCAATCATCTGGTGGGTTTTCATCAGGGACAATGCCTCCGCCACCTCCCGCTCCGCGAGCTTCCTGGTGAGAATCCCGGTCTCAGAGCCGTAACGGCGGATTTCCTCCAGGTTGGTCACCGTGGCCTTCAGCCCCTGTCCCAGGATTTTGTCCCGGTAAATCAGCTTCATCAGAAGCACCAGCAGGGTGGAGGTTTCTCCGAACCGCTCGCTTCCCGCTCCCTGTCCCGTCAGACGGAAGAAATGGTCCTGGGGGTCGTAGACCAGCTCCAGGCCCATGACCTGAAAATAATCCGTCAAAAACTCCCGGTGGCGCATGCAGAAGCCGTACCGGGGATTGTCCTTGAAGGTCCCTTTGGCAGCGTCGTATTTGGTTTCCAGGATACAGCTCTGGCGAAGCAGCTCCCGGATGGTTTTTCTCAGCTCCTCCTCGTCCCTGGCTGAAAGCTCTTTTATGTATTCAATCATCCTGTCCGTTCCTCTCCATGGTAAATGTGGTATATTTGTAGCCCAGCCGCCGGATGGGCGTCTCCCCCAGGCCGGTGATTTCCATACTGTCCTCGCCCAGGGCCCCGTCCCGCCAGACTAAGAGCAGCTTTTCCAAATCCTCCACCTGGTTTACGGTGTGCTCCGTCACCTGGAACCTTCCGTCTCTGGTATTCTGCCGGATAAATTCCTCGATTTCCTTCTGGCTGTACTCCGGCTTCACCACAAAGTCCTCCAGGTTTTCCGGCCCGGACTCCTCCTGTTTGGGCGAAGGGGCAAATTCCCTCCGCTCCTCCCTGGGGGAATAGAAGCTGTCCTCGGTCATCAGCCGCTCCGGGGCCGTCAGGTTCATGGCTGCTCCCAAATCCGCCAGGATTTCCTGGCGGTGTTCTCCGCTCCTGAGAAGGGCCAGAAGGCGGAGCAAATCGTCCTCCCCGTCCCGGCCTTCCCGCATCAGGTACTGGATTCTGGCGTTGGCCCTGGCCGCGAATACCCCCTTCTGCTCAATCAGCTGGTTGTATTTCACCTCAATCCGCTCAAACTCCTTGAGAATCCGACCGGCCAGCCCATCCCCCTCCCGGGTTCTGGCAATCCTGCGCTCTCTGAGCCGTAGCGTTTCCTCATTCTCTTCTCTTAAACCGGTCTCCGGGCCATTTTCCCCCTCAAGCTTTTCCCGTCTCTTCTCGTGCTCCTCGAAAATCTCCTGAATCCGCTCCTTCACCGCCTCCTTGTAGCGGTAAAAGCTGTCAGCGCTGGTAAGAATGGCGTATTTCCGGCTGTCCCGGTCGTTCATCTCCTCCACCAGCACCTTCTGGATTCCCTTGACCTCCTTCTGAGCCGACAGCCGGTCGTAGTAGGCGGCAAGGCCGCTCTGCATGTTGGATAACAGCTGCAGAAGCCGCCTGGCTGCCTTGAGGCCGTCCTTTAGGATTTCCAAATCCTGGTCCCCGTCCCTTAAATAGGTGGAAAGGCAGCTGTAAACAGACCGCATGCTCTCGTGGCTTACGTCCTCCTCCGGCTCCTCCAGCTTTTCAAAAAGCTCCAGCCAAATCAGGCTGTAGCCGGGGAATCCGTAAAAATATTCATTGGTCCGCTCGTCAAATTCCCGGACCATCCATCCCCAGGAGAGCAGATTTCCCAGGAAGCGGGCCGGGGTAGGGATAAAGGTGAGATTCTCCCCCTCTTCCTCCGGCTCCTCCAAAAATACCATGCCCTCCCCTTCCATCTGCTCCTCAATCACCGCCCGGACCTGGCCCTCCGTCAGGCTGAGTGCGGAGTACAGACCCGCCGTTTCGTGGAACAGGGCCAGGAGAAAGCGGATGTAATATTCCCGGTATTTGCTGGCAAACAGCTTGTAAAAGCCCTCGGGGAGCTGGTCCTTTAGCGCCATGGGGCACCTCCTAATGATTTATCGCTAAGTGCTCGTAACAATGCTCCGTACTAGGCTCGAAAAAACCTCGCCAAGTACTCTGCATGTTTCGCACGTAAGCGCCCAAAGGACGGGCGCTAAGTGCTCGTAACAAAAAGCGCCTGGCCTGTATGCGCCTGGCCAGGCACTTCGCTTTTTTAATCGTTACTATACCTCTACTTTTACCTTCTGAAGGTGCCAGATATCGTGTACATACTCCTCGATGGTCCGGTCTGAGGTGAATTTGCCGGAATGGGCTACGTTCAGGATTGCGGACTGAGCCCACCATTTTTCATTCCGATAGGCAGCGTCCACCCGCTCGTGAGCCTGGGCGTAGGAACGGAAATCCTTCAGGATAAAGTAGGTATCCGCCCGGTCGCTGCTCTTGGTGTTTAACAGGGAGTCGTAGATATCCCTGAACAGCTCTGGATTCTCCGGTGAGTAAAAACCGTTGATTAACTGCATCAGCACTCTGCGGATATCCTGGTCGTTGTTGAAGATTTCCATAGGATTGTAGCCGCCGTTGTTCTCGTAGTTGATAACCTCATCGGAGGACATACCGAAGATAAAGGCCCGGTCGGCTCCTACCTCCTCCACGATTTCCACGTTGGCTCCGTCCATGGTTCCCAAAGTCAGGGCGCCGTTTAACATGAACTTCATGTTTCCGGTACCGGAAGCCTCCTTGCTGGCCGTGGAAATCTGCTCGCTGACATCCGCCGCCGCAAAGATAATTTCCGCGTTGGATACCCGGTAATCTTCAATAAACACCACCTTGATTTTCCCATTGATGGAACGGTCATTATTAATCACGTTGGCTACAGAGTTAATCAGCTTGATGGTCAGCTTGGCCCGCTTATATCCGGCTGCCGCCTTGGCTCCGAAAATAAAGGTTCTGGGCACAATATCCATGTTGGGGTTGTCCTTGAGCTGATTATACAGATACATCACATGGAGAATGTTCATCAGCTGACGCTTGTACTCGTGAAGCCGCTTGACCTGGACATCGAAAATGGATCTGGGGTCCACATCAATTCCATTGTGCTCTTTGATATATTTTGCCAGCCGCAGCTTGTTCTGGTACTTAATGTTCATAAATTCCTGCTGGCATTTCTCGTCATCCGCGTAAATGGCCAGCTTGCCGATATGGGGCAGGTCGGTAATCCACTCATCGCCGATTTTATCCGTCACCCACTGAGCCAGAAGGGGATTCCCGTGAAGCAGGAAACGTCTCTGGGTAATGCCATTGGTCTTATTATTGAACTTCTCAGGCATCATCTCATAAAAGTCCTTCAGCTCCTGGTGCTTTAAGATTTCCGTATGGAGCTTGGCCACGCCGTTGACGGAAAAGCTGGCGGCAATCGCCATATAGGCCATCTTCACTTGTCCGTCATAGATAATGGACATCTTGCGAACCTTCTCCTGGTTGCCCGGATACATTCTGTGAATCTGCTCCACAAACCGGCGGTTAATCTCTTCTACAATCTGGTAGATTCTGGGCAGCAGGCGGGAGAACAGCTCGATGGGCCATTTCTCCAGAGCCTCGGACATTATGGTGTGGTTGGTGTAGGCGCAGGTCTTGGTAGTTACCTCCCATGCCTCCTCCCAGGTCAGTCCCTCCTCATCCAGCAAAATACGCATCAGCTCCGGAATGGCCACGGTGGGATGGGTGTCATTTAACTGGAATACCACCTTCTCGTGCAGCTTGCGGATATCGTCGTGCTTCTCCTTGTACTTCTTCACCGCTCTCTGCACACTGGCGGAAATGAAGAAATACTGCTGCTTTAACCGCAGTTCCTTTCCGGCATAGTGATTGTCGTTGGGGTAGAGGACCTCCACGATGGTCTTGGCCAGATTCTCCTGCTCCACCGCCTTCTGATAGTCGCCCCGGTCAAAGGCGTCCAGCTTGAAGGTGGTGATGGCCTCCGCATCCCAGATGCGCAGGGTGTTGACCACATTGTTGCCGTAGCCGATTACCGGCAGGTCATAAGGTACCGCCCGGACAGACTGATAGCCCTCCTGGATAAAATAGTTTCTTCCGTTCCGGCACTCTGTACGGACATAGCCGCCGAATTTAACCTCCATGGCATACTCGGGGCGGCGGATTTCAAAGGGGTTGCCATCCTTTAACCAGTCGTCCGGCACTTCCACCTGATAGCCGTTTTCAATTTTCTGCTTAAACATGCCGTAGCGGTAACGGATACCGCAGCCGTAAGCCGGATATCCCAAGGTAGACAGAGAATCCAGGAAGCATGCCGCAAGCCGTCCCAGTCCGCCGTTTCCAAGAGCCGCATCCGGCTCCTGGTCCTCGATTGCGTTTAAATCAAATCCCAGCTCATCCAGTACCTCTTTTACCTCATCCCAGGCGCAGATGTTAATCAGGTTATTGCCCAGAGCTCTGCCCATAAGGAATTCCATCGATAAATAATAAAGGGTTTTGACGTCCTTGCGCTCATACTCCTTGTGGGTTGCGATCCACTCATCGATGATGACATCTTTTACCGCGTAAGCTACGGCCTGAAATACCTGCTGGGGCGTAGCCTCGTCGATGGTCCTGCGGAACATATTTTTTACATTATCAATTACACTGTTTTTAAAAGTGGCCTTATCAAAACCTTTGTTCATTGACAACCTCCTGTTATTATGCGTTGATCTTTTCCACGCCAAGTGATACCTGCTGTCCGTTAATATTCCACTCCTTGGCATATCCCCCCATCTGTCCGGTAACAATCCGGTCCGCCATTACCTCGGTGCAAATCTCATCTCCATGCTCTGCAAGCAGCGCCTCGATCTGATCATTGCCTTCCTGGTATACGGTAATCTTGTCCATTACCTCAAAACCGGCTTCCTTTCTCATCGTCTGGATTTTGCTGATCAGCTCCCGGACAAATCCTTCTTCGATCAGCTCCGGCGTCAGATTGGTATCCAGAACCACCGTTACATAGTTGTCCTCCTGAGTCACGTATCCCTCCTTCTGGGCTACGTCGATGAGAAGGTCGTCTCTGGTCAGAACAACCTCCTGCCCCTGAATCTCAAAGGTCAGGCTTCCCTTCTCATTGAGGGTATCCATAGCCGCACTGCCATCCAGGTCTGTCAGGGTCTGACGAATCTGATTCAACAGCTTGCCGTATTTTGGTCCCACGGTCTTTAACTGAGGCTTGAAGGTGTAAGAGGTAAACGCCCGTACGTCATCAGAAAAAGTAACTTTTTTGACGTTCAGTTCCTCCTCGATAATCTTTACATAAAAGTCGGAAAGGGCGTGATCCGCCTTTACATACATCTGGGCAATGGGCTGGCGATTCTTAATATTCGCCGTATTCCGGGCCGCCCGTCCCATAACAACAGTCTTTAAGACCTCATCCATATCGGACTCCAGCTGTGGATCAATCCATTCCTCCTGAACCACCGGGAAGTCGCATAGATGAACGCTCTCCTGGGCGTTCTTGTCCACAGTCCGCACCAAATTCTGATAAATCTGCTCGGTCATGAAAGGAATCATGGGAGCCGCCGCCTTGGAAACGGTTACCAGTGCGGTGTACAGAGTCATGTAGGCGTTGATCTTATCCTGCTCCATACCCTTAGCCCAGAAACGCTCACGGCTTCTTCTCACGTACCAGTTGCTCATGTCATCCACAAAATCCTGAAGAGCTCTGGCTGCCTCAGGAATCTGATACTGATCCAGATTCTGGTCCACGGCCTTTACCATGGAATTCATCTTGGACAGCAGCCATCTGTCCATCACGGGAAGCTTCTCATAATCCAGGCTGTACTTGGTGGGATCAAACTGGTCGATATTGGCGTACAGCACCCAGAAGGCGTAGGTATTCCACAGGGTACCCATGAACTTTCTCTGTCCTTCTGTCACCGCCTTGTCCTGGTAGCGCTTGGGCAGCCAGGGAGCGCTGCAGGTGTAGAAGAACCAGCGGATGGCATCGGCGCCGTGGGTCTTTAATGTCTCAAAGGGATCAACGGCATTTCCCTTGGATTTGCTCATCTTCTGTCCGTTCTCGTCCAGCACCAGGCCCATGACCACAACGTTCTCGTAGGGCGCCTTGTTAAAGAGCAGGGTGGATTCCGCCAGCAGGGAATAGAACCATCCTCTGGTCTGGTCCACGGCCTCGGAGATAAACTGCGCCGGGAACTGAGACTCGAACAGCTCCTTATTTTCAAAGGGATAATGATGCTGGGCAAATGGCATGGCTCCGGAGTCAAACCAGCAGTCGATTACCTCCGGCACCCGCTTCATCTCTTTGCCGCACTTGGGGCATACTACCGTCACATTATCAATGTAGGGACGATGCAGCTCGATATCATCCGGGCAGTTGTGGGACATGCTCTTTAATTCTTCGATGCTGCCGATGGAGTGCTGGTATCCGCACTCGCACTCCCAGATATTTAAAGGAGTTCCCCAGTAGCGGTTTCTGGAGATTCCCCAGTCCTGAATATTCTCCAGCCAGTCGCCGAAACGGCCCTTTCCGATGGAGTCGGGCACCCAGTTGATGGTGTTATTGTTGCGGATCAAGTCCTCCTTCACCGCCGTCATCTTGATGAACCAGGACTCTCTTGCATAGTAAAGAAGTGGGGTGCCGCAGCGCCAGCAGTGGGGATAGCTGTGCTCAAAGGCCGGAGCCGCGAAGAGCAGTCCTCTCTCCTCCAGATCTTTCAGCACCAAAGGATCGGCGTCCTTCACAAACTTGCCTGCAAAGGGAGTCTCCGGAGCCATATCTCCCTTAGAATCCACCAGCTGCACGAAGGGCAGGTTGTACTTGCGTCCCACATTGGCATCGTCTTCACCGAAGGCCGGGGCAATGTGTACGATTCCGGTACCGTCGGTCAGGGTTACGTAGGTGTCGCAGACCACGTAATAAGCCTTTTTATGCTGCTTTTCGCAGAAGGGAACGGAACACTCGTAGAGAGGCTCGTACTCCTTGTACTCCAGATCTTTTCCCTTGTAGGTTTCCAGCACTTCGCAGCCCTCGCCCAGAACCGTCTCCATCAGAGCGTGGGCGATGTAATAAACCTTTCCGTCCCCGGCCTTTACCTTCACATACTCCTCATTGGGGTGTACGCAGAGAGCCAGGTTGCTGGGCAGGGTCCATGGCGTTGTGGTCCATGCCAGGATGTAAGCGTCCTCGTCCTTCACCTTAAAGCGGACAATCGCGGAGCGCTCCTTCACGTCCTTGTATCCCTGAGCTACCTCGTGGGAGGACAGAGGAGTGCCGCAGCGGGGACAGTAGGGTACTACCTTAAAGCCCTTATAGAGCAGGCCTTTCTCCCAGATCTGCTTTAAGGCCCACCACTCGGACTCAATAAAATCATTGTGATAGGTGACATAGGGGTTTTCCATGTCCGCCCAGAAGCCAACGGTATTGGAGAAATCCTCCCACATTCCCTTGTACTTCCAGACGCTCTCCTTACACTCCTTGATAAAGGGTTCCAGACCGTACTTCTCGATCTGGTCTTTGCCGTCCAGGCCAAGCTTCTTCTCCACTTCCAGCTCCACCGGCAGTCCATGGGTATCCCATCCGGCTTTTCTGGGTACCATATATCCCTTCATAGCCCGGTATCTGGGGATCATGTCCTTAATGACACGGGTCTCCACATGGCCGATGTGGGGCTTTCCGTTGGCCGTTGGCGGACCATCGTAGAACACGTAGGGCTGGCCGCCCTCTCTGTTTTTGATGCTCTTCTCAAAGATGTGGTTCTCTTCCCAGAACTTCTCCACCTCTTTTTCCCGTTCCACAAACTTTAAGTCTGTGGGAACCTTCTGATACATGGCAATTCCTCCATTTCTCTTCACTTCATACAGCCGTGTTTGGAGGGGAAACGGATTATCCCCTGTTTCCCCGCCGTCCCAGACTGTTACCTTTCATTATAAAAAGGCTTCCGCCCCATAACAGGACGAAAGCCAACAATGAACCTTTTCGTTCTACCACCTATTACTCCATACCATCATATGTGCTTCCTTAACGCGGAAAATACGTCCCGGCCTACCGGTTAAAACAGCTGGGAACCTGCGGCAGAAACCAACGGCTCCTCTCGTTCTTCCTCTCAGCCAGGCGGCTCCGGAGTGATTTTCACACTCTGCCTTACTTGCGCCGGGTTTCCACCTTCCCCGGCTCTCTGGGGCGTTCCGACAGGGCTACTCTCTCCCTCACAGCCTTTTGCATCTGACCACTCTATTATAGACGGGTGTTGTGGAAATGTCAACGAAATTTGCATAAGCTTTACATAATTATATAGAGAGTTTATAGCGCCGGTTCCGATTATTTTCCTTCGCTTCGTCATTTTATTCGACAGTTTCTGTTGATTCTTTTTTATCGACGCTTTCCAAGGTTTCTTCCAACCACCTCCCGAACTGTCACATGTCCACTTGACAAAAGAATAGGTTTCCCAAACACTCTGCGGTAAACCGCCTGAAGCTTTTTTACTTCCAGCTGATTATTTTCTTTATATTCAGCAATATTGGATAAATCAATCATCCCCTCCTTCACACCGATTCCCTTCGGTACAACACATAGGAATACCCCACCGGCACCAGAACAATCACGGCTAACACCGCAAAATAGAGAACTGCCATCCTGAAATATCCCAGGACCACCATCAGAATTCCTCCCGCAGTCCAGAAAAACCCGGCAATCCGATGGGTTTTGTTCCAGTTTTTTTCATCATTTAAGGTCCATGGGGTTCGGATTCCCATAGTAAAGTTATAGCGGCATCGGGGAAGATAGTTTCCCATCACCAGAATGGCAAAGCCGATGAACATGCTCACAATCCTGCTCACGTCTACCGGCTGACCCAGCCCTGCGGCCGTAATCACCGCCTGGACCAAAATTCCCAAAACCACCAGAAACCAGCGGCTCAGCTGGCCCAGCACCCCGGAACGCCTGATATTTTTCCACTTTGGGTCCAGCCGGAACGCCGCTGCAATCAGCAGCTCCATAACCAGCATAAAGGCCGGTATTCCAAAGCAAGCCATAAATCGCCCGGAATATCCCCTTACCTGTCCCTCCCAGCCCCATTGGGTAGGCACCTGTTCCGGCAGCTTTTGATAAAATACGAGAGAAATCGCAAAGGGAATCATGGCCGCCGCCCAGTAAACCGGCTCCCATTTTCCCATTCCGAGCTGTCTTCTTTCCTTTTTTTCCATCCTTCTCACTCCTTCATAAAGCCCTGTATCCAACTTAGAATCTCCTCAAACACAGTCAGATTCAGACGATAGTAAATATATTTCCCGGATTTCTGGTCATCTACCAGTCCTGCCTGCTTTAAAATCGAAAGATGATGGGAAATCGTAGCACCGGACACCTGAAAATGTTCCACAATCTCCCCTGCAGTCATCTCCTTCTGCTTCAGCAGATTCAGAATTTCCCGACGGGTCGGGTCCGACAGAGCTTTAAATGTATCTGCAAACGCCATCTTACTTCCTTTCTGTCTGTGTGCAAGTACCGCTTCGTTTCAGCAAATATTTAGATAATTAGCTAAATGTCTAAATATAGATTAACAAAAACAGGACTCCTTGTCAAGTCCATCTTCTCTCTCCATCCCCTTTCCCCATTTCTCCGAATATGATACACTAATAGCCAAAGGGATTTCCATAAACCAACAGGAGGAACTTACAGCAATATGAACACAAAACTCCTTTCCCGCTCCGGCTGTCACTGGCGCCGTTCGTTATCCGTCACCACCTACACCCGGACTTCCCCCAAACTTACGGCCCCCATCACCCTGGCTCTGGTCACCGACCTGCACAGCACCCTTTACGGTCCCAGCCAAGAGATTCTCCTGAACGCCATTCACCGTCAGAACCCGGACCTGGTCCTCCTTAGCGGAGACATCGCCGACCACAAGGTCCCCCTGAAAGGCGCTCTGATTCTGCTGAAAGAGCTGGGCGCTTCCTACCCATGCTTTTACGTGTCCGGAAATCACGAAGAATGGACCCGGCAGATGCCAAAACTCCGTTCCCGCTTCGCCCGGCTTGGAGTCCATCCACTGAGAGGAAACAGCGTAACGCTCCGGCTAAAGGGCCAGGCCATCCAGCTTGGAGGCGTGGACGACCCCCACGCCTTTGTCCGTTCCCATCACAGCGGCCGTCTTTCGGAAAAATGGGTGGAGCAGCTGAAACGCTGCAGCCGCAGTCTCTCCCCCGACTGCTATTCCATTCTCCTGTCCCACCGTCCGGAGCTGACCAGATACTACGCGGAAAGCGGATTTAACCTGGTTCTCTGCGGCCACGCCCATGGAGGGCAAATCCGGCTGTCCTTCTGTCCCGGCGGACTTCTGGCTCCCCATCAGGGCTTTTTTCCTAAATATGCCGGCGGAATGTATGAATTGGGAGGGACTTCCATGGTGGTCAGCCGCGGACTGTGCCGCAACTGCCTGCCCCGCTTCGGCAATCCGCCGGAGTTGGTTATAGTCCGGATTGCGCCTCCTGCGAAAACGCATACGTCCGACCGTCCCCCCAGTTGAAAGTTCGATTTTTCATGCAATACCATCCCCCGCTGCCAACCGTTCGTTTTTTAGAATCTCAAACGCCGCTATCATTATCGAACATTTTATATCGTACGATGCCATATTGATATTTTTGTTCGATTTGTGTATAATAGCAGTATACAAAGTACACCCCAAACAAAGGAGGGATTCGTATGATTGTTACTGCAACCGAATTTAAAACCAATCTCGGAAAATATCTGGAAATGGCAGCATCCAAGGATATTTTCATTACTAAGAACGGAAAAAGCATTGCCCGTCTCACAAGCCCTGCTGTCGATAAACTGGCTCTTCTGGACGACCTTGTAGGAATTGTTCCGGGAAACCAGGCAATGGATGAAAATACAATACGAGAGGAACGGCTGTCCAGACAATGAGAATACTGATTGATACCAATATTATTCTGGATATTGTCCAGAAACGTGAACCGTTCTTCGCGGATTCCTACCGGGCGCTCCGCAAGGCCATTGAAGCCGATGCGGAATGTCTGATTTCCGCCTCGGCTGCCACGGATATTTTCTATATGTTCCGCAAGGCATTCCAATCTGCGCAGCAGGCAAAGGAACGAATCGAACAGCTTTCCCAGATTGTCACCTTTGCGGACGTACAGGGTGCAGATATTCATACCGCACTCACACGCTCCATGCCGGATTTTGAGGACGCAGTTGTGGATGCCGTAGCGGAGCGCAGCGGCGCGAGTTACATCCTCACAAGGAATATCAAGGACTTCGCCGGTTCCTCCGTTCCGGCAATCACGCCGACTGAATTTCTGAAAATCGAGTAGGAGGCGGTGATTAACCGCCGTCTGTTTTTCCCCAAGTACATAGGCCGAATACAGGCATATAGCAAAAGAGGGCAGATTTACCTGCCCCTATGCTTTTCCTTCTTTTTCTGCTGTTTCAGTTCAAACTGCCGCTGTTTCTCTGCTTCCCGCTGTTCCCGGCTCACAGTCTTGCGTTCCGTTTTCCACTGCTCCTGCTGTAATTTCAAAGCCTGCTGCGCTTTTGTGCCGATCCCGGTATTCTGTACCTGTCTCCTCACTTCCCGCTGCACCCGTTTTGGATTGCGGGCGGCTTCTCTTACATCAGCTGCCACAGCCGGACTAAATCGCAGCCGACCGTAATTTTTCAGGACGAAATCATATATCTCATAATCTTTCGGTTCCGCCCCAAAGGTAACCTTGCATACGGATAATTTTCCCTCCGATAATCGTTCAAAAACGCCAATCCAGAATGGTTCCTCAAAAAATACAGTCAATTTGCCCGATACTTTGTCCATGACAACTCCTCCTTAAATGATTGTACTGAACAAAGAATGGACGACCCTAAGGAGGGAGGGTTACTTACACCAAAATGGTGCGGCCGGGCTACCTACCGGCTCTGTAAGAGATTGCCTCTTACGTTGCGTTTTTATCTCTGCTCCTTGATTTTATCACATTTTCTATTATATATCCATATATATTAAAGACATCTCACCACGCACCAGGAGCCGGAAACACCGCTGTCTACGCGGCATTCCCGGCTCCTTATTGCTATTAATCCAGCTCAATAATCACATCCCCGGCCTTCACATCCATCCCGGTCTTGCAGACCATATTCGGAAACTGAGGCGTGTTGCAGACGATGACCGGAGTCACCACATCGTATCCGGCCTCTTTAATCTTCTCCATATCAAACCGCACCAGAGGCGTTCCCGCCGTCACCTTCTGTCCGGCTTCCGCCAGAGCGGTGAAATGCTCGCCCTTCAGCTCCACCGTATCCAGACCGATGTGGATGATAATCTCCGCTCCGTTGTCCGCCGTCATGCTGACCGCGTGCTTGGTATCAAAAATCATGCTGACGGTGCCATTTACCGGGGCCTTCACCTCTCCCTCAGAGGGGATGATGGCAACGCCCTTTCCCAGGATTTCCTGGCTGAATGTGGGGTCGTTCACCTGGCTCATAGGGATGGCCTTGCCTGCCATGGGCGATACGATTACATGTTTTTCCTTGCTACCGAATAAACTTTTAAGTCCTTTTAACATACCGTTCCTCTCCTTATCAAAGCTGATACAAAAGTCATACCAGCTCCTAAAAGAAAAGTCAATCAGCCTGCCGTTACCTTTTCGGGTAACCTGTTACTATTTCCGTTTCCACCCCACAAAGACCGCTGCGATGACCGTTACGCCCAGGTAGAACCATGTGCTGGGATTGGAAAACCAGGTAGTGAAGAAAGCCAGAGCCATGTACATCGCAATCTGAGCGTAAATCACATGAACCACCGGATTGCCCGACCACTCCCTTAGCCCGGAGAGAAGACGGCAGAACAGTCCCAGGAGAAGGGCGAACAGAATCACCCCGAAAACTCCGAAATCATAGTAGGAATCATAGAGAATGGTTACCGTCGTCAGCTCCTCTTTTGTCACATAGAGAGGAAAATTCACCAGTCCGGGAGCCAGAAATTTCAGCCCCGTAAAAGCCCACAGAGGAAACAGCATCCGAAGGCCCATGGCAAAGGAGGGCAGCTGCTCCACCAGACAGTTAAAATTATCGTAATTGTTGGCAATATACATGTACGGCTGTGTAATCCAGATGGGGGTACCGCCATTTTTCATCTCGAAGATTCCGTTTAAATACTCTACGCTGTGGCTGCGCAGCACCGTCAGCCCCAAATAGGCAGGCACCATGCAGCAAAGCAGGATAAGGACGTATTTCAGCCGGAAGCGGCGGCTGATGGAGATAAAGGTAAATACCGCCATCCCCACTGCCAAAATCAGCTGAAACCTTGACACACAGAGCAGAGGGATCGCCAGGGATACCGCCGTAAAACCCAGGGCCGCAGCCCCCTGAACGGTTTTCAGACGCTGCCAAAGCCGTCCCGCGCCTTTCCCGTCCTCCTCAAGCCACACCACCAGAAGGCTGGGAACCAGCACGCAGGAAACGGTAAAGTAGTGAACTCCGCTGATATGAAAATAGGAATAGGCGTGGGGCACCCCGTAGGAAAACATGGGGATAAAGCCCAAAACCGCCGCTTCCAGAAGAAAAGCCGCCAGGGAAATCAGGGTAATCCCGCCCATGGCCCAGAGAATCCGCCCCTTAACCCGGCGGCAGACCTTCTCCGGACTCTCTTCCTGGCCTGAGGCAAGTCCCCTCTGCCCGGGCAGCATCTCCCGGGACAGCTTCTCCCGGGACAACACCCTCCACCGGGCCAGCCTCCCGGCCAGCCTGTCAGGCCCTTTCCACCGTCCCGCCAGGCGGAATACGACAACCGCCAGGAGAAAGCAGAGCCAGGTCAAATCCGACCAATCCGTCTGAAGCCTGGACAACTTCAGGCAGGAAATCCCCTGTCCCCCCGCAAAGGACAGACAGAACAGCCCCTTTAAATTAATCAAATTTCCGCTTTCCCGGTAATCCTTCCAGTAAAGCCAGAAAGCAGCGGGAATCAAAACCAGCCCGGACAGCATGTAAACATGCTGCCGGGCCAGAATCCAGCTGACTGCGTAACAAATCAGATAAAATGCCATCAGACTGTGCCTTTCTCAACAAATTCTTTCATGTACTGCTCCACCTCTCCCGCAGTGGCAAAGCTCATAGCTTTCTCCGCAACCTTCTGAAGCTCTCTCGTATCATAACCGGTTATCAGCTTTCTGGTCCTGAGAATTGCGGAGGCGCTCATGCTGAACTCATTTAATCCGAAGGCCAGAAGCAGCGGAATCATCATGGGATCGCTGGCTGCCTCGCCGCACATTCCTACCATAATGCCCTGCTCTCTTGCACAGGCGATGATATGGCGGATGCTGCGCAAAACCGCCGGGTTAAAGGTGGAATACAGATAGGACACCTTCTTGTTGCCTCGGTCCACGCTCATGGTGTACTGGGTCAGGTCGTTGGTTCCAATACTGAAGAAATCCACTTCTTTTGCAAAGAGATCCGCAATCAGGGAAGCGGCGGCGGTTTCCACCATAATGCCCACCTGAATGTCCTTTTTATAGGCGATCCCTTTCTCGTCCAGCTCCTTCTTCAGCTCCTCCACCAAAGCCTTTGCCTCCCGGTACTCCTCAATGCAGGTTACCAGAGGGACCATAATCCGGATATTGCCGAAGGCGCTGGCCCGCAGCAGAGCCCGCAGCTGGGGTTTATAAATATCTTCCTTGCGGTCCAGGCAGAACCGAATGGCCCGGTATCCCAGGAAAGGATTCTCATCCTTCTCCAGCCCCATGTACGGAATCTCCTTGTCGCCGCCGATATCCAAAGTACGGATGATTACCGGCTTCCCATTCATGGCGGCAGCCACCTTCTTGTAAGCCTCAAACTGCTCCTCTTCCGTAGGCATGGCAGTACGGTCCATAAACAAAAACTCCGTGCGGAACAGGCCTACGCCCTCCCCGTCATACTGGAGTACCTTGTCCACATCCTCGGGCTTTCCGATGTTGGCCACAATCTCCACCTGAACCCCATCTTTTGTGACAGAAGGCTTTCCGATGTACTGCTCCAGGTCCTTCTTCTCTTGTAAGAACACCTGACGCTTCTTCTCATACGATTCTTTTACTTCCTGAGACGGATTTACATATACCTCCCCTGCATCTCCATCCAGAACTACAAAGTCTCCCTTTTGAACTTGTTCCATCAGACCGTTTACTGCCACTACAGCAGGAATCTCCAGGGCTCTTGCCAGAATCGCGCTGTGAGAGGTTCTTCCTCCAAGCTCCGTAACAATTCCGACTACATTCTCCGGATTGATGCCTGCCGTCATGGAAGGCGTCAGATCCTTGGCCACCAGAATACTTCCCTCGGGAAGAGAGGCGATATCCACCGACTGAATTCCCAGCAGAACCTTCTGCATCCGGGTTTTTATATCCCGCATATCTGTGGCCCTCTGCTGCATCAGCTCGTCTCCCATGGAAGCAAACAAATCCGCATAGGTGTTGCAGACTGTTTCAATCGCATACTCGCTGTTAACCGCCTCATTCTTGATGGCAGCCTCAATTTCACCGGTCAGCATGGGGTCGGACAAAAGCATCATATGCCCCTGAAGGATCTCCGCTTCTTTCTCTCCCACCCTGGTAGCCAAATCCTCAGCCAGAATCTCCGTTTCTCTCAGACTCTGCTCCAGCGCCCCCTTAAAACGCTCAAGCTCCGCCTCCGGATTTCCAACAACTTCCTTACGGATTACCAGCTCCGCTTCTTCCACCACCACAGCTGTTCCCAGCCCGATTCCGGAAGAAGCGCCTGTTCCCTTGTACATGATTGATTCCTCCTTATATAAAATTATTTATACTGCCTGTTTAAAAACTCTTTACTCCCCCAGTCCGCTCTCAATGAGCTTCAACATGGCGTCAAGGGCCTCTTTCTCATCTGGTCCCTCGCACATTAGCTCGATTTCATCTCCGCACTTTACACAGGCCCCCAGAACACTTAACACGCTCTTGGCATTGGCCGTAGTACTCCGTATTTTGAATAGAATTGCTGATTTATAATTCAGTGCCTCCTTGCAAAGGATGCCTGCCGGTCTTAAATGAAGACCAGATGGATTTTTAATGACTGTTACTTGACTTACCATACTTACACCTCTCTCTAGTTGCTATCCTTCGGTTGCAGATGTACTCTGCTCTTCGGTTGTTTCCGAAGTACCATCACCTCCATGAGTTTCCGGCCGCGTACCTGTATGCGCGGCGCTCTCCTCTTCGGTTTCTTCTGTATTGGAGTCGGAATCTCCGGCCCCCTCACTGGTTTCGTCCGCTGCCGCCGGACCAATCTCCGAAACAGTGATGGTGGACGGACTTACGCTGACGATTTCGTAAGCGCTGCTTAGCGTTACCTGAGCAGTGGCACTGTGGATTCCCAGGCTCATGGCGCTTACATCAATCTGTGCGTCAAAGCCGTCTGTCGTAAGCTGGTCCAGATCTTCGGACAGCCCCTGAACCACAACACTGACCGTATCCTGCTCAAACGCATATTCATAACGGCCTGTATCCCCTTCCAGACGGATCTGGGATACCGGGAGCTCAAACCGCCGGTTGGTAAGCGGCTCAACCCGGATTACCACCTGGATAATGCCGTCTCCCTCTGTCAGCTGCACGCCCTCCGGAAGATATCCGGTCAAATCCAAGGTTATCTGACGGTCTCCTGTAGCCCCCTCCATATCCAGAGCTTCTCCTGAAATCGTGATGGAAGAGACCTCCGCCAAGGTAGATTTCAATCCTTCTACTCTTACGGAGTTCACACTGGACTCCACTCCGGTATAGCGGTATCCCTCCGCCACCTCTCCTGAAGGCTCAAAATCCAGCACCAGATCCTTAACCCGAAGGATATTCAGATCATAGGTAATATCGGTTCGGTTCACCGTCAGCCGGTCGTTCTGGGGAATCTCATTGCCATTGGCATCATAAAAAACAGGACTGGCCGTTCCTGTTACATTGGAGCTGGCATTTTCTACATTAATCTCAATTCCCACTTCGCTGATCTGTCCCACCAATGACTCCGGACCGCTGACATACACATAGGAAGGCGACAAAGTCGCTGTTCCGGGAGCATAGCCGTCCGCCGTTTCCCCTACGTGCTTCACCGTCAGATCGAAGGCCTTGCGCTGCAGATCCTCAGTCTGTACGCGGATCACTCCGGGTCTGGTATACGGTTCTCCGCTGATCAGGCGGGCGTGGTTTACCACCTCTACATACACCGGAACCGATCCGGTGGGTTCATACATTTCCGCCAGATCGATATAGGCTCTGAAATCAGTAGGACGGATATTTCCCGCCTCCATGGTCTGAATTTCATAATAAACCGTTACCGTTCTCTGATCACCGATAATTTCATAGGTTTTATTCTTCGATTCCAGCACATTTGCGTTAACAATTTCAAGTTCTACCTGCTGTGACTGGGTAATTACCGGGTTGGAAACACTTACCACCACCAGCCATATGAAGAACGCCAGAAAAACGGAAAGTAGTTTCAGCCCAAGATTATTAGTCAGCTTTTCTTTCATTCTTCAGCCTTCCCTTCCATAATTTGAACCTTCCGCTCTCTTCCGCCGGTTTCTCCACCTGAGCCAGAATCTTTCGCAGACTCTCCGCATCCGCGATCCGGGTAAGAGCGCCTCCCTCTGCCACGCTGACCCGTCCGGTTTCCTCGGAAACCACAATAGTCAGGCTGTCGGTCACCTCGCTGACTCCCACAGCCGCCCGGTGCCTGGTTCCCAGATCCTTGCTGATCGTCATGTTGTCGGAAAGAGGCAGATAACAGGTCGCTGCCGCCACCCGGTTGCCCCGGATCACCACCGCTCCGTCATGAAGGGGAGTGTTATGTTCAAAAATATTGATCAAAAGCTGGCTGGTCACCAAGCCGTTGATCTCAATTCCGGTACGCTCAATCTCTTTCAAAGAGGTATTGCGCTCAATCACCATCAGCGCCCCTGTTTTCACCTTTGCCATCTCAAAAGTCGCGCGAACCAGCTCGTTCACCGTCTTTTCCGTAAATCCCCGTTCCACCTTGCCATCGTCAAAGGAAAGAATGCTGGAAATAATCTTTTGACTGCCCAGCTGCTCCAAAGCTTTTCTCAATTCCGGCTGGAAAATAATCAAAAGAGCGGTTACCGCAATCCCAGTAATATTTTCCAAAATCCACAAAATGGTGGTCAGATGAAGTACCGCCGCTACCAGGGCGAACAGGCAGATCACTACCAATCCCTTTAAAACTGTCCAGGCCCGTGTATTTTTGACCCAGTACAGAATCTCATAAACCACAAAGGAAATAATAACAATTTCCAAAATATTGGTCAGCGAGATTCTGGACAGCAGAGACAGCCAGGAAGCGCCCATCTCCATCAGCTGCGCCATAATCCCACCTCCTCAAAATAATATCTCAACACATTTCCCACACTTTCATTCCCACGGTTCTACTCCCGCACACTCCTTTTGCGGGCATTAATTTTCTGCACCTTAAACTCCGGCGTCGCCACGGTCATCTTGGGTACGGCCTTTACATAGTAATAATAATCGTCATCCTCGAACTGCACATATTCCGTTCTGGTATAATCTACGCTGAAAATAAAAAAGTTGTAGATAACAGCCAGCAGACAGGAAACCGCAAGGCCAAAGATCATAGGAATCACCGGCACCGACACGCTGAAAAGGAAATCTCCCATAAAGATTACCAGAAGCTGCGCTACCGCCCCCGCGGCGATCGCCACTCCCCATGCGTAATCCATAGATAACCGGCGAATCAAATACACAACCAGGATTCCCAGAGCGCATGCCACCACCATCACCATCATGGTTTGGTTAAACACCACAGACTGGATAATCTGAGTGTATTTCTGCACCAGATCCACCGTAGAGTCGTTGGTCAGCACCCCGGCGTTTTGCTTCACATAGAGCAGCAAATAATACAAGAATACGCCGCAGCTGACCGGAATCACCGAAAACAGGCTTCCTCCCAGTCCCACCAAAAGAGGGATCGCGTATGGAATCTGAAGCACGAAGGCCATGGGCGTCAGAATCATCAGAACGCTGTCCCCCGGCTTAAATCCATAGTAAAGGGTGGCAATTACCAGCAAAAGAATCAGGGCTATCAATGCCATCTCCAGGGATACCGCGTAAACATGCGCGATCATCAGGCAGCCAGCCATAAATACCGTTACTCCCCATGGCAGGGCTGCGCTCACCAGAGCCATCACCAATACCACAATGGGATTTGCAAGCTCCGCCATATATCCTAAAGCGCGGTTCAGACTCATATAGGTACACAGACCAAACAGGAATCGCAGAACCGGCTGAATGATCATACTGTTTTTCGCATAGAACGCCCTCATATGCTCCTTCCATACCAACAGGCTGGTCATCCGAACTTCCCTCCTTTATTGCTGCCGCTGTCTCCTTTTCCGTAGCGGTTCAGCAGATGCTTTAATTTTGCGGAATACATAATCTGGTAACGCGCGGCATAGTTATAGCGTTTCTGAGCAATCACACATGAAATTACCAGATAGACCGCAAGCCCCGACAAGTACCAAAAGCCGCAGAGAGCGGCGAGCCGGGCAGCTTCCTCAAAGGAAATCGATCCCAGAATGTCTTCCAATTTATAGAGAATCCACAACAGCAGAATCAGCAGATATGAAAATGTGTATCCAAAAAAGGAGCGGAACATCTGAATCCCCACGTAGTCGCTTTTGAAATAGCGGTTGATGGAGAATATCTCCTTTCCCTGGTTCTTTTCAAAAATGGCCAGCTCTGTCATATATCTGACCTTCTCTTCGTTCAGCATAGCAAGTCCTTTCCCGGTTGTTTCGTTCCAATGATCCTTGTCAATACCGGCAGAAAAATAACCTCTTTTCTCCGGATATGCTTTTTTAGTATACCACAACTTGATTCAGATTGCGACACCTATTAAGAAATTTTCCGCCGGCGATACATCCGATTAATGAAGGAAGCGCGGAACAAAGGAACCCCCTTTGTCTTCCGCGCTTTTTCTCCCCCTATTTCAGTTGATCCAGAAGAGACTCTCCAATCGTTCCCTCCGGCATAGCCACTCCAAAATTATCCGCGATGGTTGCTCCGATTACCGCAAAGCTCTTCTGGTCCTCCAGAAGTCCCCTGCCCTTCATAGACGGGGAATATGCCAGCAGCGGCACCATTTCCTTGGTGTGGTCCGTTCCCTTAAACGTCGGGTCGTTTCCATGATCTGCCGTCACAAGCAGCAGGTCGTCCTCCCGCATGCCGGCCAGGAAAATTCCCAGCTTCTCGTCAAATCTTTCCAGCTCCTTTCCATAGCCGATGGGATCCCGTCTGTGTCCCCAAAGAGCGTCAAAATCCACCAGATTGGTGAAGCAGAGTCCGTGGAAGTTCTCCTGAAGCAGGTCGATTGTCTGCTCCATGCCGTGAACGCTGCTCTTGGACTTGTAAGCCTGAGTGATGCCCTCGCCGTCGAAAATATCCCGGATCTTTCCTACACTGATAACATCCAGCCCGGCATCCTTCATAGCATTTAACACCGTTCTCCCATAGGGCTTTAAGGCGTAATCGTGACGGTTGGAGGTTCGCTTAAACTCGTCCTTGGTTCTTCCCACAAACGGACGGGCGATTACTCGTCCCACTTTCCACTCATCCTTCATAGTCAGCTCTCTGGCAATTTCGCAGCAGCGGTACAGCTCCTCCAGTCCGAAGGTTTCTTCGTTTCCGCAGATCTGAAGCACAGAATCCGCAGAGGTGTATACAATCATATCTCCGGTCCGTACCGACTGTTCTCCCAGCTCCTTTAAAATTTCCGTACCGCTGGCCGCCTTGTTTCCAATAATCTTATGACCGGTGCGCCGGCTCAGTTCATCCAGAAGTTCCTGCGGAAATCCCGTATCCGTAAATGTCTGGAATGGCTGGGTAATATAGAGTCCCATCATCTCCCAGTGTCCGGTCATAGTATCCTTTCCCACACTGGCTTCAAAAAGCCGTCCATAGTAGCCCTTCGGTTCTCCCTTTTCCTTCACATGAGTCAGCGGGTGCAGACGGGTAATTCCCAGTTCCGCCATATGAGGGATCTTAAACTCCGGCATATTAAGGTCAATATGTCCCAGGGTATCGCACCCCTCATCCCCATATTCCGCCGCATTAGGCATAGCTCCAATCCCCATGGAGTCAATTACAATGGTAAATATGCGCTGATACTTCATTTTAATATCTCCTCCTGCCTTCTATCTGTCTTGAAAAAGCATAACACAACAAAAAGCCCGCGTCAATGGCCGTTTCCCGAAACCGCTTGATGGCTCACCCGGAATGTGTTAAACTGTTGAAAACGGGCTCAGCAGAACAGCCCCCCTTTCATAGGGCAATTTTGAAGTGGAGTGAATCTATCTATGGAACAAAATGAGCGCAGATTTGCCGTGCTGATTGACGCGGACAACGTATCTCCAAAGTACATTAAATATATCCTGGACGAGGTCTCCGATGTCGGGCTTGCCACCTACAAACGTATCTACGGAGACTGGACGGATAACGAAAAGCGGGGCTGGAAGAATGTCCTTCTGGACTGGTCCGTCAACCCGATCCAGCAGTACAGCTATACCACCGGGAAGAATGCCACCGACTCGGCTATGATTATCGATGCCATGGACATTCTCTATTCCGGCAATGTGGATGGTTTCTGTCTGGTATCCAGCGATTCCGATTTTACCAAGCTGGCGCAGCGTCTCCGGGAGGCCGGCATGTTCGTCATGGGCATCGGCGAGCAGAAAACCCCAAAGCCTTTCCGCGCCGCCTGCGATACTTTCAAGCTCCTGGAAATTATCTCCTCCGAGGATGCGCCGGAGGTCGTCGAGACGGTAAAGGGCCGGGGTACCATCGTATCCATGAAGGAGGATGTGGCCAACATTGACGCCATTCAAAAAACAATCACCAGCACCGATGAGATTCAGAGAGCCATCTCCAAGCTTCTCATCGAAAATAACGGCTTAAACCAGCCTCTGGGCCTGGCCGCGGTGGGGAATTTTCTCACCAAACGCTTCTCGGATTTCGATGTGCGTAATTACGGCTATTCTAAGCTGTCCACTTTTTTAGAAAGCCTTACGGGCAGCGATTTTCAAGTCGTCAAGCTTCACGGCGGATACTTTGTCCAGGAGAAAAACGCCAGCATCTCCAAATCCGAGATTGAGCAGGAAATTATCCGCATCATCCAGGGCTACCAAGGTCATGTGGACAACCTAAGCATCATCCACGATGAACTGAAAAAGACCTACCCTTCCTTTGACGTAAAGCAGTACGGTTTCAGCCGGATTTCCAGCTTTCTGCGCAGCTTCGGCAAATTTAAGATCAAAGACAATATGGTGCAGC
Source organism: uncultured Clostridium sp. (assembly GCA_900547035.1). Taxonomy (GTDB): domain Bacteria; phylum Bacillota; class Clostridia; order Lachnospirales; family Lachnospiraceae; genus Enterocloster; species Enterocloster excrementigallinarum. Next base: position 43,939 of record URFM01000010.1, on the reverse strand, counting down.
TGAAAACATCCTGAACTATTACAAATAGGGGACAGGCGCGGCTCCTGCGAGTCATGCCTGTCCCTTATTTCTGCCTTTTTTACTCGAATCTGACCATCTCTTTCTTCAGCCGTTTCATGATCTTCTTTTCCAGTCTGGAAATATAGGACTGAGAGATTCCCAGCAGGTCCGCCACCTCCTTTTGAGTCATCTCCGTACCTTCCCCATCCGTAAGTCCGTAGCGCAGCTCCACGATTTTCCGTTCTCTGGGACTCAATCGGTTAATAGCGCTGTTTAACAGATTTTTCTCTACCTCGGATTCAATATCATGATAGATCACATCCTCGTCCGTCCCAAGAATATCTGACAGAAGAAGTTCGTTTCCGTCCCAGTCCACATTCAGCGGCTCATCGATGGACACCTCCAGCCTGGTCTTATTGTTCCGGCGCAGATACATAAGAATCTCATTTTCAATGCACCGGGAGGCATACGTCGCCAGCTTGATATTTTTGTCCGGATTGAAGGTGTTGATGGCTTTAATCAAACCGATGGTTCCAATAGAAATCAGGTCCTCCACCCCAACACTGGTATTGTCAAATTTTTTCGCAATGTACACAACCAATCTGAGATTATGCTCAATCAGCGTGCTTCTGGCATGGGCGTCCTCTTCCCCTCCCAAAAGCCCGATCATTTGGGCTTCCTGGGCGGCATCTAAAGGAGCCGGCAGAATATCCGCCCCGCCAATGTAATGGACTTCACTCTGGCCCGGCAGAAGCACAGTCCGGAAGCTGGGCATGGTTTTTAATTGAAAACGGCTGGGTATTGATACTTTGATCATCATGAATTTTCCCTCCTGTATGCCAGGATAATGGACGGCGCGGCTTTGCCCTTCTCTCCCACTGTTCCTGCTGAAGCAGTAAATCGTAATCGCCCGCGGCGCAGAGAGGTTCCCTGGAAACTGCCACCAGAGGATGTGAAAAGCTGTATTCCCTGTGATCCATCTCAACCTTCATCCAGTCCAGGCGGATTGCCGGGAGAATGCCGCTTTCAGTCCCTACCGCCCGGTAAGGCACAAAAATAACGCCCCGGATTCTGGGACATAAATCAAGCATCACCTGGGCGGAAGCTACATGGACCGGAGATCCGCTTACCGGATCTCTCAGGCAATTTCCCGTATCCAGCAGCCCTCTGACCCGGACCTCCTTTCCCTGAAAACACAGCACAACCTGACAGTATGTCCGTTTCCGGAAGCGTTTTCTCATCATTTCCGCTCCATTTCCCAGGAGCCCCCATGCCCCCGCCATACCTCCGGTTAATATCAACAGCCAGCACAGCAGGCGAAGCCCTGCGGCCCTCTCTCCACGAAGCAGAAGTTCCAGGTAAAACCCTGCTCTTGTATGCTCATAAAGAGCCTCCGTCACACCGCCGGCCGCCGCAGCCGTCAGATCGAGTCCTGCCGCCGCCTGCACCAGTTGTTTCACACCCCTGGGGCGAAAAGCTATCCAAACCATAAGAGCCGGTACCGCCAGACAGCTTCCTAAAAATCGAAGCCACAGGGGCATGGCGGGTACCAGCGCGGCGGCGCATGCCCACATGGCTCCCGCTGCCGCTCCCAAGAAAATCCGTCCCGCTTTGGCGCCTGCTCCAAGAATCCGGTTTAATATGGCCAGCAAAATGCCATCCATTACCCCGTTCACAATCAATATCACATCTATGTATACTTCGTAGGTCATCTGCAAGGGCGTTTTCCTGAACCTCGCCCCTCAGCCTCACCTCCTGATAAATGATACAAGAGCATTATAATCATTCTGAAGCGCAGATGCTGTCGAACAGAAGGGGGATATTCTCATTTTTCTTCGACAAAAAATCCCTCCGTACAGCTCTCACTGCACGGAGGGATTTAAACTTATAGATAAAATATTATTTATTTACGATTCTTCAGGAAATCCGGAATATTGATGGACAAATCCTTATTGGCCGTAGGGCGGAAAGCGGGACCGGAGGTTCTCTCCGTATTGCCCTGTCCGGCGGAGGAAGGATTATTGTTGTAATTCTGCTGGCCGCCGTAGTTTCCATAACCCTGATTCTGGCCGGCAGAGTGGCTGCCGTACCCGGTTCCGGTCTGAGGCGCCGTATAAGTACCATGACCATAATTCTGGCCGCTGCGGTAACTGCCCGCGGTAGCTGCCGCCTCCTGACTGCCATGGGAGGGAGCCTGGGTCTGCGGAGCAGGGATCTTTGTCTTATAGTTGGCAAAACCGGTCATAGCTTTCTCAATATTGGCCTCTCCGCTGTTCTCATCCAGGCCGGTAGCAATCACGGTGATCGTCGCCTCATCCTGAGCGTTCTCATCATACATCGCGCCGAAGATGATATTGGCATCGTCGCCGGCCAGTTCCTGAACGTAGCTGGCAGCCTCATTGGCCTCAATCAGGCTGATGTCGCCGGAAATATTGATAATCACATGGCTTGCGCCCTCGATGGTAGTCTCCAGAAGGGGACTGGATACAGCCTGCTTCACAGCCTCCAGGGCCTTGTCATCGCCCTTGGCATGTCCGATTCCGATATGAGCGATGCCCTTATCGATCATAACGGTCTGAACGTCCGCGAAATCCAAATTGATCAGGCCAGGCACATTGATCAGGTCCGTAATACCCTGAACCGCCTGCTGAAGTACCTCATCCGCCTTCTTCAGAGCATCCGGCATAGTAGTGCGGCGGTCTACAATTTCCAAAAGCCGGTCATTGGGAATAACAATCAGCGTATCAACGCTTTCCTTTAAATGAGCGATGCCGTTTAAAGCGTTGGTCATACGGGTCTTGGCCTCAAAACGGAAGGGCTTGGTCACCACTCCTACCGTAAGGATTCCCATATCCTTGGCGATCTTGGCTACCACAGGAGCCGCTCCGGTTCCGGTACCGCCTCCCATACCACAGGTTACGAACACCATATCCGCTCCCTTTAAGGCCTGGGAAATCTCCTCCGAACTCTCCTCGGCAGCCTTCTCGCCGATATCCGGACGGGCGCCTGCTCCAAGTCCCTTGGTCAGCTTCTCGCCGATCTGCATGGCAGTAGGGGCTTTACAGAACTGGAGGGCCTGCTTATCGGTGTTGATCCCGATAAATTCCACTCCCGCAATATTCTCATCAATCATACGGTTTACCGCGTTGTTTCCGGCTCCGCCAACTCCCACTACTATGATTCTGGCGGCATTCTCCGACTCATTTATTTTAATCTCTAACAAGACAATATCCTCCTTCTCTATCCCTCACTGCCCTGAATCAGTCCATATCCGCAGGTCTGATTTTCCTTTTCATCATGGGTTTCCGATTTCTGGTCTACCTAATACTATAGGGGATTTTTCCGAAAAAATCAACCTTTTTTCCCGGAAATGATGAAGTTTCCTCCACTGGCACTTAAACATCATAATGAATCCGCAAGCGGTTGTCAATACCCGAAAAATGGGTTTTTTCTGGGATTTTACCGTTTCCGGAACGTAATTCCCCCTCCGATTCCATCTTCACTGTAGTTGTCCAGCTCAATTACCCCGTCCATCTGGGCCAGCTGAGGCTGGCTTTTTAATATATCGCTGAGAACGGAAATCTTGCTGTCCATATTATTCCCTTTTCCCAGGCTGACCTCCATTTGGCCGATGTAAAGTGTGGCTTCCTTTTCTGCATTATAAGCGATGCGGTCCACCTCCACCTCATAGAGCTCCAGCTGCTGGGTCAGAGTCATAATATCCTGAAAGACGCTTTGATCCTCCACCGGAAGGGGATGGTGGAGAATCAGATGTCCAAACTTCAAACCGGTAATCTCCGGCACTCCCTCCAGCCGTTTGGTAGAGCTTTCCACTACGATGCCGTCCCGGTCAAAATACATATAGCTGCTCATGCAGGACACGTAGCCCACTACGCTTTTCTCGTAAACGATCACCTCCAGACTGGTAGGGCCATGAAAAACCAGCCGGTAATCATCTACAAAGGGGATCTGGCGGTGAGGCTGCAGGCGGTCCTTCAGATAACAGACCAGAGGATTTCTGTCCCAAGTATCCTGAAACAGATATTCCTCCATCTGCTCCGGCGTATACCTTGTGCTTCCCGAGACGGTCACGGTGATAATTCTCAAGGCAACCACGATGATTGCTGCCAAAAGGAACAGTGCCGCAGCAATCCACAAGCCCAGTTTTCGTTTTTCTCTCACCTCTCCCATCTGCTGTCTCCACCTCTTTTTATTCCTGTACATCCAGCCGGCGGACATCCGCCCCCAGTGCGGATAAATCCCGGCATATGTCTTCGTATCCTCTATCTATATGGCGGCACCCGTCGATTACGGTAATTCCTCCCGCGCCCAAAGCCGCCACCGTCAGGGCAGCTCCTCCTCTTAAATCTCCCGCCATTACCTTTGCCCCCATCAAAGGCCACACGCCCTTAACGTAAGCCGTCCTCCCATTTACGTCAATCCTGGCTCCCATTTTTCTGAGCTCTCCGGCCGTTGCAAAGCGCGCCTCAAACACGTTTTCCGTAATCTGGCTTTCTCCGCTGGCTCCCGCCAAAAACGCCATAAAAGGAGATTGAAGGTCAGTAGGAAATCCAGGGTACGGGGAGGTTTCAAATATCAGTCCCTTAGGCCGCTCTCTCATAGAAATGAGGAAGTCTCCGCTTTTCTCATCCTGCCGGATTCCTGCCCCTGCCTTTGAAAAAAGCCTCACCGGCTCTTTCAGCTCCTCCAGGTCCGCTCCGCAAATCTGAATCTGCCCTGTAGCCGCCATCACCGCGGACATGTAGGTACCTGCCACAATCCGGTCTCCTCCTATACGAAAATAACTGTCATGGAGTTCTGAGCAGGAAACGCCTTCAACCGTCAGGCTTTCCGTTCCCTCTCCCTTAATTTTTGCTCCCATTCCTTTCAAAAAACGGCAGAGCTGGCGGATTTCAGGCTCTCTGGCCGCTCCCAGGATACAGGTTTCTCCCTTCGCCAGAACCGCCCCCAAAAGAGCCTGTTCCGTGGCTCCTACGCTGGGATATCTAAGAAGGATTCTTCCTCCTTTCGGCCTCTTTCCCTCCGCCGCCTTCACCTGCACCTGAAGATTTTCCTCCTCCACCTGGGCTCCCAGGCCTGAGAGGGCTTTCAGATGCAGATCAATGGGCCTTGAACCGATGAGACATCCTCCCGGGTATCCGCAGCTTCCTTCTCCCATCCGTCCAAACAGGGCTCCCAAAAGAATGATGGAGGAGCGCATCTGCTTCATATAACAGTCCGGGATTCTGGTGGTGCGCAAAAGGGAGGCGTCAATTTCCAGAACGCCTCCCTTTTGTATGCAGCGGCAGCCCAGAGACTCCAGGATAGCCTTCATGCATTCCACATCCTGAATCAAAGGAACATTGGACAGCACCGTCACACCCCGGTGGAGGATGGCCGCCGCCATCATGGGCAGAACGGCATTTTTTGAACCTTGAATTGAAACCCGCCCTTTTAAAGGGCGCAGGCCCTGAATCTGAATTCTGGACAACCGGACACCTCTTTTTGCCGCTTTGGTCCATCCGAATTCCATCCGGCCTGCCAGGCGGCATTCTGCTCTTTACTATAAGCATATGCCCCGGCGTCTTGTTTGGTTCCTGTCCCTCCTATGTTTTCTCCAACTTAATCTGATTGGAAACGCTCAGAACGATCCCCATCTCCGCCATCAAAAACAGAATCGAGGTTCCTCCATAGCTGATAAACGGCAGAGTAATTCCCGTATTAGGTATACTGTTGCTGACTACCGCGATATTCAGAATCACCTGAATGGCAATGTGTCCCATAACTCCTACCACCAGAAGGCCTCCCAAAAGGTCCGGAGCGTTCCAGGCAATCAGCATAAACCGGTAAATCATAAACAAGAAAATCAGAATAATGGACACCGCCCCGAACAGTCCGAGCTCTTCGCAGATAATTGCGAAAATCATATCGTTCTGGGACTCCGGAAGGAAACCCAGCTTCTGAATGCTCTCTCCTAACCCCTGCCCCGTCAGGCCCCCGGAGCCGATGGCATAAAGCCCCTGAAGCACCTGAAAGCCTTTATCCGTCGGGTCTGATTCAGGATTCAGCCAAGCCAGGATCCGGTTATACTGGTAATCCTGAAGCAGTCCTATGGTGTTCAGGGCTTTTCCGATCGGCCCGGCAGAAGCCAGGGTTCCCATGCAGGCAGCCCCTCCCAGGAAGAAGGGCCATTTGATCCGGCAGGCCACAAAGAGCATAGAGACTGAAATCCCCATAATAATAATTCCGGAGCTTAGATTATTCATCGCTACCAGCCCTGCCAACGGCGCCGTCAGCGCCAGAACGAATCCCATGCTTTTCCATTTATTGATGCGGCTTCCCATTTCCGCAATCACCGCCGCAAGCATGACAATCAGAGCGATTTTTACAAACTCCGTCGGCTGGAAGCTGATCGGTCCCAACCGCAGCCACCTCCGCTTACCGTTAGCCTCCGTACCAATCAGGCTTACCGCAATCATCAGCAAATAGGACATTCCATAAGCCGGAACAGCGAACCGGGCAAAAAAGTGATAATCCATCTTGGAGATGATCAGCATAAACACAAAGCCGGCTGCGGCAATCTTTCCCTGCCGCAGCATAAAGTAAGCCGCATTTCCGTCATATTCCAGCTGAGCCGAATAGGAGCTGGCGCTGTAAATCATAACCAGCCCGAAAGCCGTCAGAAATATAATGCAGAACAGAAGACTGTAATCATAAAAATGACGCACCTTCTTTTTCTTTACCGGCTGTTCGTATGCTTCCTGCCGCGCCTGAGCAGTGCCGTTCCCCGCTCTGGCCGGACTCTGCCGCCGGACCCCCGCCGCCGGCGGAGGGGCGCTTCGTCTGGCTGTGGGGGCCGCGTTCTGCCGAGGACGCCCCTGAACTTTGGCGTATTCTCCGGAATCGTATCCAACGGCCGCCCGGACCGGCTGTCTTCTCTTCGCCATGGTCGTCTCCTCCTTTCTTCCGGCTATTTTCCGGCTTCGGGATTTACAGGGCCATCACGCATTCTTTAAAGATCCGCCCCCGTTCCTCATAATCCCGGAACATATCCCAGCTGGCGCAGGCAGGGCTTAAAAGCACATAATCTCCCGAATCCGCATACACCGCGCTGACCTGCACTGCCTCGGACATATCCTCCGCATACATAATCTCCGTAAATCCGTGTTCCTTGGCACAGGCGGCAATCTTATCCCTGGTCTGCCCAATGAGAATCAAATACCGCACCTTGCCCTCAAACTCCTTTACCCACTCATCGTAGGCACTGTCCTTATCATATCCCCCGGCGATCAGCAGCGTGGGCCCCGGCATAGCCCGCAGAGCCTGGATTGCCGCATCCGGATTCGTCCCTTTGGAATCGTTATAGTATTTCACGCCGCAGCGCTCCCTCACAAACTCGATTCGATGCTCTACGGGCCTAAACTCCTTTGCCACACGGGCAATTTTCTCCAAAGGAACCCCCATGCGGTGACAAATGGCGGCAGCGGCCATCACATTCTCGTAATTGTGCCGCCCCAGAAGGTGCATGGAATGGACATCCAAAAGCTCCTTCTCTTTTCCGTCCCTGCAGAATACGATCTGGTCGCCCTTCATGCAGAAACCGTCCTTCAGCATCTCCCGGCTGGAAAACCAGATAACCTTTGGCTTTAAATCCCCGCTGGTTCCGAACTCCCTGAGAACAGGATCATCGTAATTGAGTACTACCGCATCCTCCTCTGTCTGGTTCAGTGTAATAGCTTCCTTAATCTGAATATAGTTTTCCATCGTTTTGTGCCGGTTCAGATGGTCCGGCGTAATATTTAAAATGGCGCTGACCTCCGGCCTGAAGTCCATAATGGTTTCCAGCTGAAAACTGGACACCTCTGCCACGGTAACGGAATTTTCCGTCATCTCCCCCACCTTGGCGGTGTAGGGCTCGCCGATATTTCCCACCACGAAAACCTCTTCGAAATGAGCTTTTAAAATTTCGCCCGTAAGAGCCGTAGTCGTTGTCTTTCCGTTGGTTCCCGTAATAGCGGCCAGACGTCCGGCCCCGCACTGATATGCCAGCTCAATCTCTCCCAAAATCGGGATCTTCGCATCGTCCACTACCCCAACAAAAGGGCTGTCCATAGGAATACCCGGACTGACAATACACAGTTCCACCCCCAAAAGGTCGCTTCTTTTAATCTCTCCCAGCACCAGGCTCACCTTGGCCCCTTCGGGAAAATTCTTTTTTACCGTCTCCTCATCCAGACCTGCATTTCCGTCATAGAGCAGCACTTCTCCGCCCCGGTCCAGAATCAGTTTCGCAGCGGCAATCCCGCTCTTTCCGGTTCCCGCCACCAGCACTCTCTGACTTTGGTTCATTTGTTCATCCTCCTCATTCTTTTCACCGCTCTACAGCCCCAAATATGCCACCAAACACAAAATTGCCGTAACAATAGAAAATACCGCCACAACCCGCGTCTCGGACCATCCGCCCAACTCAAAATGATGGTGGATGGGCGCCATACGGAAAATCCGTTTTCCTCCTGTTTTCTTAAAATAGGTCACCTGAATAATTACGGACAGCACCTCTGCCAGATAAATAAAGCCAATAATCGGCAGAAACAGCGGCATGCGCATCATAAACACGCTGGCCGACACAAAACCGCCCAAAGCCAGGGAACCGGTATCTCCCATAAACACCTTCGCGGGATATACGTTAAACAGCAGAAACCCCAGAAGGCTTCCCACTACCGCCCCTGTGATCGGGCTGATCCCCGTATTCTCGCCAATGGCCACAATGGTCAGAAAAGTAGCTACCAGTATGGTTACACTGGTACACAGGCCATCCAGCCCGTCAGTAAAGTTCACTCCGTTGTCTGTGCCCAGAACAATAAAAAACAGGGCAGGCACAAAAAAGATTCCCAGATGAAGGAAACTCCCTGACTGAAATCCTCCGGTAAAAGGAATCAGCATTTCCGTTCCTACTTCCCCGCTGTTAACCACATACCATGCAAAAATGCCGGTAATGATAAACTGGCCGATCAGTTTTTGAATAGGGTTTAGTCCCTCGGACCGTTTCATAACGATTTTAATGTAGTCGTCCAGAAACCCGATAATTCCAAATCCCACGGTCATAAACAGCACCGGAATAATTTTGGGATAGCTGGAAATATAGAAAAGGGAGGTAATGATGATACTGGAAAGAATAATCAAACCTCCCATAGTGGGTGTTCCCTGTTTTTTTAAGTGAGCCTGCGGACCGTCCTGACGTACCTGCTGTCCGAATTTCAGCTTGTGCAGAAAGGGAATAATCAACGGGCAAAGTACGGCGCTGATGGCAAAGGCTATAATAATGGCAAGTATGGTTTCTTGAATCATAACGCACCTCAGTTTCCTATGTATTAAATTCGTATCAAAATCCCGTTTCGTCCTTTTCCGCTTCCGGGACTTTCACAGTAAATAGTATACGTCTTTTTCTATGAATAATCAACCGCCAGTTGGATTGGCTCAATTCCCAGATAAGGCAAAATGTTCCGGAACAGTTCTCCAATCACCGGAGCGGCAATGGTTCCGCCATAATAAATCCCTTCCGGCTCGTCGATGGTAATCAGGGCAATTACCTGTGGATCATTTGCCGGAGCGAAGCCGATAAAGGATGAAATATATTTTTTCAGGCTTCTTGGCAGTTTTTCCGAGGTCGCGGTCTTTCCTCCGATGGAAAAACCAGGAATGGCCGCCTGCTTTCCGCTTCCCTCCGCCACCACCTGCTCCAGGATATAACGCATGGTGGCGCTGGTCTCTTCCGACAGAATCCTTTCCCCCTCCGGGTAAGAAAATTCCCGGATTTGTTTTCCCTCATGATCTACTGTTCTCAGGGCAAAATGAGGCGTAATCCGTTTTCCTCCGTTAATAATGGAAGAAGCGGTGGTAATCAGCTGGATGGGAGTGATCTGGAAAGACTGGCCGAAGGAGACGGTAGCCAGTTCCACCGGTCCCATATTTTCCTTTTTGTGCATAATCGTACCTGCCTCTCCTGGCAGATCGATGCCCGTTTTTTCTTTTAACCCGAACTTCGTAAAGTAGTGATAGTAACTGTCCACTCCCAGTCTCTGCCCCACATCGATAAATACCGGATTGCAGGAATTCATCGCTCCCTGAAGAAAGGTTTCCGTACCATGTCCTCCCGTCTTATGGCAGCGGATCTTTCTGTCCTCCACAATCCGAAACCCCGGACAAGAAAAAGTGTCGTCTAAATCCACCACCCCAGCCTCCAGCCCCGCGGCGGCCGTGATAATCTTAAAGGTGGAGCCGGGCTCGTAGGTGTCGTTGATACAGCGGTTGCGCCACATTTGATTTAAAAGATCCTGCCGTTCTTCTGCCGAAGGGTCGGCCGTTCTCCCGGCGGCCTCTTCAATCAGACTCCGGCTTCTCAGATTCTGATTCAGAGTAAAAGGATCGTTTAAATCAAATTCCGGCACATTGACCATAGCCATAATTTCTCCGTTTTTCGGATTCATTACCACAATGGAAACCGCCTTTGCATTTTTCTTCTCCAGCACCTGGTAGGCCAGCTGCTGCGCGTACTGCTGAATGTTCACATCCAGGCTGATTTGAAGATCATCTCCCGGAACAGGCTCAATCCGATCCTCCGCCTCATTATCCAGCTCCACCCCTCTGGCGTCGGTCATAGTAAGAATGGTTCCATTGGTCCCTTTTAACCTGGACTCATATTTTACCTCCAGGCCAATAATCCCCTGGTTATCCCCTCCCGTAAATCCCATGACCTTGGAGGCCAGGCTCCCGTAGGGGTAGTAGCGCTTGTAATCCTCATCCACCTTCACCCCATCCAGATTTTTATTTCGAATCTGTTCTCCCAGTTCATATTCCACATTGGTATCAATGATTTCCCTGGAGCTTCTCTTTTCTACCTTTCTCTTCACCTCTTCATAATTCAAATCCAGAATACTGCTTAGGCTTTGAGTTACCTGCTCCGGATCGGTAATCTGGCTGTGTACCACCGAAATGGTGCAGACTCTCCGGTTATCCGCCAGTACGGTACCGTTTACATCCAAAATTCTTCCCCTGGCCGCTTTGATGGTTCTTTCTCTCTGGTGCAGGTCTTCCGCCATCTGACCGTAATGTTCTGCCTGAAATAACATCAGATATCCAAGCCGGCCCGTCAGGGCCAGAATCAAAAGTCCGATCAGGATTCCCATCAGGGCCACCCGCCTTCGGTGGCTGGTAAGATTCGGCTGCATAACGAATCATCCCCGGAGCTGTCATTGTTAATTATATATGGCCCGATCCGGCATTTTATGTCTGAGACCCGAAAATTAAGGGGCAGGCAGCCACGTTCTGGCCGTCAGCCCCTTGTTGTATGTTCTCCTCAGCCCTGTGTCTCTTCGCGTTCGGAGGCAGATTCCTCCTGGACGGCTGTGGTCTCTTCTGTCGCCGTTTCCGCTGAAGAGGATGGCAGATCCATGGCTTCTGTCTCCCGGTTCGGATCCTCAGGAACCCGTTCCGGCACTCCGCTGTCCCCTGCCTCCACAAACTCATCGGTCTGGAAGGGCTTACGTTCCTCCTGGGTCTCTCCGGTTTCCTCCTCCTGAGGAGAATGAAGTCCTTCCTCCTGAGGCAGCTCTTCCGTCAGGTTTTCTCCTTCTTCTGTTTCCGTATTGGGGAATACATTTAAATAAGGAAGAACCTCTCCCATAATCTTGGAAAAGATGGCGCTGGCATAGGAGCTGTGGGACTGCTCCGGCCCCGGCGGAAAATTCGGTGTGTCAATCACAACATAGACAAATACCTGAGGATCCTCCACCGGCGCAAAACCCGCAAAGGAAACCAGATAATTCTTCGCGCTTCTGGGCAGCTTCTCCGCAGTGCCCGTCTTACCGCCCACATTGTAGCCGGCTACCGCCGCAGCGCCTCCCGTTCCGTCGGTTACTGTTTCAAACATAGCGTCAATAAGGAAATCCGCAGTAGATCTGGAAACAGTTTCTCTTACCAGAACCGGATCCTTTCTTTCCACTATCGCCCCTTCTTCGTTGATAATCTCCTTCACCACATGGGGCTCATAGTAGGAACCGCCATTGATAACAGAGCAAAACGCGGCTGCCATCTGAACCATGGTACAGTTGTAGTTTTGTCCAAAAGAGTTCGTAGCTAAATCCGTAGGCCCCATATTTTCCGCCGTATAGATCAGGCTGCTGGTATCCGCCTCTCCCGGCAGATCGATACCGGTCTTGTCTCCGAAGCCAAACAGGGACTGATACTTTAGGAAGCGTTCCTCCCCAATCATCTGGGCCATATCCATCATGCAGACATTGCAGGACTGCATCAGAGATTCTTTCACATTCAGGATTCCGTGGCCGCTTCGAACTACGCAGCTGATATCGTGATCCCCCACATGGCGGTATCCGGTACAGTTAAAGGTCTCATTTCCCGTCAGCACGCCTTCCTCCAGCCCCGCCGCCACAGTAAAAATCTTGGATGGGGAGCCAGGCTCATAAGTATCGCTGACGCAGAAATTCCTCCAGAGGGCATTCCAGGCAACCTGGGTCCCATAAGAAATCACATCATCCCTGCTGAAATAATCCAGAACCTGATCTTCCGTTATCTCCGCCCCGTCGTGTTCCCGTCTGTAAACTGCCACTGCCTCCGTTTTTCCCAGGTTAAACAGATCTTCTTCCGTATATCCTTCCGTCGTTCTGGGATTATTCAGATCGTAGGTATTGGATGTACCCATCGCCAGGATTTCCCCGTTGTTGGGATTCATGACAATGGCCGCGGTCATCTTGCTTCCTGTGCTGGTCTGCCACTCATCGATGTATTTCTGAACAATGTTCTGGATATTAACATCCAGGGTAGAGACCACCGTATTGCCGTTTTGGGCCGGCTTAATCACGCCCTCCAAATTGGCGTTCTCATCCAAATATCCGTATTCTCTGCCATTGACACCGGTAAGTTCATCGTTGTAATACCGTTCAATTCCGCTGGTACCGCTGCTGCCGTCTCCGCTGGCAAAACCAATCACGCTGCATCCCATGGAATCATAGGGGTAATAGCGCTTATACTCATCCTCAAACCAGATGCCGTAGACTCTCTTCTTTCTCTGAGAAGCGTCCTCGCTCTTGCTGTAGGCCGTATTGGTCTCCTGACGCAGCTGCTCGAAAGCCGACATCTGGTCGTAACTCAGCTGTCTTCCTCCGGAGTAACGCACATACGCGCTGTCCTTTCGTTCCTCAATCAGGCCGCGGATTTCCGCAGCGTCGAAACCAAAACTTTGAACCAGGGCGGAAATCGTCGGCTCCAGAAAGTTTTCCGGATCGGACATAATCTGTCTGGCATCAATAATCAGATTGTAAACCTTTTCACTTTGGGCAATGTAGGTACCGTTCCGGTCCACAATATCCCCTCTCCGGTAGGGAATCACCCTGCTGTCATACTGCTGCTGCCTCTGAGTCAGTACAATTTTGTTGTACTGCTCGTTGTTGTTTTTTATAATCCGATAAAGAACCCCGACTAGAAGAAACAGAAGAACCGCCACGCAGATAAATGCGAGCAACAGGTTCTTCTGCATATAAGCCTGAAATATTTTCCGGTCGGGATGCTTTTTTGGCTCCCTTTTAATACGCTCCGCCTCCCTTGGCATCTCCTTAATAACTGGGAATCTCCTCAAACTGCCTTACATATCCATTTTCCGTTTTGTCAAAGAGCAAAACCTGATCGCGGTTGGCATAGACCATCCCCAGTTCTTCTGTGGCGATGCGATAAATCTCGTTCAAATCAACGCTGGCATTGATGGCGCTCTCCAGGGCGTCGTTTTCCGATTTATACTGTTCCAGCTCCGCCTCCATCTGCTCGATGTTGTGCATCCTCCCTGTGATGGAGGACTGAAGGTGAAGGTAATTCACACAGAGGTATAAGGTACACAGCGATGCGATGGTCAGCAAAATCACATAAGGCAGATCCATCTGCAGCGCTTTTTCCTGGTTCCTGCGAACTCTGCTGTTTGTCCTGACAGACGAGTGTCTGACCGGCTTTTTTCTTGGCTCCTCAAGGGGCCGACGCTCCGGTTCCAGCTTTGGTGCCGCCGCGCCGTATACATAAGGATGTCCATTTCTTCTTGCTGCCATTAACCCTATCCTCCCTTCCCTTTGACTCCGGCATCGAAATGCCGGGCTTTTTCAATCCGTACTTAAATCCGTTCAAAGACACGCAGTTTGGCGCTCTTAGACCGGCTGTTTTCTCTCATTTCTTCCTCCGAGGGCAGAATAGGCTTTCTGGTCACCACTCTTCCCTTGCTCTTTTTCCCGCACACGCACACCGGAAAATCCGGCGGACAGGTACAAGGATGCTCATTAAGCCGGAAACGGTTCTTTACAATCCGGTCTTCCAGGGAATGGAATGTGATAATACTCAGCCTTCCTCCGGGATTCAACAGATCAATCATACCATCGATCGATTCTTCCAGCACTGTCAGTTCGCCATTCAATTCAATCCGAATGGCCTGAAAGGTCCGCTTTGCCGGATGTCCTCCTGTAGCACGAACCTTGGCCGGAATGGCTCCCTTAATAATCTCCGCCAGACGCCCGGTGGTAACAATGGGGTCTCTCTCCCGTTCCCTTACTATGTGTTTCGCAATATTGCGGGCAAATCTATCCTCCCCGTAATCCCGAATGATCCGGGTCAGGTCCTCTTCACTGTATGTGTTGACAATGTCCGCTGCCGTCCGGCTTTTCCTCTGATCCATCCTCATATCCAGAGGAGCGTCTTCCCGGTATGTAAACCCTCTGGACCGCTCATCCAGCTGCCATGAGGAAACTCCCAAATCCAGATAGATTCCATCCACCTTTTCGATTCCCAGCTCCTGAAGGACCCGGACAATGTTGCAATAATTGTCACGGACAATGGTTACCTTATCCTGAAATGGAGCCAGTCTCGCCAAAGCCGCCGCAATGGCATCCCCATCCTGATCGATGCCGATCAGCCTGCCGTTTCCCAGGCGTTTGCAGACCTCAAACGCATGGCCCGCGCCGCCCAGCGTCCCGTCCACATAACAACCGCCGGGAATAATATTCAGGCTGCCCACCGTTTCGTACAGAAGCACGGAGGTATGTCCAAATTTAATTGTATCCATTATATTCCCAGACCTTCCATATGCTCCGCAATCTCTTCCATATCGTCAAAGGTGTTGGCCTGAAGCCACCGTTCCTTGCTCCAGATTTCTATACGGCTTCCAACGCCCACCAACACAGCATCTCTGTCGATACCGGCAAACTCCCGTAAGATTGCCGGAAGTAAAATTCTTCCCTGTTTATCTACTTCACAAGTGGTTGCGCCGGCCAGCAAAAAACGGGAAAATTTACGTCCGGCGGCATTGGTAAGCGGCAGTGTGCGAAGTTTCTCTTCAAGGGCGGCCCATTCTGAATTTTCATACACGAAAAGGCAGTTATCCAGGCCCTTTGTTACAACGAACTCGTCCCCCAACTGCTCCCGAAACTTGGAAGGAACGATCAGACGTCCCTTCGCGTCTACTGTATGATTGTACTCACCCATGAACATGATTCATCACCTGCCGTAACCGCCGCGGCGTGGTGGATGTGGCGTGGGGGAAATCCGAACCCCTACTTATTCCACTGAACAACCATCCTCTACCACTTTACACCACTTTCTACCACTTGTATGTCTATTCTAATACAGAACTTGGGAAATGACAAGGATTTTTCACAAAAAAAAGAGACCCGCTCCAGCAAGTCTCCTTTTTCCATCCCCCCTGGCGTTCTCAAACCAGGAGCATCCGGTCGTTTTGAAATTTTGTGCGTGTTTTCTGAGAATACAGTTCCAGCAAATCCTCCACTTTCATCCCCTCTCGGTCCTGCTGGCTTAAATCCAGAAGTATCCTTCCCTCATCCAGCAGCAAGGTCCGGCTGCCGGTAGACAGGGCCTGCTCCATATTGTGGGTAATCATCATCGTAGTAATTTTTCCTTTGCAAACGATCTCCTTTGTTATCTCCATTACCCGATGGGCTGCCGCAGGATCCAGGGCCGCAGTGTGCTCATCCAGCAGAAGAAGCTTAGGAGACACAAGAGTGCTCATCAAAAGAGTTACCACCTGACGCTGTCCTCCGGACAGAAGTCCCACTTTCGTTTCCATCCGGTTCTCCAGGTCCATTCCAAAAGCGCTCAAAGCCTGGCGGAAATAGTCCCTGTCCTTTCTGGCCAGAGCCAGGGAAAAACTCCTCTTTTTCTGTTTGGAATAGGCTAGAGCCAGATTCTCCTCAATCGTCAGGCTGGGCGCCGTCCCTTTCATGGGGTCCTGAAAAATTCTCCCGATTTTTAAGGCCCGGACATGCTCCGGGCAAAAAGTAATATCCTCTCCGTCCAGAGAAATGGAGCCTTCATCCAGAAGGAAATTTCCGCAGACAGCATTAAATAAAGTAGTTTTCCCTGCTCCGTTGGAACCCAGAAGAGTAACAAATTCTCCTGATTTCAACTCCAGATCCAATCGGTTCAACACCTTATGTTCATTGGCTGTTCCCCTGCCAAAGGTTTTTTCCGCGCCGGATATTTTAAGCATGACTCCCATGGACTCTCCCCTTTCTGCGAATATCAGATCTCTCCTTCCAGGACCGGATGGCCGGAATCGCCAGAGCCAGAGCTACAATCACCGCAGATACCAGTTTCAGCATGTAAGCCGGGAACCAGTCCGCTTTTGTAGCCAGAGCAATGATATAGCGGTAAACTACAGACCCAAAGACAGCAGACAAAAATCCCAGCGCCAGGGAGCGCCTTCCGAAAAAGGCCTCCCCAATCACCACGGATGCCAGCCCTACCACCAGAATCCCCACGCCGGAATTAATGTCCGCGAAACTCTGGTATTGGGCAATCAATCCGCCGCACAGGGCAATAAGCGCATTTCCAAGAGCCAGGGCAACGATCTTCATCCGGTCCACATTGATGGAAGAAGCCTTGACCATTTCCACATTATCTCCAGTCGCGCGTATGGAAAGTCCCAGACGGGTTTTAAAAAACACTGTCAGAATGAAAACCAGAGCTGCCGCAAATACCGCCGCCGTCAGAAGCCTGGCCCCTTCCTTTCCCAATCCCGGAAGGGTCTGAGCCGCCATGGTAAAAATCGTATTCTTTCCTATTAGAGAGAGATTCGGGGAACCGCCCAGCACCGCCGTATTCACCGAGTATAGTCCACTCATGGTCAGAATCCCCGTCAGCACCGGATGAATTCCAAGCTTTGTCTGAAGCAGGCCGGTAACGCAGCCGGCCGCGCCTCCTGCCAGGGCTGCCAGCACCAGCCCCAGAATCGGATGGCCGGAAACCGCCAGCAAAGCCGCTGTCGCAACCCCAAAAGTAAAACTGCCCTCTGCCGTCAGATCCGGAATATTCAGGATCCGAAAGCTCAGATAAATCCCCATCACCATAATGGAATAAAGCAGCCCCAGCTGTAAAGAACCAATCAAAAGAATCATTGCGCATCCTCCACCAAAGTAATCCCATCGCCTTCCTCTACCGAGAGGCCCAGAGCCTCCATAGTAGTGCGGTTCACTACTGTGGAACTGGCCGGCACCACAACCGCGGGAATCTCCGCAATAGGCGTTCCCTCAAAATACTGAATAGCCATATCTGCCGACTGAGCTCCGATTTGGGTATCACTGATGGCAATGGTTGCAAAGGCGCCGGAATCCACCATGGTAGCGGAGCTTCCGTATACCGGAATTTTCGCGGACCGGGCTACCTCTGTTACCAGGGACATGGCGGACTGGATTACACTGTCGTTGGGAATAAAGATGGCGTCCACCTCATCAGCCAGGGACTGAGCTGCCTGCTGAACTTCGGAGGAATTGGTCACAACCGCCTCCTGGTAAGAAATTCCATTTTCATCACAGTATGCCTTGGCGTCCTCTATGGTGTTGACGGAATTGACTTCACTGGTGCAGTAGAGAAAGCCGTAAGTCTCTGCTTCCGGCGTCAGCTGCGCCCCAAGTTCAAAGATGTCTTCCACCGGGATGGCGTTGGAGGTACCGGTGGCATTTTTGTCCGGTTTCTCCATATCGGAAATCACTCCTGCCTGAACCGGGGCAGATACCGCCACGAAGATAACCGGCGTATCGCTTTCCAGGTTTACCATAGCCTGGGTAGCGGGGGTAGCAATGGTAGCCACTAAGTCATAGCTGCCGTCAGCCATGCCCTGGGCAATGGTCTGAAGATTGGAGGTGTCGCCCTGGGCGCATTTATAATCAATGACAAGGCGGTCCTCGCTATAGCCCTGATCCCGAAGCTCCTGAATGAAGCCCTCCCGCATATCGTTAAAAGCGCCGTTCTCAATCAGCTGGATAATCCCCACCTTCAGCTGTCCGTCCCCTTCCTGGGCAACGCTTCCCTGAGTGCTGCTTTCCTGTGTCCCGCCGCTCTGCGCGCTTTCTTCCTGAGCGCCGGAGCCCTGGCTCCCCGAGCAGCCGGCGGATACCGCCACCACTGCCGCCATCATTGCCGCCGCCATCATCATTTTCAAATTCCGCTTCATCATCATGAAATCCTCCTTTTTTGCGTATGCTGCGTTCTTGTATTGCTTGTCTAATTCTATTCCCGGCGCTCCAGCTCTTCAAATGCCTGCTGCAGCATTTCTCTGGTAATCGGGTATGGGTTATGATCGATATCCTTCATCGCCAGCGTCTTTTCAATAATCTGCGGCAGCTCCTCCCTGGTAATTCCCATATCTTTCAGGCTGGCGGGAAGTCCTGTTTCCCGGTTGAACCGGTAAAGTTTTTCAAACATTTCCTTCTGCCCGTCTGCCAGCAGCAGAATCAATGTTCCGTAGCCCACCACCTCGCCATGAAGGTGATCCTTCTCAATCTGGGGGAAGGAAGTTAAAGCGTAGTAAATAGCGTGGGCCAAGCCTGTATTGTAATCGATGATCCGGTCCTGGGTCACCAGGATAGAGGTCAGAGCCGTAGTCGCGATAATCGCCAGCACCGTCTGCTCCAATGCCGGGGAAACCTTTTGCTGTTCGTTATCTCTCAGGGCCTGGGCTCCATACTCCAGAAGGGGTGTCAGACACATGGAACTGATGGTTACTCCCAGCCCCACATAGTGGCTCAGGCGCTCTCCCCTGGAGGAAACCGTGGCCTCAAAATACTTGGCGTAGGTATCTCCAATTCCCGCCCACATGTAAATCTTCGGCGCCCGGGAGATAATTCCCAGATGGATAAAGGTATGTGCCGGCGGTTTCCGGAAGAACCAGGGCTTAAGAAAGCTTCCATCCTCGTTGTACATAATGGAAACGCTGGTACAGGGAGAACAATTGGAGGCAATGGTCGGGAAAGCGAATACCGGTTTTCCTGTTTTTTCTCCCAGCGCCTTCACGGTATCTGTGGCTTTTCCGCCTCCCACCGCAAAAAGCAGTTCCGCCTCCCGTACCTTTGGGTTGTTCTCCAGGGCCTCCACATTTTTAAAGCTGCATTCTCCTCCGAACCAGACAAAATCCAGGATTTGAATTGCGCCTTTGGCGGCAGCCGCCGTCAGCTCCTCTCTGGCAGCCTCCATGGCTCTCTTTCCACCGATCACCACCGCCTGCGTTCCATAAGGCCGGCAGATGACACCCATCTCTTCATAGGCATCCGTTCCAATGGTATAGCTCGGAAGAAAAATACTGTAATGCTTCATAAACAACCAGACCTCCTTTTTGGGTAAGCGCCCAAAGGACGGGCGCTAAGTGCTCGTAACAATGCTCCGCACTAAGCTCGAAAAAACCTCGCTAAGTGCTCGTAACAAAAAATCCCGGACAGAAATCTCTTCTGTCCGGGACGAATATTTATCAAATAAAAAATATCCGCGGTACCACCCGCTTTGGCCCAATAAGCCCTCTCAATCCATATACCATCATATATGCCGCCTTTTTACGATTGCGGTTTTCGTCGCTCCATACTTTTGATTCCGGAGCGCCCTCCAAAGTCCATTCATCTGAACCTTCCGTACCGCACTCTCACCACCGGCGGCTCTCTGTGACTTCCGTAAGGCCTGATCTTTAATAAAATCAGACTATTCAGACTACTTACCCTTTGTCATCGGTTTGTCTGTTCAATTGTTGGGGTTATTCTAGCACGTACCACCAGGAATTGTCAACTGTTTTTTTGTGAAGTATTTGTTAAGTATTGATATATTTCCCGGCAAATCTCCTTTTTTCCCTTTCCATCGGTCCAAACTGTCACGTCCGCCGCAGCTTCGTAGATTTTCTGCCGCTTTTCCATCAGGCCCGCGATAAAATCCACCGTCATATGCCCGTTTAAGATGGGCCGCTCATCGCTGTCCTTCACCCGCTCATAGATGGTCTCCGGACGGGCCGCCAGAAGCACCACCGTACCGCTCTGTTTCATCAGATTTACATTTTCCGGCCGTAAAACCGCCCCGCCGCCGCAGGATACCACAAAAGGTCCTTCCTGACCCAAATCGGAGAGAACCTTTGTCTCCAAATCTCGGAAATAGGGCTCCCCGAACCGGTCAAAAAGCTCCGAAATCTCCATTCCCTGCTGGTGGACAATCATCTGGTCCATCTCAACCCGCTCCATTTCCAGCATCTCGCCCAGTCCTGCGGCAATGGTGCTTTTTCCGGCTCCCATAAAGCCGATAAGAAAAATATTTCCCTGTTGTTTCATCATGCTCCCTCTCTTCAGTCCGAACTTTCATCAGGAAAAAAATTCCCGTTTTACCTTCTCTACCGGCATCTCCATTCCGGTAAACAGGCGGAAGGCAGCCGCTCCCTGCCACAAAAGCATGCCCTTGCCGCCAACGCAGGTACAGCCCGCCTTCTTTGCCTCCCGCAGAAGCCTGGTTTCCAGGGGATTGTATACAATATCCGCCACTACCAGACCGGGACGAAAGACGTTCGGATCCTTTACCACGCTCTCCTTCTCTCCCGGGGCCATGCCGATGCTGGTGGCGTTGACAAAAACATCGCATTCTCCAATCTCCCGGGCCATCCGCTCCTCATCCTCCAGGTCGAAAACTGCCGTCTCACAGTCCGGCACCGCTTCCCGGATTTTCTCCACCGTCTCCAGGGCCCGTTCAAAAGAAACGCCCTGTCTGCGGTTGCAGATGTGGAGGGATTGCGCCCCGTCCAGGGCGCACTGCACCTGGATGGCTGTCCCGGCGCCTCCGCAGCCTGCCACCACCAGGCGTTTTCCCCGGATATCCACCCCGTGGTCCCGGAGATTCTCCACAAATCCCGCTCCGTCGGTATTAAATCCCACCAGGGTTCCGTTCTCATTGACAATGGTATTCACCGCCCCGGTAATCTTGGCCGCCGGGGACAGCTCGTCCATGCACCGCGCCGCCTCAGTCTTACAGGGCATGGTCACGTTGCCCCCCTTCATTTGGAACAGCTTCATGGCCTGAAGGGCCTCCTTCATCTGCTCCGCCTTCATGTCAATGGCCACGTAGGCATAATCCAGCCCCAAAAGCTGGAAACTGTAATTATACATCGCCGGGGAGCCGGAATGCCCCACCGGAGAACCAAACAGCGCCATCAAACCGGTATGCCCGGAAATTCTTCTCTCCATCTTTCCACCGCTCCTATCTGTCTAATCCTGGTCCGCCCTGGTACTATCAGAAATTCCAGCTGTTTTCATCTTTGCCGACTGGCTGCGCTTCCAGAAAATAATCCCAGCAGATATCAGCACCAGTACAGCGGACAAAAGCTGAGAAACCGCGATTCCGGTTCCCGGCAA
This sequence comes from uncultured Clostridium sp., assembly GCA_900547035.1. GTDB lineage: Bacteria > Bacillota > Clostridia > Lachnospirales > Lachnospiraceae > Enterocloster > Enterocloster excrementigallinarum. Next base: position 22,226 of record URFM01000010.1, on the reverse strand, counting down.
TTTCAGCTGGTCCGTCCTCAGCCCTTCAATCCAAACTCTGCCCAGTCCATATCCCAGAAAATACAGCCACATCATCTCTCCGGTAAATTTTTTCCGTTTCCGATACCAAAGAAGAAACAGCAGAACACCCAGATTCCACATGGACTCGTAGAAAAATGTAGGATGAACCTGGATATAATCGATTCCTTCGTCCACAATCCGATGATCCCACAGCTCCTGGGAAATCATGGAAGGATTCACAATGCTGGCCTTAATCCTCATAGCCAGCAGGTTATCCGTGTATCCGCCGAAGGCTTCGCAGTTGAAAAAATTTCCCCAACGCCCGATGATCTGTCCGGTAATCAGCCCCAGAACACCGGTATCCGCCATAGAAAGAAAAGATTGTTTCTTTATCCGTGTATACACGATCAGCGTCAAAACCGCGCCAATGACGCCTCCGTAGATCGCCAGCCCTCCTGCCCTCAAATTAAAGATCTGGATAGGATTATCCTTATACAGCTGCCAGTCAAAAATCACATAGTACAGCCTCGCGCCGATGATGGAAAAAATGATGGCGTAAAGGGCAAAATCCAGGTAGAGATCCGGGTCCTGCCCCCTGCGCCTGGCGTCCCTCATGGCCACCCACATGCCTGCCAGCATTCCCAAACCGATGATGATGCCGTAAAAGGCTACCCGAAAGCCGAAGATGCTGATGCTGTTTCTCATATGTTCAATTGTAATGCCCAAATGGACAAAACTCAAATCCGCTCCGTTCATGTCTGTCTCTCTCCTTTGCTCCTACCCATTTTACTTGCTGCGGAAAGAAAATGCAACCAGTTTCCAACATCTTACTGCCGGAAAAGCAGAATGCATTTTAGGATGCAAAAAGACACAAAGCCCGAAGTGCTAGGCTCTGTGCCTTTTTTCAAATGATGAATCCCTTCCTTTAAGATGTTTGTTCCACCTCGACCACCTGGAATCCCTTTTCCTTTAAAAGTTCCGTACAGGGGCCGTCCAGATGCATACAGTATATCCGTCCTCTCCATTCCCAAGGGATCTCCGCCTCCAACTTTCCATAATAGCAGTGGCTGGGATTCGGAGAGTCGTGAGTAGAGGTGTCCTGATAGAGCCTTGCAAGTTCACCGGCAAAAAGCATCCGTTTTACAGCAACCGGTATGTCCCTGGCATCGCCGCTGTAGTAGATGGTTTCCTTCCCGTCCGACAGCAGATATCCGTAACACTCCATATTCTCCACATGCTGCACCTTTACCGGCACCGCCCGCAGGCCGGCCTTATTTTCCGGCATCTCCCTGCTGAACTGATAAGCATCTGTTTCCAATCCCTGCAGAATCAGAAGCCGGATTACTGTTTCCTCCGGGTGGATCACATGAATTCGCTTTCCCCGCAGACAGTAAAAATAAGAAATCAGCGTTCCCAGGCTTCCCACATGGTCCGCATGAAGGTGCGTTAGGATAACATATACGTTTTCCACCGCTTCCAGATCCACATGATAGTACAGATGGTCAAATGCCCTCTCCCCACAATCCAGCAGATATAATTCCTTTTCCAGAAGCATATAAGCGCCTGTATTGCCAAAAGGCGGGTAAAACGCGCTCCCTTTTCCCATAAAATTCCATTCCACAGGCAACACCTCCACTATTCTTTAATTCCGGCGCTAACAAAACTGCTCATGAATTGCTTCTGCGCCACAAAGAACGCAAGGAGCAGGGGAAGGATGATAATAAACGCAGCTGCACACACATTCGCCCACTGCATGTTGGCCTCCTTTGACTTAGCAAAAATTGCCAAGCCCACCGTAAGGGTGCGGTTCTGAGGTGAATTGGTCACAATCAGAGGCCATAGATAATTATTCCAGTGGTAGCTGACCGAAATCACTGCAAAGGACAGGTAAGCTGGTTTTGCACAAGGCATATACACCCGCCAAATGGTCTGCCATGTGCTGGCACCGTCGATTTTGGCCGCCTCGGCCAATGCCTTGGGAATAGATTTAAAATGCTGCCGGAGCAGAAAAATTGCCAAGGCGCTTCCATAGAAGGGAAGCATCATGCCCAGCTTGGTATCGATAAGCTTCATCTCGGACAACGTCATGAAGTTTGGCGTGATCAAAACGTCATTCGGGATGATAATCTGCATGAAAATCACTGCGAACACGATAGAAGAACCCTTAAAATCCATAACGCCCAACGCATATGCCGCCAGAGTGGAAGTGACGAACTGCACTGCAAAGGTACAGATCACCAGAGTCAGCGTATTCAGGTAATAGGTCCCGAAGGGAATCGCATTCCACACATACTTTAAGTTGTCCAGTGTAAAAGGCGTAGTCGGAAACAGGGTCATATGGAAGGAGGGGACAGAAAACGCAGTCCCGATCAGCCAGATCAGCGGAATCAGCCAAATTATCCCCAGAATAACCGCAAAGAGTGTAATTCCGGCTCCGATTATTTTTTTGCGCTGCATATGTACCTCCTCCTTAATTATAGTGAATTTTCTTATCCTGGCTCAGGAAACGGGGCAGGGCCACAATCATGAGAAGGACAAGCATTACCGTTGTCAGCGCAGAAGATACGCCATAATTGAAGTTTGTAAATCCCTGCTGGTAAATGTAGTAAAGGAGCAAGGTAGAGGCATTGTTGGGCGCACCCTCGGTCATAATCACCACATGGTCTACCAGCTTGAAACTGTTAGTTAGGGCAATGGTCGATACAAACAGGAAAGTGGGCGCAAGGAGCGGCAAGGTAATTTTCCTGAAAATCGTCCAGGAATCTGCCCCGTCAATCCTGGCCGCCTCGTTCACCTCATCTGAGATACTCTGGATGCCAGACAGGAAAAACACCATCAGGTATCCGGCTTCTTTCCACACATACATAACAGCCATAGCCGGAAGCACGGTACTCTTGTTTGAAAGCACGTTCATCGGCTCAAGCCCCAAACTGACCAGCATCTGGTCAAACAGCCCGTTCTTTGCCATATAAATGAACATCCAGATACTGGCAATTGCAATCATTGGCATAACCACGGGATAGAAAAATGCGGTCCGCACAAAGCCGATTGAACGGCTCTTCCGGTTCACAAGGGTAGCTAGGAACAGCCCCGCCGCCATACTGGGGATGATGGTAATCAGAGCAAAAAACAGTGTATTCCCCATCACCTTCCAGAACAGGGAGGACCCAAACAGGTTAATGTAATTCTCCAGCCCCACAAACTCTGGCGCCTGCATCCCCAGCCGGTATCTGGTAAGACTCAAATAAATGCTGCGAAATACCGGATATACCGTAAAAACCAGCATAAAAATCAAGGACGGTGCAACCAGGATCCAGGCGGTGAGATTGTTGCGCAGCGCTCTCTGCTTCTTTGTCAATGTTTTCATATTCAAACCCCCTCATTGAATCATATAAAGAGAGCGCCGTCGAAACATGCGGCCCCTATGTGCGGACCGCACCGATGGCGCCCTCTTTTATGCCATTACTGATACTCGGCAAGAATCTCCGTGGCCTGCTCCTGGGCTGCTGTCAGCGCCTCCTGGGGCGTAGCATCCCCAACCACAGCAGACTGGATGTTGTCGTTCAGCACACGCCAGATCTCTGCCGCATTGTAGGTGGTAAGCTCCGGCGCTGAATAAGGAATCTGATCGTAAGCTACTTTGGCCTGTGGAACCTCCTCGTAGTAATTCTTGATCAGGTCAGTTTCAAAGCAGGACTCTCTGGTGGCCACATATCCGGTATCCAAGGACCACTGGGCTGCCCGTTCTGTATCTGTTGCGAACTTGATAAACTCCCATGCTGCCTGTACTCTCTCCTCAGAGATACCGTTAGAGATATAGAAATTACCGCCGCCGGTAGGAGCAGCCACTCTCTTATTTCCAGGCAGGAAAGCCGCGCCGAACTCAAATTCCGCATTTTCGTTGATATTGGCCATATTGCCGGTGGTATGGTAGATCATCGCTACCTCGCCTGCCAGGAACTGGGTGGGCAGGTCGGTCCACTGCACAATGCCCGGGGCCATGATCTGGTACTTGTTCTGCAGATCAAGCCAGAACTGCAGAGCTTCTACGTTCTCAGGCGTATCAAACAGCACCTGCTTACCATCGTCGGTCATCAAGTTCTCCCCGTTCACGCTGTTCTGCAGGCAGAATCCCGTAAACGCCCACTGAGCGGAACCGGAGTTCAGCGCCAGACCTACGCCATAACGGTTCTCATTGGTCAGCTTCTGGCCGTACTCCACAACCTCTTCCCAGGTTTCCGGCGGAGCCTCAGGATCAAGGCCCACTTCTGCGAAAGCATCCTTGTTGTAAAAGAGAACCATGGTGCTTCTTTGGAAGGGAATAGAATAAATCTTTCCGTCCACATAGGAATCCAGCATAAAGCCATCGAGGAAGTCGTCAATATAGGCCTGTCCCTCCTCTCCATCTGCCGCAATCAGGTCATCCAGCGGCATCGCCATACCTGTGGAAGCCATGGTAAATCGCTGGGTCGCTAGGCTTACAAATACATCCGGCGGGGTTCCTCCCTGAATGGCAGTCTGGATTTTGGTCACAGTGTCGTCGTAGTTTCCGGTATATACGGGCTCCACTACGATATCCGGATGCTCCTTGTTGAAGTCTGCGCAGATCTGCTCGATCAAGGCAGCCGCAGAACCTCCTACGTTCACCGGGTAGTAGAACGTCAGATGAAGGGCATCATCTGATGCATTCTCCGTACCGCTTCCGCCCTGTACTGCCTCTCCTGCACCGGCAGCTCCCGAACCGCCGGAACATGCACTCAGGGACACCGCAGCTGCCGCTAATCCCGCTGCTGCCGCTAATGCAACTTTCTTCTTCATTTGTCTCCTCCTTTTGATTTACAAAATGATTCCGTGGTAGTTTCTGTAACCGCATTGTAACATTGCATTTGAAACGTGTCAATAATGTTGTCTAAGATTTGCCTCAGTTTTTACATAACTTTTACATACAGCCTTATTGTAAGCTCAAAATACATCTCAAATACCCGCTGCAATGAATTAACTTTGAATCGTGTTCAAATCATTTTCCAATTGTGGAACAGTAGCAAATATGCTATAGTAGAGTCCAAAGACAGGAGGCTTCTATGGTAACGATCAAAGATATCGCAAATCGGGCCGGCGTTGCCCAAGGAACGGTTTCCAATGTGCTGAACGGAAAAGGAAATGTGCGCAGTGAAAAAATACGGCGGGTTCTGGAGGCCGCCCATGAACTGGGCTATATCCCCAACGAACGGGCTGCCCTTCTCCGCAAAGGCCCTAATAATTCCCTGGCTGTCATCATGCCCAGCCCCCAAGCCAAGCAGTATGCGGAGTTTTATTCCGGTTTCAAGCACTATGCCCAGTCCCATGGATTCTCAGTAACCCAGCATCTTACCCGGCAAAACACTCCCTCCAGCGAGGAAGAAGCTTTTATGGAGATTAGCCCTCTGCTGGTAAAGGGCATCGCGTGCCTTTCTATTGCCGCAGGGACGGTTTATGAGGATTCGGTCTACAAAGAACGGACTGCTGGAGAGTACGCTGCCGGGGCACCCGTTTTATTTGTTGAACACAAGCCTTCTTTTGAGGCTCCCTTCATCAGCTTTGACTATGAGATGGCCGGACGTGATATGGCACGCAAGGCTCTGGAACGCCGTTATTCCAACGTATGCCTGATGACAGGCAGCCTTCACTTTTCCAACGAACGGGATTTTTACCGAGGATTTATGCAGGTCGCAGAAGGAACCAGCTGTCGGGTTACGCACATCCAGACGGACCTGTCCCGCCGCTACCAGCACATCATCCAGCTTTCCGGCCACTCCATGCCTCAGGCTTTTTTCATCTCCGATTATGGGTTTGCTGAAAGTGTAAAAGACATCTGCGCCACATTTTTCGGTCAAGATATGAAACCCGACATTTTCACGGTCTCCCCTACCTTCACCATGCCGGAAAATGATTTTACGAAATACGAAATGAATTACCGTCAGCTGGGAAAAATTGCTGCAGAAACGCTGATCCGGCAGGCTGTGGGCAAAGCGGACAGCGTCCCGAGCCGGATACTGGAGGGCAGCGGATTCCGGGACTGGTATTCCAATATCATTACATCCAAAACTTGCCCCTGTTTGAACATCATTACCCTTGACAGCCCGGAGGCTTACATCATGCAGAGCTTTTCCCGGCTCTATACCCACAAAAGCGGCATACCGGTCAATGTATGCATCTTTTCCTATGATGAGATTTACGAGGCCTTTAACAGCTTTCCCTCCTCCTCCAATTATGACGTGATTCGGATGGATGTCACGTGGCTTTCCTGGTTTTCAGAAAAGCTCCTAAAACCCTTGCGCCAGATTGACCCGGATATATGCCAGTGTTTTTCCGGCCTGCTGGACGGCACGGCGGAAAATTATGCCGTAGTTCACGGAGAGGTCTGTGCCCTGCCCTCTACCCCCAGCGTGCAGATTCTGTTTTACCGGAAGGATCTCTTTGAGAGCCCTATCTGCCGGCGGTTGTATTTCGAGCAGTTCAAGACTGAACTGAGGCCGCCTCAGACCTTTGATGAATTTAACCGGATTGCCGCCTTTTTTACCAAGAAGCTCAATCCGACTTCTCCAGTCGAATACGGCGCTACCGTCACCATGGGATCTACCGGTGTGGCTGGCTCCGAATATCTAGCCCGGCTTTTTGCCCGCCAAGAGAACCTCTATGACGGGAACCGCGAAATCCATCTGGACTCCCCGGCGGCTCTGGACTCCCTAAGGGAACTGGTTGATCTCAAACGCTGCACTGCTCCCGTCCACTGCTCCTGGTGGACCGACACGGCCCGGGCCTTTGCTTCAGGCAACTATGCTATGTCTATCCTGTACAGCAATTATGCCAGCGGCCTCCTGGATCACGCTTCCCGGATAGCCGGGAACATTGGATATGCCATGGTTCCCGGTTCAAATCCCTTAATCGGCGGCGGAAGTCTTGGCGTATCCCGTTTTTCCCGCTATCCCAAGGAGGCCTTATCCTTTATCAAATGGATGTGCAGCGAGCCGATCTCTTCCGCCGCCGCCCTTCTGGGCAGCACCTCCTCCTGCCGCCTGACCTACGAAAATTATGAAGTGGTCAATCTTTTTCCCTGGATGAATCTGGCAAAAAAGTGCTTCCCCCTCTCCAAAGGAGAGCGGATCCCGCGGGATGCCGGGATTCCTTTTGATGAACGGAAGTTTTTAAGCATCCTGGGAATGGCTGTAAAAAACGCTTACAGCAACGTCGCTACGCCCGAAGAAGCCCTCCGGTTTGCTCAAGAACAGTTTGCCTCCCACTTTCAGACCCGTTTTTGAGCTTTTCTTCCCCTCCCATTCTGTCTTTTGTCTTCGGCATATTCCTGATTCTCAGAGATCTAAGACACTAAAATTGACAAAACGTATACACCGGACCAATCGGACGCTCGATCAGAGGACCGTATGAAACGCAGGGAAAGTTACACAATCCAAAAACGACTATGCTCTTGTGGGTTTTTGGCTGCTGTGATATAATCGGATTGTTGCGATGGGACCTTTCCCGGAGTAAAATCAGAAAACCTTGTAAACACAAGAAAAACGAAGGAGATATCATAGATTATGAAATTAGGAATCGTCGGACTGCCAAACGTAGGCAAAAGCACCCTGTTCAATTCCCTGACCAAGGCGGGAGCCGAATCCGCCAACTATCCATTCTGTACCATTGACCCTAATGTAGGCGTAGTGCCTGTTCCAGACCCCCGTCTGGACAAACTGACCGCCATGTACAATTCCGCCAAGACAACCCCGGCCGTCATCGAGTTTGTGGATATTGCCGGCCTGGTCAAAGGCGCATCCAAGGGCGAGGGACTGGGCAACCAGTTTCTCTCCAACATCCGGGAGGTGGATGCCATCGTCCATGTAGTCCGCTGCTTTGATGATCCCAATGTCATCCATGTGGACGGAAGCGTAGATCCTTTAAGAGATATCGAAACCATTAATCTGGAGCTGATTTTCTCCGACATTGAGCTTCTGGAGCGCAGAATTGCCAAGCAGTCCAAAGGCGCCTTTAATAACAAAGAGCTGGCCAAAGAGGTAGAGCTTCTAAAGGCCATGAAGGCCCATTTGGAGGAAGGAAAGTTAGCCAGAAGTTTTGAGACAGAGGACGAGGACGAACTGGCCCTGATCAACTCCCTGACTCTCCTGACCTGGAAACCGGTTATCTTTGCGGCCAATGTGGCAGAGGATGACTTAGCCGACGACGGCGCGTCCAACCATTACGTTCAGGAGGTTCGGAACTTCGCTGCGGATAACGGCTGTGAGGTTTTCGTCATCTGCGCGGAAATCGAGCAGGAAATTGCCGAACTGGAGGAAGACGAAAAGAAGATGTTCCTGGAGGATTTGGGACTGAAGGAATCCGGCCTCGAGAAGCTCATTGCCGCCAGCTACCGGATTTTAGGGTTAATCAGCTACCTGACCGCCGGTCCCCAGGAAAGCCGCGCCTGGACCATCAAGGTGGGGACCAAGGCTCCCCAGGCTGCCGGAAAGATTCACAGCGACTTTGAACGCGGCTTTATTCGTGCCGAGGTAGTGGCCTACGATGACCTGATGGCCTGCGGAAGCATGACTGCCGCAAAAGAAAAGGGCCTGGTCCGTTCTGAGGGCAAGGACTATGTGATGAAGGATGGAGATGTAGTTCTGTTCCGGTTTAACGTCTAAAAATGCAAGCGCCTAAAAAGCCTAAAAACAGGCGCTGCGCGCCTGCGCTTAACTCTTACAGCAAAGAAATCCCCCGGGAGTTCCCATTTCTCCCAGGGGATTTCTTTTTATGGAAATATTAATGGATGTAGGCGATTATTTCTTTCCGTTTCCAATCTTGCTGAGAATCATTACGCAGACCATGATAACAAAAATCGCAACGAAGATTCCCACCATACCTTTTAACATAATTTCCAACGCAATTTCGATATTCTGCATGTTCATCCTTCATTCTCCCTTCTCTTTACAGGAACTGGGTTACAACGCTGATTACAAGGCCTCCGGCGATTACGGAAGCAACCTGTCCGGATACGTTGGTTCCGGCAGCCTGCATCAGGATGATGTTTCCGGGCTCAGCCTCAGCAGCCATCTTCTGAACTACACGGGAGGACATGGGGAATGCGGAGATTCCACAGCCGCCGATCATGGGGTTTACCGGAGGCTTTCCAGCCATCTTTAAGAAAACATTCACCAGCTTTGCGAACAGACAGCCGCCGATGGTATCGAATACGAAAGCTACCAGACCCAAAACCATGATCATGATGGTCTGAGGATTTACGAAATCAGCAGCCTTCATACTGAAGGAGATAGTAATTCCCAGCAGCAGAGTGATAATATTTGCCAGGTCATCCTGAGCGGTCTGACTTAAGCTGTTCAGCACTCCACATTCTCTTAAAAGATTACCAAACATCAAGAAGCCTACCAGCGCTACGGACTGCGGAGAAATCAAACCAACGATAATGGTAACCGCAATGGGGAATGCGATTCTCATAAACTTGCTCACATCACCGGGATTGTAGGTCATATGAATGCAGCGCTCTTTCTTAGTGGTAACCAGCTTAATAGCAAAGGGCTGGATAATGGGTACCAGAGCCATGTAAGAATATGCCGCCACCGCAATGGGTCCCATATAATTGGAACTCAGCACCTGGGATACCAGAATTGCCGTAGGACCGTCAGCTGCGCCGATGATACCGATAGAAGCCGCATCTTTCAAATCAAATCCCATAACGCATGCGATAAGGATCGCCGCAAAGATACCGAACTGAGCGGCAGCGCCAAACAGGAACAGTACCGGCTGGCTTAACAGGGGGCCGAAATCGATCATGGCGCCGATTCCGATAAACAGCAGAATAGGCATCGCCTCGGAGGCCTCGATTCCAACCTCAAACAGCCACTGGATAATTCCGTGGGATTCCACCTTTCCCTGAACCAGCTGGTCGATTACTCCGGAATAAGGAAGGTTTACCAGAATCGCTCCAAATCCCAGGGGCAGCAGCAGAGAAGGCTCATACTCCTTCTTGATTGCCAGCCAGATCAAGATGATTCCGACTACATACATGACGACCATTTTCAGACCGTCGGGTGTGGCGAGGGCCATCACTCCATCCAACAAAAAACTCATTACTTCGTCTCCTCCTGTGTTTTTTTGAGTGTATATCTGAACAGCGTTCGCTGTAAAGCCGGCGGCAGCAAAGCCGCCTGAAAAGCCGGAAAACCCGGCTTTTGCTTTTTAGATTATAATTCCTCCACCTGAGGCTTCGGTTTATCTTTCAAGGTCAGTTTAACCCACTGAATCACCCGGTCATCCATCTCCATTACCTCGTAATCCGCCTCCTCGGTTTCCACCTTCAGCGGAAGATCCTCCGGATGAGGGATATAGCCCAGCTGCTCAATCAAATAACCAGACAGGGTATCACAGGCACTTTCAATATGGAGATGAAGCTCTTCATTCAGATCAAAAATCTGAATGCCGCCCATCACTTTGTATACCTTATGGGGTTCCAGGCTGGAAATCTCCGGCTCCTCGTCCTCATGTTCATCCTGGATATCGCCTACAATCTCCTCCACCAGATCCTCCATGGTCACCATACCGGACACACCGCCGTACTCGTCGATCAGAATCGCCACTTTGGTCTTGTTCTTCTGCATCTCCTTAAACAGTACGTCCGTCTTCTGGTTTTCCGGTACGAAGAAGGGCTCCCGCATAATAGAACGGATATCCACCTCCGTAAATGAGGTTTCCTTCGCCTTAATCATGAAATCCTTCATGGAAAGGATACCAATTATATTGTCAATCTCTCCCTCATAGACCGGAATCCGGGAATGCATACTCTCCAGAATCTCGTCGATGTACTCTTCCACCGGGTCCTCCAAATCCACCGCAACCATATCCTGGCGGGGGACCATGACCTCTTTGGCCCGCTTGTCGTCAAAGGAAAAGATGGATGTAATCATTTCTTTTTCAATCTCATTAAATACGCCCGTCTCACTGCCCTGCTCCAAAAGGGACTTGATTTCCTCCTCAGAAACCTCCTCCTCAAGGCTTTCATTGTGCATACCGATCAGTTTCAGAACCGTACTGGTCGAAAAGGACAGCAGCATGATAAAAGGTTTCATTACCTTAGAAATGTAGTAAATTGGGCGCACACAAAAGAGGCTGAATCCTTCTGCCTTCTGCAGCGCTACACGTTTCGGAACCAATTCGCCAAAAACCAGAGTAAAGTAAGCCAGGATAATGGTTACTCCTGTCTGCGCAATCGACTGACTGTAGGGAATTCCCAAGCCGTTTAACTGCACCGCCAATACCTGGGCGATACCTGTGGCCGCCGAAGCACTGGAGAAAAATCCCGCCAGCGTAATTGCTACCTGAATGGTGGAAAGGAAAACCGTGGAATCTTCCATCAGCCGCTCAATCAGAGCCGCATTCCTATTCCCCTGTTCCGCCAAACGACGAATTTTGTTCTTATTCACCGACACTACCGCCATCTCCGCTCCTGCGAAGAACGCGTTCACCGCCGTGAGAATTACAAGAACCAACAATTGAAACGCGATACTGCCCGAAGCTGGGTCGCCTTCCATAATAAAAAATTCCTCCTTTTTTAATAAAAAATTAACCTACGATTGATATTATACAAAAAACACTGCGTTTTGTCAGCAAGAAAATTGTTAAAAATCTTTTAGGAATCTCACAGCCATTTTACAGCATTAGTACCAACGGACCATCGGAATATTATTGTTTACGCCCTTGGAGGCCAGGATCTGATGCAGATCAATAATTCCATTATGAAAAGTCGCGGCGCAGGCGGACAAGTACAAATCCCACATACGGACAAACCGCTCGTCGAACATTTCCCTGACCTGATCCAAATGCTCCCGGTAATTTTTCTCCCAGCACAGCAGTGTCTTATTGTAGTGAAGCCGCAGGTTTTCCACATCCAGAACATGGAACCCCTCGTCTCCCATAGCGGAAATCATCTCTCTCAGGCTGGGAATAACACCGCCCGGGAAAATGTATCTCTTAATCCACGGGTCTCCCGCATGTTCCGTCACGCTGCTGATAAAGTGCAGCAGAAACAGTCCGCCGGGCTTCAGCGCCTTGGCGGCATCCTGGACAAAGAACGGGTAATTCTCCCTTCCCACATGTTCCACCATTCCGACGCTGACCACCCGGTCAAAGGTCATGCCGGACTTTGGCAGATCCCGGTAGTCCATCAGCTCCACTGTCAGCAGATCCTCCAGCTTCTGCTCTTTAATCCGCTTTTGGAACTCCTTATATTGCTCATGGCTTAGTGTAATTCCAGTCCCCTTCACTCCGTATTTCCTGGCTGCTTCGATCAGAAGAAATCCCCAGCCGCAGCCGATATCCAGAAGGCTCATCCCCTTCTCCAGATGAAGCTTTTTTAAAATATAATCTACTTTATGAACCTGTGCTTCGTAGAGGGTATCGTTCTCATGGGCAAAATAGGCGCAGGAATAACTCATGGTGGAATCCAGCCACAGCTTATAAAAATCATTTCCAATATCATAATGGCTGGTCACTTCTTTTTCCTGATTTTTCTTGGAAAGAGAGGTATGAATCAGCTTTTTTAAAGCCCCCTCATCTGTAGAGAATTTCCCCATTTGTCCCAGGAAATGATCCAGGGCATTGTAAAGGTTCCCCTCGATCTCCAGGTCTCCGTCCATGTATGCCTCTCCCAGAGCCAGGGACGTACTGGTCAAAAGCCGGGATACAGGAATCGGCTTCTTAAAGTCTACCGTAAACACAGGCTGTCCCGTTCCCACCTGATATTCGTGATCCTGAAAACGGATGCGGAAGGGGTTGTCGTCAAACCGTTCCAGAAATTGTACCATCGCCTTTTCTTCCACTGATTCCAACATAAAATTCTGCCTCCTTGTCTGCTCCTTCTGATGTGTTCCATGTAAGTCATCGGTTGAACGGATTTTTTCCAAAAATGCCGCAATTTATACACCTTACTATATTATGTTAATGCGGTTTAGACAGGAAATCCAGATCAAAAAGTCACAGTTTTCATTCAAAATACCCCTGCCATTTTCTGAGATTTTAATCGGCAGGGGTATTTTCGGATTCAATCTATTTTGTTAAAGTGCTTTATTCCAGTTTCCTAATCTACCTGCGGATCAGACAAATGCTTTAAGCCAAGGTTATGCACCTTCCGGTAGAAGGTCGGCATCATCAGCAGCATCAGAGCCGTGGAAGCCAGCAGACCGCCTACGTTTACAAGAGCGGAGCCCTGCATGGTTTCGCCGGATTCACCATATGCCAGCACGTTGGGCAGCTCAGATACCACCGTAATTGTCACGGTCATCAGGATAGGCCGCAGACGGGTAGCTCCCGCCTCAACCAGCGCTTTGTCCAAAGGCATCTCATCCCGGTACTGATTGGCCGTTTCCACGTAAAGAATACCGCCGTTTACTACGTTTCCGACCATCATCAGGAATCCCAGCATGGAGGTCATGCTGATGGGGCTGTCAAACAGGAACAAAAGTCCAAAGGCGCCGATCAGGCTGAGAGGAATGGTAATCATAATCATCAGCGAGAACTTGGGCGACTCGAACTGGATAGCCATGGCGATGAAAATCAGGAAAATGGCCGTTACCAGGGCCTGCACTAAAGCGCCCATTTCTTCTGCCGTACTCTCATCCAGGGCATTGGCAGCCATTTCCACGCCCCCGTCAAACTGCCATCCGGATACAAAGGTCCTTACATCGACGCTGGCCGTATCTTCGTATCCAAGATTGGGCTGCATGGTAATGGATACCTGGTATCGCTCATCTCTGCGCACAATCTGGGACGGGCTGTCTTCATAGACAATATCAGCCAGCGTACTCAAAGGCACCTGAGTACCGGTTCCTGTGGTAATCAACATTGCCTCCAGCTGATCTACCGTTTTATACTGGTCATCCGCAAACTCCACAATAACATCGATATCCTCATTATTTACACGCATGGTGGTAGCCGTAACGCCGCTGAGCCTGGTGTAAATAGTAGAACCGATGGTCGCAGGGGTCAATCCTTCCGCCTGGGCCTTTACCGGATCCACCCGGACCTTCAGAACGGGAGCCGCATTTTCAATGGAAGAATGCACCTGCGTCACATCTTCGCGGTCTCTCAGCGCCTCTACCAGACGGTTAGTCTCGGACTGCACCGCATCGTAGTCGGTTCCCTGAAGGTCTACTTCGATCTGTCTGGTCGCGTACATGGTACTGCCAGTGCTGCTGCCCTGTTCCATGCTGACCGTGCAGTCCGGATAAGCAGCCACTTCCTGCAGCCATTTGTCGATTACCTCGCCGGTGCTGAGTTTCCGGTCGTCCTTCAGGTACGCGGTAATGCTTACATCGCTGCCGCCGCCAATGCTCAGACCGCTGCTGCCATAGGTAAGCAAATAGTAATCCAGGTCCTCATCCTCCGCAATCATTTCCTCGATGGGAGTCACAATTTCGTTTACATTTTCTACCTTCAGTCCCGGCTTTACCTGAACCGTTACGTCTATAATTCCTTCATCGGTAGCAGGCATAAGCTCTACGCCCAGTGTGCTTGCCATAATCAGTGACAAAACAAACAGACCCACGGTAACGCCCAGCACGGTTTTTGTCTTGGGCAGAATTGATGGCACGTGCCGGCGGTACCAGCTCTGCAGTCCCTTAATCAAGCCGCTGATGGGAGCGGTCTCTTTCTCCTGGGGATGCCACATATAAAAGCAGAGAGGCACGATGGTCGTGGCAGAAAACAGGGAGGCAATCAGACAGAAAATAACGGTGCAGGCCAGCTGCACGAACATCTGTCCGGTCAGTCCCTCCAAAAGCAGCAGCGGAATGAATACCACGCAGTTGGTAGCGGTACCGCCGGCAATTGCGCCTACCATGCTGCGGGCGCCTTCAAGGGCCGCTTCATAGTAGTTTAAACGCTCTTTTGCTCTGAAACAGCCGTCCAGCACGTTGATGGAGTTATCGACCATCATGCCGACGCCAAATACCAGAGACGTCAGAGAGATAACGTTCATAGAAAATCCCATGGCGGAAATGCTGATCAGAGCCAGCACAACGGAGCTGATCAGTGAAACACCGATAATGACGGAAGCCCGCAGGTCCCCGCAGAACAGCCATATAACAACCATAGCCAGCAGAACCGCCAGTATTACCGTCTTGTACACATCCGAAATGGAGCTTTCAATCATTTCGCTGGAATCGTTAATAACGGTAAAATGAATTCCGGGATTCTCAGCCTCCAGCCGGTCGAGCTCCCCAAGCACATCGTTGGAAACGTCAATGGCAGTGGCGCTTTGCTGCTTCCTGATTCCGATGGAAATAACGTCTTCGCCATTGTAGCGTCCGATGGAATCCGCTTCCTCCGTGGCCTCGTATACCTGGGCGATATCCGAAAGATGAATGGTATTTCCATCGCTCAGAGCAATGGGGACCGTTTTCAAAGCATCTGTATCCTCATAGCTGTTGTCCGCGCTGACACTCAAATCCTGCGTTCCTACCGTAACGCTTCCCGCGGGAATCGTAAAGTCGGCGGCGCCTACGATTTGCGCAATCTGTTCCATGGTCAAATGATACTGTTCCAGTTTCTGAGCGTCCAGTTCAACCCGAACATAGCTTTGCTGTCCACCGGAAAGGGATACCTCACCTACGGAGCTAAGCTGTTCAAATTCGGGAACAATATTGTTTTCTACATATGTATAAAGGTTTTCATCGGTCTGGCCGCTGACTGCCAGGGTAATCACAGGCGCAGAGTTGATGTCCAGCTCCAGAATTGTAGGTTCTTCCGCGTCGTCCGGTAAATCCTGAATAGCATTCATGGCCTTCTGCAGATCCATATAAGCCGTATCCAGATTGGTTCCGTACTCATACTGAATCATCACGATGCCCACGTTTTCCATAGCATAGGACATAACCGTATCCACGCCGCTTAAGGAAGCAATGGCATCCTCTTCTTTGGTGGTAACCAATTCATTGATATCCTCCGGACTGGCCCCCGCATAGACGGTGCTGATAACAAGCATGGGAAGTTCCATCTCCGGAATCAGCTCTACCTTAGCCCCCACAACGGACTGAAACCCAAAGTACACGATGGTAATCAGGCACATGATGATGGTAACAGGCCGTTTCAGGGCAAATTTTGTTAATTGTACCATACTTTCACCTGCCTTCTAGTTTGCCGCTGAGGATTCCTCTGCCGTCTGTCCATCCTCTGCCTGCGCATCCGCTTCTTCTCCCTGATCTTCCGCTGTCCCTTCCGATGCCAAAACGACCTCAGCGCCGTCCATCAGCTCATTGCTCCAGCTGGTGATTACCTGACTATCCGCTGTTAATCCGGAGAGCACTTCCATACGCTCAGAATCATAGATTCCGCTTTCGATATCCTTGCGCACCGCGGTTCCATTTTCATAGCAGTATACAAATGGCTGGGTTTGGGCGTAATTGACCGCATCCACCGGAATCGTCATAGCTCCAATCGCTTTATCCAGCACTACCGTCAGCTTCACCCGGCTTCCTGTGGTAAGGCCCGGAGCCTGGTTCAGACTGGCCTTTACATCGTAAAGTCCTGTGGAAGCGTTAACCATGGAGCCGATCTCCGTCACAGTTCCGGAGTAGTCGGAAGCTCCTTTTTCTACCGTCACGTCATCCCCTACTGACAGATTTTCCAGAATCCGCTCTGTAATTCCGAAGTTCACCTGAAGCTGATCCTTCGCGGAAATTACACAGATCTCATCGCCTGCCGATACATGGTCGTGGGGCTCAATGGTTCTGGACTCGATTACGCCGGAAATAGGCGCTGTCACCTGAGTATATTCCACCTGGAGATCATACTGATTCTTAGCGGACTCATAGGAGATTCTGGCATTCTCCGCTCCGTTTTGGGCCTGTTCCAAAGCCTGCTGAGAAACTCCCCCTGTGGCAAACAGCGCCTGAGTTCTGGCCAAGGTATTATTGGCGTCGTTTAACGCCACCTGAGCCGCCTCCATCTGAAGCCTGAGGGAAGTCAGGGAATCCGAATCAATCTGGCAGAGCACCTGTCCCTCCGTCACCTGCTCGCCTGCCTGGAAATAGACCTCCAGGATCTCTCCGCTGATTTTAGGCTGTACGGAGGCCGTTGACTGGGGCTCAATGGTTCCCGTCAGGTCCGTATAAAGGATTATATCCGCGGTCTCCGGCGTCTGTACCCGAACCGTAGGCCGTGTTTCGTAATTTACCGTTTGTTCTTCCGGTCTCAGGAAACGAAATGCAATGAGGCCAACCAGCGCCACAACTACAACGCCTCCTATAATCGTTGATTTCTTCATGATAATTATCGTTCCTTTCTTTATATTCTAAAATAGCAGTTCAGAGTGACGGAAAAATATCCGCTGCTTTTTGTCCGGCCTTGACCGGGCAGGAGGATTTGCCGTTCTGAACAGTTACTCTTCCAGATAACATGCAGCTGTCCCGGAAGCTTCTGGCTCCCCGGTCCAGAATCTCAAGCTGGCGGAATGCCGTTTCTCTCAGGAGCTTTTTCGCGCTGCTGCCTGCGAACTGAAGGAACAAGGTCTTAATCACCACCAAAATTCCCAATTCCAGCAGACAAACCGTCTTCTCTTCCCCCAGTCCCTGATAGGTCTCCTCATTCAGAAGGCCTTCCCTGGACTGCACAAATTGTCTCAGGCCGTCCTTGTCGTAAAACGAAGCCTCCTGACGGACTGCACGCATATGACACTGCGCATCCTCCACCAGTCTCCGGTACAGGCCGCACCTTTTTCCCAGATTTTCATCCTCCAGCATGGAAGAAACCATTTTTTTAAACCCTTCGGCAAAATTTCCCCGGCACTCCCTCAGAGTCTTTTCCATATCCTTCAGGAACCTGGTTTTCATCTCTTCCACCATATGCTGAAACAGGTCTTCCTTATCGTTAAAATAATAGTAGAAGCTGGCTCTGGATATACCGGCTCTCTGGATAATCTGGCTGACCGTCAAAAGGGAGTAAGGCGTCTCCAAAAGTTCCTCACCGGCCGCTTCCAGTATCGCCTGCCGCTTGCCTTCCTTTAAATTAAAAAACTTCTCTGTGGGCATCTATATACTGCCTCCTCTTCCTCTGTGCTCCTTCTTCTAGGCTGACAGTTATACAGTATAGTACAATATGTTTAATTATCAACTGTCAAAAAGAGGTGTTTTGCTCAATTTTTGTGCAAAACACCTCTTCTGTACAATTTTAGTACATATTTGCGGATTTGTCCTATTCGCTGTCCTTGCAGCCGGAGTTCTCACGAAACTGGGCGCTGCGCTTTAAGGCAAGCTCAATATCCCCTTCAAACAACCGTCCAAGGCGCTCCAGCTCCTGCGCAATGGGCGTCTTCATTCCCGACTCCAGCCAGTCCAGCATACACCCTTCAAACGCATGATGATAGAATCGCCCGATTAATTCTTTATCCTCCTCCGCAGCCGGTATTCCCCTGGCCTTCACTTCCACCATATGCTTAAAAATCACAGCGGCAGATTCAGAAAAATAACGGCGAACCTCGGTCCCCCTGGTGGAACGGTAAATCCGGTAAAGCATCTCCTGATTCTCCATCATCCGGTCCATGCCTTCCAGCCAGTCCCCCTCATCGATTTCCCCGTTCTCCAGGCCGCGGATCACCCGCTCCTCCCGAATACGAAGGATCTCCTCCAGGACCTCATAAATATCTTTAAAATGGTAGTAAAAGGTATTTCTGGAAATGCCGCAGTCCTCCACAATGTCCTTTACCGTAATTTTATCCGCCGGCTTGTTCTGGAGCTGGCGGATAAACGACTCAATAATCGCACGTTTCGTAAATGATGCCATGAATCTCCTCTTTTCGTAGACCCTCTGATGTAAATATACTCTCAGTTTACCAGTATAGCATAAAATCTGCCCATATGGAAAGAGAAAAATCATAGCAGTACAAAATTTACAGCTGATTATAAAGCTTCTGCAAATACTCCGTATCCTTCTTATACCGTTCCGGCCTGCAGTTTTCCAAAAGCAGGTCGATCTGAGGCTTCTCCTCCTTCACCCACTTCAGCAGGGGCTCATAGCGGAATACGCCCTCCCCGATGTAGTGAAACACCTGCTTCTCCCCCTCAAAGGCCACATCTTTCACATGGAGAACCGTAATCCGGTCCCCGTACCAGTTAAAGGCCTTGTCCAGAATCCGCTTCTGGCTCTCCTCATCCATCTCATCGGGGTGAATCAGATTCATGGGATCGAAAATCACCTCCACGTTGGGGGAGGCAATCTCGTTCAGGAAACGCCTCATCCGCTCCGGCGTGTGGAGCACATGGTTGTATCCTCCCTCCACGCCCACGATGACCCCCAGCTTCTGGGCCGCCTCCACAATGGTCTCCATGGTTTTCATCATCAGCCGGTAGGCCTCCTCGGTATAGGTGGCTGGGGTAAATTTCCCCTCCGCATCCATCCGGCCCGTCTCCGTTCCCACCATATCCGCACCCAGGATTCTGGCGTATTTCATGTGCTCCGTAAACCGGCGCATCGCCGTATGTCTGGCCTCCTCATCGGGATTTGCCGGGTTGATGACACAGCCCAGTACCGTCACATGGACGCCCTTTTCCTTTAAAAGCCCCGAAATCCGGCGTCCCAGTCCCGGGGTAAAATGGCCGGGGCCGAAGTCATAGCCGGCGATGGACTTTCCCAGGGCCAGCTGGATATTTTCCACCCCCAGCTGCCGCACCTGCTCAAAGACCTGCTCCATCTCCATTTTCGGACAGATATCGTGACAGCGCATGCCTATATTTAACTTCATAACATTTCCTCCATCCGCTCCAGATTTTCCTTGATTCCTTCCTTATGGAATTGGTGGCCTCCCGGACAGTGCTGATGAATCAGCTTATCTTCCGCCCCAAAGAGCCGGTAAGCCTGACGGATGATTTCCACCTGCTCATCGGCATTGGCGATGCCCCGCTCCCCATTCAGATGATCCTCTGCGCAGGACTGAATCAGAAGAGGCCTTGGCGCGATGAGGGAGCCGATGTCCCCGCAGTCGTAATACTTCCAGAGTCCCGGCACATAGTTGCAGCTGCAGTTGCCGTTCAGCTTTAAGAGGGCGTCCTTATAGCCGTACATGTAGCCGCTGATGACCGCCATTTTTACCCGGTCATCCAGGGCAGCCAGCCACAAAGTCTGCATGCCCCCTCCGGAAAATCCCAGGCAGCCCAGATTGTCCGTCCGCCACTGTCCTCTTTCTTCTGCATAGTCGATCAGCCGCATCAGGTCCCAGGTACACATCCCGGCCACGGTCATGCCCAGAGGCTCCGCCATGTGGGCCAGGTAAAAGCAGGTGCTTCTGAGAAACATTTCTTCCTCGTCCTTTTGAAACGCCTCGTCCCTGCGCTCTCCAAATCCCCTGGCATCGGGGCATAGCACTACATAGCCCAGTCTTGCAAGAAATAAACCGTAATCGTAGTTGAATTTTTTGATCGCATCCGCCACGGCCCCGTACTGGCTAAGGCCCGCCACGCTGTATTTTCCCGCTCCCTGGTGTCCGGGTGGGGCCAGAAAGCACCCTTTTGGCTCTCCGGCATTTTGGGGAATCAGAATGTACACCGGCATCCAGGTTTCGGGCTCCACCTGAATCATAACCCGCTCCCTGAGGATGCCGGGCTCCGCCTCCTCCCGCTCCGTCACCTGAGCATTCAGAGGACAGTTCTCCATCTGCTCCATTCCCAAAAGCCGCCAAAGCCGCTCTCTGGCCTGAGTTTTCCACTCCTTCCACTCCTTCAGGGTCTCTCCCTTAAAAGCGTCGGACCTGGCCAGGCGGTCATATTTCTTCAGCATTCCCGGAAGGCTTCCATAATATCTGGAAATGGAAATGATTCTCTCCTGTTCCATTTTTCCTCCTTCTCTTTCCTCTGCCTCTTTACTCCTGCCCCCTTGCCGCCTCCTGGCACTGATCCAGCACCGGCCGCAGCTTAAAGGCATTGACCACAAACAGCAGCGGCACACCAAAAAAGGCGAACACGATGGCCGCCTGAGGCAGGAATACCGCGCTTAAGAAAGCGGCGCCGCAGATCAGAATATCCAGAAGCAGCATGGTGGAGGTAGCTCCCCAGTTGCTCAAAGCCAGCAGGAAGGCGTTTAAGAAGGTGCGGCGGATGGTGTTTTCAAACCGGGCCATCACCGCCCAGACGTAGAGCATGGTAATCCGATAGAGAATGGTCAGAAATACCAGGGCCGCCGTCATCACCAGCTTAAAGAGATTGCTTCCTTCCATTTTAAAAACGCACAGATACAAATCCAGTCCCAGCATGCCTCCCACGGCCAGGGCAATCAGCCCCATGGGGATGCCCTGGCGCAGATTCTGCTGAAAGGACTTAAAGAACATGTGGGGAACCGACCTTCCCTCATCCCGAACCAGCTTCAGGGCCACATAATGAGCCGCCACGGTGGAGGGACCGATGGTCACCACCGGAATGCAGCAAAACAGCCAGAGCAGATGAAGAATAATCATATCCCCCAGCTTCATAAAAAATGTGACAATGGGACCATCGTACCGAAAGATTCCGTTCACCTTAACGCCATCTGGAGCCGTTCCATCTCATAGAACTGACCCTTAAGGTCCATCAGCTCCTGATAGCTTCCCTCCTCTCTGATTTTTCCTTGATCCATCACTACAATCCGGTCGGCTCCCCGGACCGTGGACAGTCTGTGGGCTACAATAAATGTGGTTTTTCCCCTGGTCAGCCGCTCCAGGGCATCCTGAATCTCCTTCTCGGAGATCGTGTCCAGAGCCGATGTCGCCTCGTCCAGAATAATCACCTTGGGCTTGCGAATCATGGCCCTGGCAATGGAAATCCGCTGGCGCTGGCCGCCGCTCAAGTTGGCTCCGTGCTCCTCGATCATGGTATCCAGCCCGTGGGGCAGCTTGGAAACCACGGAAACCAGATTGGCCGCCCGCACCGCCTCCCAGACCTCCTCATCAGTGGCATTCTCCATGCCGTAGACGATGTTGTCCCGGACCGTGCCTGTAAAAAGTACCGGCGTCTGGGGTACCACGGAGATAAAGCGCCGGTAGCTGCGCAAATCCAGCTCATTGACGTCCTTCCCGTCGATGATCAGCCGCCCGTCCGAGGGTGTGATAAACCCGATCAGCAGGTTTAAAAGGGTGGTCTTTCCCGCCCCCGACTCGCCTACCAGAGCGATGGTTTCTCCCTGTCTGACATGGAGGTCGATTCCGTCCAGGACCGGCTCCTCAC
>URFM01000009.1 GCA_900547035.1 uncultured Clostridium sp. | reverse complement strand
CCAGAAGATCGAGACCTGGGATTACGAGGATCTGAAAGAGATGGTGAACATGGAGGCAGTGGACGAGTTCCGCAAGCATGCGCTGAACCCCAACCATCCCTGCCAGAGAGGTTCCGCTCAGAACCCCGACATCTTCTTCCAGGCAAGAGAGGCCTGCAACCCCTACTATGATGCTCTGCCCGCAATCGTGCAGAAGTACATGGACAAGGTAAACGCGAAGATCGGAACCGATTACAAGCTGTTCAACTACTACGGCGATCCCAATGCCGAGCATGTAATCATTGCCATGGGTTCCGTAAACGATACCATCGAGGAGACCATCGACTATCTGGAGAAGCAGGGTCAGAAGGTAGGCGTTGTAAAGGTTCGTCTGTACAGACCGTTCTGCGCACAGGCTCTGATCGATGCAATTCCTGACAGCGTAAAGGTGATCTCCGTATTAGACCGGACCAAAGAGCCTGGCGCTATGGGTGAGCCTCTGTACCTGGATGTGGTTGCCGCTCTGAAGGGAACCAAGTTTGATCAGGTTAAGATCCTGACCGGACGTTACGGACTGGGCTCCAAGGATACTACTCCTGCTCAGATCGTTGCGGTATACGGCAACACCGAGAAATCTCCCTTTACCATCGGTATTGTGGACGATGTAACCAACCTGTCTCTGGAGCTGGGCGCTCCCCTGGTTACTACTCCTGAGGGAACCACCAACTGTAAGTTCTGGGGTCTGGGCGCAGACGGAACCGTAGGCGCAAACAAGAACTCCATCAAGATCATCGGCGACAACACCGATATGTATGCTCAGGCATACTTTGATTATGACTCCAAGAAGTCCGGCGGCGTAACCATGTCCCACCTTCGTTTCGGACATACGCCCATCAAGTCCACCTACCTGATCCACAAGGCAAACTTTGTTGCCTGCCATAATCCTGCTTACATCCGTAAGTACAACATGGTTCAGGAGCTGGTTGACGGCGGAACCTTCCTGTTAAACTGCCCCTGGGATATGGAAGGCATCGAGAAGCATCTTCCCGGACAGGTGAAGAAGTTCATCGCTGACCACAACATCAACTTCTATGTAATCGACGGCGTGAAGATCGGTATCGAGACCGGTATGGGACCCACCAGAATTAACACCATTCTGCAGTCCGCATTCTTCAAGCTCACCGGCATCATCCCCGAGGAGAAGGCCATCGAGCTGATGAAGGCTGCCGCTAAGGCTACCTACGGCCGCAAGGGCGAGGACGTTGTTAAGAAGAACTGGGCCGCTATCGATGCAGGCGCTACCGGCGCTCACAAGGTTGAGGTTCCGGAGTCCTGGAAGTCCTGCGAGGATGAGGGCCTGGATTACGCAGTTGTAACCGAGGGAAGAAAGGACGTTGTAGACTTTGTAAACAACATCCAGACCAAGGTAAGCGCTCAGGAAGGAAACAGCCTGCCCGTATCCGCTTTCAAGGATTATGTGGATGGTTCCACTCCCTCCGGCTCCTCCGCATACGAGAAACGCGGCATTGCCGTAAATGTTCCCGTATGGAATCCGGACAACTGTATCCAGTGTAACTTCTGTTCTTACGTTTGTCCTCACGCTGTAATCCGTCCCGTAGCTATGACTGCCGACGAGGCTGCCAAGGCTCCTGCGGATATGAAGATGAAGGATATGACCGGTATGCCCGGATACAAGTTCGCTATGACTATCTCCGCTCTGGATTGTACCGGATGCGGCTCCTGTGCAAACGTATGCCCCGGCATGAAGGGCAACAAGGCTCTGGAGATGAAGGGTCTGGAAGCGAACCTGGGCGAGCAGAAGATCTTCGACTTTGGCCAGACTCTGCCGATCAAGGAAGAGGTTGTTGCCAAGTTCAAAGAGAATACTGTTAAGGGTAGCCAGTTCAAGCAGCCCCTGCTTGAGTTCTCCGGCGCATGCGCAGGCTGCGGCGAGACTCCTTACGCTAAGCTGATCACCCAGCTGTTCGGTGACAGAATGTACATTGCAAACGCAACCGGATGTTCCTCCATTTGGGGTAACTCCTCACCCTCCACTCCTTACACCGTAAACGCTAAGGGTCAGGGTCCTGCATGGGATAACTCCCTGTTCGAGGACAACGCTGAGTTTGGTTACGGCATGCTGCTGGCTCAGAAGGCCATCCGCGACGGCTTAAAGACCAAGGTTGAGGCTGTTATGGCAGATGAGAAGGCTTCCGAGGAAGTAAAGGCTGCCTGCAAGGAGTGGCTGGATACCTTCAATGTAGGCGCTACCAACGGAACCGCTACGGACAAGCTGGTTGCTGCTCTGGAAGGCATTGACTGCCCGACCTGCAAGGAGATCGTAAAGAACAAAGATTTCCTGGCTAAGAAGTCCCAGTGGGTATTCGGCGGCGACGGATGGGCTTACGATATCGGATTCGGCGGTGTTGACCACGTTCTGGCTTCCGGCAAGGACATCAACATCATGGTATTCGATACCGAGGTTTACTCCAACACCGGCGGACAGTCCTCCAAGGCTACCAAGACCGGCGCTGTAGCTCAGTTCGCTGCAGGCGGTAAGGATGTGAAGAAGAAAGACCTGGCTGGAATCGCTATGAGCTACGGCTATGTATACGTTGCTCAGATCTGTATGGGTGCTGATATGGCTCAGACCGTAAAGGCAATCTCCGAGGCAGAGGCTTATCCGGGTCCCTCCCTGATCATTGCTTACGCTCCCTGTATCAACCACGGCATCAAGAAGGGCATGAGCAAGGCTCAGACCGAGGAGAAGCTGGCTGTTGAGTGCGGATACTGGAACAACTTCCGTTACAATCCTGCTGCTGAGAAGAAGTTCACCCTGGATTCCAAGGCTCCCAAGGCTGAGGGCTATCAGGACTTCTTAAAGGGCGAGGTTCGTTACGCTTCTCTGGCGATGAAGAATCCCGAGAGAGCAGCAGAGCTGTTCGCAAGAAACGAGAGCGAGGCTATGGAGCGTTACGCATATCTCCAGAAGCTGGTTGCTCTGTACGGAAACGAATAAAACTTGAGGCCATAGGCTGAGAGATTAAAATGAGGAGGCAGGCGATTGATTCGCCTGCCTTACTTTTATCGTTACAAGTACATTCATTCTTGACAATTAACATATTGAATGTTAATATGAGGATAAGTTACAAAGTGTTTTTTATCCTGAAAGGAGAATGAAATGGCATACTTGGGAGAAGAAATCAGGAAACTTGGCTTTGGCCTTATGCGTCTGCCCCAGAAGGACGGAGTTATTGACGTGGAAGAGACAAAGGCTATGGTAGATGCGTTCATGGCGGCGGGCTTTACATATTTTGACACTGCCTGGGCCTATGCAGGCAGCGAGGACGCCATTCGCCAGGCTCTGGTGGAGCGTTATCCGAGGGAGAAATTCCAGCTGGCTACCAAGAATGCGGCATGGATCAACTGCAAGACAAGGGAAGAGGCCATTGCCCAGTTTGACACCTCTTTGAAGCAGACGGGAGCCGGATATTTTGATTTTTATCTGCTCCACAATTTGGGTGAGAGCCGTACCCAGTTCTTTGACAAATTTGATATGTGGAGCTGGATAAAAGAGAAAAAGGAAGAAGGCCTGATCCGCCATATGGGATTTTCCTTCCACTCCACGCCGGAAGAGCTGGAGGAGATTCTGAACGCCCATCCGGAGATGGAGTTTGTCCAGCTGCAAATCAATTACGCGGACTGGGAGAATCCGGCCATTCAGTCCAGAGCCTGCTATGAGGTGGCCAGAAAGCATGGGAAGCCGGTTGTGATTATGGAACCGGTAAAGGGCGGCATGTTGGCAAACCCGCCGGAATCCGTGGGGAAAATCTTAAAGGAAGCGGAGCCGGAGTCTTCCGCGGCATCTTGGGCGATCCGTTTTGCCGCCGGGCTGGAAGGGGTTATCACCGTTCTTTCCGGCATGAGCAGCCTTGACCAGATGAAGGACAATCTTTCTTATATGAAAGATTTTGGCGGACTGACGGATAAGGAGCGGGAAGTGCTGAAAAGCGCCCAGGAGGAGCTTGCCAAGATCCCCCTGATTCCCTGCACCACCTGCAACTACTGCGCCAAGGTCTGTCCTATGAACATTGGTATTTCCGGCTCTTTTACCGCCATGAATTATCTGACGCTGTACAACAACCTGGAGGTGGCGAAGAATCAGGAACAGTGGTTGGTAGGCGGACACGGGAAAAAGCCGGCCTCCGACTGCATCAAATGCGGAAAGTGCGAGGCGGTATGTCCCCAGCATATCAAAATCCGCGATCATCTCGTGACAGTTTCTGAAAAGTTTTCCGCTGCCGGTTAAGCTTTTTCAGGCTGTGAAAGTAAAGGGAGGAGAAACCATGACAAATTTTGCCCGGGCCAGAAGCAGTGAACAGAAGGAAGAACGAATGCAGGAGATTAAGCGCGCCGCAGAGATTCAGTTTTCCCGGCGGACGTATCAGTCCATCACCTTGTCCACCATTGCGGAAGAACTTTCCTGGTCCCGGGCAAATTTGTATAAGTATGTCACATCCAAGGAAGAGATCTTTCTGGAGCTGAGCGCTGACAAATGCAGCGAGTACCTGGGAGCTTTAAAGGCAGCTTTTCCGTCTGGATGCGGATATTCCGCTCAGGTGGGCGCTAAGGTGTGGGCGGGGATTCTCAGCGCTCATGCCGATTATCTGAAGTATTCCGCTCTTTTGTCCTCGATTATTGAGACAAATGTCACAGTGGAGCGTCTGGCTGTGTTCAAGAAGCAGTTCCATGAGCAGGTGGATGAGTTTACGGCCCTTCTGCACAGGAATTATCAGATGACAGAAGATGAGGCCTACTGGCTGTTTATGACAGTGCATTATCACGGGATCGGTTTGTATAGCTACTGCAACGCTTCGCCGTTGGTTATGGAGGCATTGGAACTTGCGGGGGTTCATTTGGAGATACCGGATTTCCGCATGAAAATGGAAAAATTTATATATATAAATCTGAAGAATATATCAAAAGGGGATGCCTTCTAATACTGGTTTTTACTGCCGGTATATAACAGGGAGGCATCCCTTTTATTGTTAGGGACATTTAATGCCCGTTTTTAGGACCCTTACTCGCCATACATGCAAATACTGCGTTTCAGTACAAAAAACAACCGGTAAAACTATCAGAGGACCGGAACAGACTTGTGCAAAGAACAGGTATCGGGTATACTGTTAAGGAGAAAAAGGGGTGACGGTATGGAGATAGCCTATCTGAGAATTCAGAATTTCAAGTCCATCCGGGATATGGAGATTCCGGAAATCGACCAGGCCCTGATTCTGGTTGGAAAAAATAATACAGGAAAAACTTCGGTACTGGATGCTATTGGCGCGGTCTGCGGGGGATACCGGATTGGACCTCAGGATTTTAATGAACGGGGTCAGGCAGTGCGGATTCAGGTGGGATTAAAAATGAGCCGGGAGGATTTGGAACTGTTTCACCGTCTGGGGAGGGTAAGCCGATACCGGCGGTACGAAGCCTGGTATAAGGCCTTCTGCCAGAAACTGCCGGATTTTAAGGACGGGGTGCTCACTTTCACTTATCATGCCAACCGGGACGGAAAGGTACGTTATGAAGACAGCTGCCGCAAGCACAATCCATGGATTCTTCAGGTGCTTCCACGGATTTACCGTATAAATGCCGAGAGGGAGCTGGCCCAGCTGCAAAACGATCTTTTAATGTTTCAGGAGGATGAGCAGCTGCAAAAGCTTCGGTCCGGCCGCTGTATTTTTGAACAGGCCAAGGAATGCCGCCACTGTTTCCAGTGCATCGGACTCATTGAACAGAAAAATCCGGAGGACTTGTCGGCGGCGGAAACCCTGCGTTTGCTGGAATACAAAATCTATCAGCTGAATCTGAGCGATTTTTCTCGGAAAGTGAATGAGAATTTTCGCAAGAACGGGGGATACGAAGAACTGCGGTTTGTCCTGAACTTTAAACAGGAGCTGTTTTCCGTGGAAGCCTCCGCTTTTTCGCCTCACCGCAGCACCTGGAATCCGGTGGAGTCCATGGGAAAGGGCATGAAGAGTATCTATATGCTCTCTCTTTTGGAAACCTACATCGGGGAGGCTGACCGGATTCCAAGCTTGATTATGGTGGAGGACCCTGAGATTTATCTTCATCCCCAGCTTCAGAAGACCTGCAGTGAGATTCTTTACCGGCTGTCCAAGAAAAACCAGGTGATTTTCAAGACCCACGCGCCGGCTATGCTGCTGAATTTTACGGCCCGGCAGATTCGCCAGGTGGTGCTGGATGAGGATCATTACTCGGTGGTGCTTCCTCACACGGATATCAGCCGGGTGCTGGACGATTTGGGGTACGGGGCAAATGACCTGATGAATGTGGGTTTTGTCTTTATCGTGGAGGGAAAGCAGGATAAGAGCCGGCTTCCTCTGCTGCTGGAGCGGTATTATTCCGAGGTTTATGATGAGAAGGGGGAGCTTCTGAGGATTTCCATCATTACCACCAACAGCTGCACCAATATCAAGACTTATGCCAATTTAAAATATATGAATCAGGTGTATCTGCGGGACCAGTTTTTGATGATTCGGGACGGGGACGGGAAAGACCGGGAGGAGCTGGCGGGGCAGCTCTGCGGCTACTATGAGGAGAGAAGCCGGGAAGACTTGGACCCTCTTCCCAGAGTGACCAGGAAAAATGTGCTGATTTTAAAATATTATTCCTTTGAAAACTATTTCCTCAATCCACAGGTTATGACCCGACTTGGGATCGTAAAAAGCCCGGAGGCATTTTACGAGACGCTGTATGAAAAATGGCGGGAGTACCTGCATCGCATCCGCAGCGGCCAAAAGCTTTTGGCGGTAATGGGCCGGGATTTTGCGGGGCCGGATGATATGAAGGACCATATGGAAGAGATTCGGATTCATCTGCGGGGGCACAATCTTTATGATATCTTTTATGGTCCCTATAAAGAGCGGGAGAAGGAGCTTTTAAGGGAATACATACGGCTGGCTCCCAGGGAAGATTTTGAGGATATTTTGTCGGCCATTGACCGTTTTGCCTACTTTGACAGCAGGAGAATGAAGGAGGAAATGTGAAGATACAACTTGAAGATGTCCTTCTGCATTATGAAGAAAAGGGAACCGGGGAGCCTTTGGTGCTGCTCCATGGAAATGGGGAGGACCTGGGGTATTTTGCCGGTCAGATGGAGTATTTCAGGGAGAAGTACAGAGTCATCGCCCTGGACACCAGGGGACATGGGGAGTCCGGGCGTGGAACGGCCCCCTTTACTTTGGAGCAGTTTGCCCGGGATTTATATGACTTTTTGAGAAAAATGGAGACGGGGCCGGTGCATCTGCTGGGATTCTCCGATGGGGGAAATATCGCTCTGGCCTTTGGGCGGGATCATCCGGAACTGGTGAGGAGCCTGATTTTAAACGGGGCAAACCTTAATCCCTGGGGCGTCAAGCTCCCGGTACAGCTGCCTATTGTGGTTGGATACGGAATGGTAAGCCTGTTTGCGCCATTTTCGGGAGACTGCAGAAGGAAAAAGGAGATTCTGGGCCTGATGGTCCGGGAACCTCACTATGAGAAGGAAGATTTGGAGGCCCTGACTATGCCGGTGCTGGTGATTGCGGGGAACCGGGATATGATACGGGAAAGTCATACCAGACAGATAGCGGGAGATATTAAGGGAAGCCGCCTGGTATTTCTGCCCGGAAGTCATTTTGTGGCAAAGGAAAATTGCAGGGACTTCAACCGGGCGGTGGAGGAGTTTCTGGAGGGGGTAAGAGAGAAGAGAACGGAAATTTGAGACATGGGATTTAAGGCGGAGAAAGGACGGATGAGAACATGGCATATTTCCCTATTTTTATCCAGCTGGAAGGCGAGGACTGCCTGGTGGCGGGCGGAGGGAAGGTGGCCCAGCGGAAGGTGGAGATTCTGTTGGAGTACGGTCCCGGAATCCGCCTGGTGGCCCCTGAGGTGACGGCCCGTCTGCGGGAACTGGGAGAGCAGGGGAAGATCCGGATATTCCTCCGGCAGTTTCAGCCGGAGGATTTGGAGGGAGCCGGCCTGGTGATTGCGGCCAGCAATGACCCGGCGGTCAACGGCGCCATCTCCGCTGCCTGCAGGCGGCGGAAAATACCGGTCAATGTGGTGGATGTGAAGGAGGAATGCTCCTTCCTTTTTCCTGCCCTGGTAAAGGACCAGGATGTGACGGTGGGAATTTCCACCGGAGGCGGCAGTCCCGCTATGGCCGGATTTTTAAAGAAGAAGATTCGGGAGGCCCTTCCGGAAGGCTTCGGTCAGGCCGCCCATTGGGTGGGGGGACAGAGGGAGCGTCTGAAACCCCATATTGTCATCCCCTCCCTACGGGAGGAAATTTTTAAGGAACTGGCAGAGCTGGCTTTAAGCCGGATTCAGGAGGGCAGGGAGTTTCCCCCGGACGAGGAAGTAGACGAATTGGTAAGGAGAAAGCTGGAACGAACGAATGGATGAAAACAGACTAATCATAGGAACCAGAAGGAGCGCCCTGGCCCTGCGCCAGACGGAGATTGTGGCGCAGCTGTTAAGAGAGCTGGAGCCGGGGCTTCAGATTCAGATGGAGACCTTTCACACCACGGGGGACCGGATTCTGGAAAAACCCCTTCAGGAATTTGGCGGAAAGGGCGTATTTGTGACGGAACTGGAGCAGGCCATACTGGAAGGCAGGGTGGACCTTGCGGTACACAGCGCCAAGGATATGCCCATGGAGCTGGAAAAGGGACTGGAAATTGTGGGAGTGCCAAAGAGAGAGGATCCTCGGGATGTGCTGGTGACCAGGAGAGGAGACTTCCCGGAAGACTGTCTTCAGGGCCGTTTTCCGATTTTTGGAGAGAAAATCTGCCCGTCCGGACAGAGGCTTCGAATCGGAACCTCCAGCCCAAGAAGAAAGCTTCAGATTGAGCGGCTGAGCGGCCTGCCTCAGAAGCGGATCTGCTGCCAGACCTTAAGGGGAAATGTGCAGACCAGGCTGGGGAAGCTTTTGGAGGGCAGATATGACGGAATTATTTTGGCTGCGGCGGGATTGAAACGCCTGGGACTTCTGGAGGATGAGCGTTTTTCCTTCTGCTTTTTGGATCCGGAGGAGTTTGTGCCGGCGGGAGGGCAGGGAATTCTGGCCATTGAAGGCAGGCCGGGCACCAGGGCTGCCGCGCTCTGCGGAAGAATCAGCGATGAAGACAGTCGGCTTTCTCTTCTGGCGGAGCGGGGAGTTTTAGACATTCTGGGAGCCGGCTGCCATGAGCCTGTGGGCGTATACTGCGAGGCGGGCTCCGATGAAATCCGCCTCCGGGCAGTGAGCCAGAAGGACGGCATGTTCCGAAAGGTCTGCCTGGAAGGCAAACGTCAGCAGGCGGAAGAACTGGCCAGGGAGACGGCCAGGCGGCTGAGAGAGTGAAAAACTGAAAATGGAATAAGGAAATATAGAACAGGAAACGCAAAATGGAAAATGAAAATAAAGCAAAACAGGGGATGGTATATCTGATCGGAGCAGGTCCTGGAGATCCGGGACTGATTACGGTCAAGGGGAGGGAAATTTTAAGAAACTGCGACGCTGTGGTTTATGATCACTTGGCGGCTCAGGAGCTTCTGGAGGAAACAAAGCCGGGGAGCAAAAGGATTTACGTAGGAAAACAGGCGGGCTGCCATTATAAAAGCCAGAAGGAAATCAATTCTATCTTGGTGGAACTGGCAAAGAAAGGATTTCGCGTAGTTCGTTTGAAAGGAGGAGACCCCTTTGTGTTCGGCAGAGGAGGGGAGGAGGTTCTTGCGCTGAAGGAAGCGGGAATTCCCTGGATGATCGTACCGGGGGTGACTTCCGCAGTGGCAGTGCCGGAGTGCGCCGGAATTCCGGTCACACACCGCGCATTAAGCCAGAGCTTTCATGTGATTACGGCTCACGGGAAAGAAGGGGAGGATAGTCTGGATTTTGAACAGCTGGCTGCTCTGTCCGGGACTCTGGTATTTCTTATGGGCCTGGGCCGCCTTTCATTTTTAACCCAGGGATTGATCAATGCTGGAAAATCAGGAAACTGCCCGGCAGCGGTAATTGAAAAAGGGAGTCTTCCGGAACAACGGTCGGTGCGGGGAACTCTGGAAGACCTTTCGGACAGGGTTCGCCAGGCAGGGCTTTCCACTCCTGCGGTTATAGTAGTAGGAGAAACGGCTGGAATGGACTTGTCCGGCATTCCGGAGCGGATCGTTGGGATTACCGGAAGCGATGGATTTTGCGGCAAACTGACGGAGTGTTTTCACTCTTGCGGCATTAAGACCAGGCGGCTTGGAGGCCTTTCTCTTTGCTCCCTGATGGAGAAGCGGGGAGAGAAGGTTTATCATTCGCTGGAGCGTTTTACCGTCCTGACCTTTACCAGCGCCAATGGAGTGAAATTGTTTTTTGAAGGGCTTTTTGACAGGGGAATGGACGCAAGAAAATTGTCTCATCTGAAGATTGCGGTAGTAGGAGAGGGTACCAGGGAGGCGCTGAAAAGCTTCGGCATTCTGGCGGACTGGATGCCCGAACGGTACACTACGGAGGACTTGGCCTGGCTGTTGGCCAAACACTGCGGACCGGAGGACCGGGTACTGATTCCAAGATCAGCAAAGGGATCTCGGGAACTGAACCGGATTCTGGACAAAGCCGGAGTATCCTATGAAGATGTTCCTGTATATGAAACTGAGGGGCGAGATTTCGATGTATCTCTTCTGGAGGGGCTGGACGGTTTGGTTTTTGGCAGCGCTTCGGGAGTGGAGGCCTTTTGGAGAGAAATGGAGGGATGGCCGGATCCGGGCGTTTTGAAAAAACTTGAAGGAATTTTAGTAGGAGCGATCGGGCCGTACACGGTCAAGGCTCTGGAGAAGCACGGAATTTCTGCCATTTCCTGCCCGTCGGAATTTACAGCGGAGAAACTGGCGAAGGAGATGCGGGAAGCATTCTGTTCTGAATAGTGACAGAATCTTAAGAAAAAATTTCCTTGTATTTTAAGCGGGTTCATGCTACTGTTATTTTGTAAGTGTATTAAGACTGTTAATACATACAGACAGAAGCATGAACTCCTTTTGTGTTTTTATGAGAATTTAGCGTTTTATCCTCAGAAAAATGTGAGGGATACATGCTGTTTGGGGAAGGAGGGAATATATGATTGTACTGGATTACCGGGACCGGCGTCCCTTATATGAGCAGATTACGGAGCGTTTTCAGGAACTGATGTATAAGGAAATTTTGAAAGAGAATGAAAAGCTCCCTTCAGTGCGCAGTCTGGCTATGGAGCTGTCCATCAACCCCAATACCATTCAGCGGGCCTATACAGAGCTGGAACGTCAGGGATTCATTTACTCGGTGAAAGGAAGGGGCAGTTTTGTGGCGGACAGCAAAAGACTGCGGGCTGAGCGGCTGAGAGAGTGGGAGCAGGAATTTGACCGGCTGACGGAAGAAGGCTTTCAGCTGGGGCTTTCCGCCGGGAATATGACAGGCCGCATTCATAATCTGGAGGAGAAGAGAGAAGAAGGAGGTAAGTGCCATGATTGAGGCGGTGAATTTGACCAAACGCTTTGGGGGCATTACGGCTGTGGATCATATCAACGCTGTAATTAAGGATGGTAATGTCTTTGGGCTGATTGGAACCAACGGAGCGGGAAAATCCACCTTTCTCAGGCTGGTCAGCGGGATCTTAAAGCCGGAGGAGGGCCATGTAACCATTGACAGTCAAGAGGTATTTGAGAATCCGTCAGCAAAAGCGAGATTTTTTTATATTTCCGATGAACAGTATTTTTTCAGCAATTCCACGCCCCGGGAGATGATGGAGTTTTACCGGAAGGTATACCCTAAATTTAATAAAGAACGGTTTCACAAGCTGATGACAAATTTCGGACTGGATGAAAAACGTAAGATCCAGACGTTCTCCAAAGGCATGAAGAAGCAGGTGTCGGTGATCTGCGGAGTCTGCGCGGGGACGGACTACCTGCTGTGTGACGAAACCTTTGACGGCCTGGACCCGGTGATGCGCCAGGCAGTGAAGAGCATTTTTGCGGCAGATATGGAAGACCGGGGGCTGACCCCCATTATCGCCTCTCATAATCTCAGGGAATTGGAGGATATCTGTGACCATGTGGGTCTGCTCCACAAGGGCGGAATTTTGCTGTCAAGGGATCTGGATGAGATGAAGCTGAATATTCACAAAATTCAGTGTGTGCTGAAACCTGGATATGGAACCGAGGATTTAAAGGGGATGGATATCATCCGCCAGGAACAGAGGGGGAGTCTTTGGACTTTGACAGTCCGTGGAAAGAAGGAGCAGATTGAGGGAGTGATGAGAAGCTGTGAGCCCATCTTCTTCGAGTGCATTCCACTTTCTCTGGAGGAAATCTTTATCAGTGAAACGGAGGTGGCCGGATATGACATTCAGAAGCTTATATTTTAAACTGCTGTGGGAGGATTTGAAGAGGAGAAGCTGGGCCATCGCACTGGCGATTCTCGCTTTCTTTTTTTCGCTTCCCATTAACCTGGCGTTGACAATGGAAAACGCTCAGGCAGACAATTTTTATGCATACAATCATTACGTGAGCTTGGATACGGTGCGCTGGAGTTCCGAGGCGGAGAAAACGGCCCGGATTCTGGAGCTGAAAACAGGAATCGTTTTAAACGGGGGAGAGTTTGGAAACGGGCTGCTGGCATTTTTGATGATTGTAACGGCAGTGGTGATGGGAGCTTCCAGCTTTGCCTATCTGCATAACCGCAAAAAAGTAGACTTTTACCATAGTCTGCCAGTCCGGAGGGAGCTGTTGTATCTGGTTCAGTATGCGGGAGGGTTTTTGATTATAGCAGGTGCCTATTTGCTGAATTTGATTTTTTATGCGGGAGTTTCCTGCGCCTATGGAGTGCCGGTTGGAAATGTTCTGGGAGGCCTTTTGGCAGGATGGCTGCTGAACTTATTGTACTTCCTTTTGCTGTATGGGGTAACAGTGGCTGCGGTGCTGCTGACCGGACAACTGTTAGTAGGCCTTTTGGCTGTGGGCGTGCTGTTTTTCTTTCTGCCTGTGCTGGTGCTGGTATTGGAATCCTACTGTGAAATTTTCTTTGAGACCATGCCGTCGGGATGGCAGTGGGAGGAAGGATGGCTGATGGATACGCTGAAATGGATTTCTCCTTTTTCAGCCTATTTATTTGCCATAAGCTGGGGTATGAAGGAACTTGGAAATCATATTCCGGCACTGATTTTAACAGTTTTGGCGGTACTGGCTTTAGGAGTATTCGGAATGGTCCTGTACCGTTTACGTCCTCTGGAAAGCGCAGGGCGGGCTATGGCCTTCAGACGCACCAGAGCCCCCATTCGGCTCGTTATGGTATGGGGATTCGGCGTAATGGGCGCTTTGTTCTTTTGGATCATTCAAAGCCGCCCTTATTGGGCTGTGTTCGGCGCTTTGATGGGAGCGCTCATTTCCCACTGTGTGATCGAGGTAATCTATCACTTTGACTTTAAAAAGCTGTTTGCCCACTGGCCCCAGCTGATTCTGGCGGCGGCCCTGTCCATGGCCCTGTTTTTTTCCTTCCGGTTTGACTGGTGGGGATATGACAGCTACCTGCCGGAGGCAGAGAACGTGGAAAGCGCTTCGGTTTCCATGGATATGGATCAGAACTGGCTGTCGAGCCGGAAAATCGTGACGGCTGAGGATGGAAGTCAGTCTGTTTCCTGGGAAGATGCGGATGAATACCGGATGGCGAATATGTACGTTACGGACATTCAACCGGTGCTGATGCTGGCCCAGGAGGGAATCCGGCAGGAGACGAAGGCTCGGGAGGAACGGTTTAACCAGTGGAAGCAGTCGGGCAGTTCTTTAGTTGATGAGAGGCAGGGATTGGTTTGGGGCAACTTTCAGGTGTCCTACCGTCTGAACAATGGAAGGACCGTGTCCCGCAGATACAGCATTGGCATGGATGAAAATCTGCTGCAGGCTTATGGGCAGCTTTATGGTCAGTCCGCCTACAAGGAAGGACTTTATCCGATTTTCAGCCAGACCGGGGAGAATCTGGCCTGGGCCTGCTATGAAGAGAACGGCGTTGTTCAGGGAGGAATTACGGACAGGGAAGGCTTAAGCCGGCTTCTGGCTGCCTACCAGGCTGATCTTCTGGAACTAACGGTGGAAACCAGGCGGCAGGAAAATCCTATTGGACAGTTGATGTTTGCCGATGAAGAGCAGAAGAAATTTCTGGATGAACATTCTATTCAGTCAGGAAGAAACGTATACAGTTCGGATATCTACACGGCTTACGATGTGTGTCAGGGCTGGCCGGTCTATCCGTCCTTTGACCGGACGCTCTCTTTCCTGAGAGGGCAGAAGATTGAGGCGGGATATGGGCTGAATTCGGAAGATGTGAACAGCATAGCGGTAGACTTTTACTGGAATGAGGAAAGGACGCTGGAGGAGCTTCAGGCTGTCAATTCCCGGTTTGAGACTACCGAACGCATGGTGTTTGAAAAACCGGAAGAGATTGCCCTTCTTCTTTCCGCTTTTTCAGAGGACGAGATGTACAGTTATAACGGGCTCTGCGATGTGCGAGGGGATTTTACACTTTATGTACGGACGAAAGAGGGAAGCGGCGTATCGGGAAGCCTTCAGATGAACCGGATTACGCCGGAGATTGAGAAACTGTTTGCGGGTACGGATTTATTTGAATAGCAGCAGGTGAGAGTCGTTTAATCCATCATATTGAAGGGAGTCCTCTATGATTTTTAGCAGGGGACGGGGGAGAATATGGTCAATTTCCGGCGGAAGGTAGATTCTGGACCGGATTTTGGACCAGCGGTAACTATCCGGAATCAGATAGACCATGTGAGACTGCTTTACCAGCTCCTTTGCGTCAGGAGTCAGTGGGCCTATGGAGGAGGAAATCCCTTCCAGAGCATAGCGGCACAAGGTACTGATATGACGAGTCTCCTGAAAGATATTGGGAGAAATGCCGCACTCTTTAAATACCTCTTCCGCAACCACCCTGCTGGACTGGCCGGGGCGGGTGAGGGTAATTGGCTCTTCTGAAAGATGGCAGGGGTCTAAATACTGCCTTCCGTCTTTACTGTAAGCATATTTTGCAGCAGGACCGTTTTTGCGCAGATAGATAACGATTGGAATAGTATCGCCAAAAGGGTAAGAAACCATTCCTTTTATCTGGAAGGGTTCGTTGGTCACCATAAGCTGGATTCGGTTGTTTAGGAGCATTTCCTTCATGTCGCTTGTGTAAGCTTCACAGAGGGAAAAAGAAATGTCCGGGTATGCGGACTGGAGATTTTTCAGCAGGTCCGTAGAGTGAAGCATGCTCATGTAAGGAGGAAGGCCGATGCGCAGGGACTTTAGCGCCTCCTTATCCAGCAGGCTGGCCTGAGCCAGGAATTCCTGATAAATATCCATGATTTTTAGGGAAGCTTCGTAAAAGAGCTTCCCTTTTTCAGTGGGTTCAAGCCCCTTGTTTGACCGGTCAAAAAGCTTAAAGCCCAGCTGGCGTTCCACCCGGTGCAGGCACTGGCTTAAGGCCGGTTGGGAGATATACAGGTTTTCCACGGCTTTCGTCATGTTTTTGGTCCGAAACAGCTCACACATCCACTGAAGTTCGTCTAATGTCATAGATGTTCCGCCTCCTTGAAAAACACCGGAAATTATAGCAGTTCCGATTTGTTTTGCTATAAGCAATGCTTATCATAACATTTTTAAACGAATTTTACAATTCTTTATCGCTAATTTATAATACAGATATGCATATTTTATAGTTATTTCCAAATAGGCCTATGGAAATTGAAGCGTAATGCAACAGATGTCATTAATGTAATTAAGGAGGCTCGTGAAATAATGTCTACACAAATGATTATTTGCATTCTTTTGTTTGTGCTGATGCTGCTCAGTTTCCTGTTAGGGAAACTCCCGCTGGGCGTTATAGCGGGGACCACTGCTTCGCTGCTTGTATTGACTGGCTGTACTTCGCCGGAAACGATTTTAAGCGGACTTGGAAGTTCCAACACAGTAATTCTTGCCTGTATGATTATTCTGGCATCCGGGCTGGGGCGCACGTCCTTTCCGTCCAAGATGACAGCCGGAATCCGTAAAGTGACAGGCGGCAGTTACAAGCTGGCATATCTGGGAATCCTGATTATTGCCTTTGTGCTTACCAGTATGCTCACCAGCCCTATGGCGACTTACGCCATTGTATTCCCGATTATGGATTCCGTTTGCGATGAATTTGGCGTAGGCCGTTCCAAAGCTCAGTTCCCTCTGATG
The DNA here is from genome assembly GCA_900547035.1 of uncultured Clostridium sp. Classification (GTDB taxonomy): domain Bacteria; phylum Bacillota; class Clostridia; order Lachnospirales; family Lachnospiraceae; genus Enterocloster; species Enterocloster excrementigallinarum. The sequence continues at coordinate 71,383 of URFM01000009.1, read as the reverse complement.
GTGGTATGTCTTGCCTGTTGTGCAATCCTGCCATTGGGAGCAAGTATCAGCCAGGCCGCTGTGTATGATGGCTATATGCAGACTTATGGATTTACACAGGGCTTTACTTCCATGGATTTTCTGAGAGGCAGATGGCCGTTTATCTTAATTGTAATCCTTTGGGCCTATTTTATCGCTCCGAAGTTTACTCCCGAGCAGCCGGCGGTTCCTATCACTACTCTTGAATCAAAGAAAGCGGACAAGCGGGTTTTAAGCAGGTTCTCCGACATTGCAGGTGTTGTAATTTTTGTTCTTGTGGTCCTGGGATTTATTTTTAACGCCAATTTGGGTATTCCTGCCTGGTTCTTCGCCTTTTTCGGAGTTATGCTGATGCTGATTTGTAAGACACTGACGAAGGCGGAAGCCATTAAAGCGATTCCGGTAGATATTTGCCTGCTGTATGTAGGCGCCAATACAATGGCGACTGCCCTGGTGGAAACAGGCACTGCGGAATTTATTGGTACGATTATTTCCGGAGCAGTAGGAGGAGTGACCAATTCCTTTATTTTGCATGCAGTTTTCTTTATTGTGCCGTTTGCCATTACTCAATTTATGCAGAATCAGAGCGTTATGAATGTATTTGCCCCCATCGCCCTGCTGACCTGTTCCGCTTTGGGCGCTGATCCAAGAGGCTGTCTGGTTCTTATAAGTGCAGGTTCTACGACCGCTTATATGACACCGTCTGCCACTTCTGCGGTTCCTATGTGTATGGGTGCAGGTGGCTATGATGTGAAAACTCTGTTTAAAATGGGCTGGCTGCTGGCAATTATTCTCTGCGTAGGATATGTTACATGGGTAAGTATTGCAATGCCTGCTTTTTAAGACTATTATAATCGTAGCAAAAAATAGTATAGGAAACGAGGAGAAAACATGCTGGATTCATATTTGATTAAAAACGGAACCCTGGTTTCCATTTTGGATGGAAAGGAAAAAAAGGCGGATATTCTGGTAGAGCGGGGGATAATCGCAAGAATCGGTGAGGAGATTGAAGCGTCGGAAACGGAGGTGATCGACGCCTCCGGGATGTATATCACCATCGGCTGGCTGGAGGCTCACTGTCATTTTACAGCCATTGGCGACCGCGCCAGCATCGACCCGGTGGACGACCTGATTCGTCAGGGCGTTACATATGCTTTGGATTTGGGAACTTCCGGACCCGCCAATTACGAGGAGTTCAGGGAGCCGCTTCTTTACCGGACGGATTTAAGGTTTCGCCCCTATCTCTATATCGGAACCTACGGGGCGAGAGGCTCCCTGGGCAGAGGGATGGATTTTGAGGGACCTGAGGATATCAAGCCGGAGATGGTAAAGGCGGTTGCGGAAAAATATCGCAGTGAGCTGATGGGGCTGAAGGCCAGAATCGACGACAAATTCTGTTTCGACCCGGATTATGTAATGAAGCAGCTGAGAAAACTGGGAGACGAACTGGATATGCCCATTGCGGTTCACGCCCCCAGAAGCCGCATCGGCATCGACAACCTGCTTCCTTATCTGAAAAAAGGGGATGTGCTGTGCCACACCCTGGCAGGTAACAGCGATGCCATGAAGGTCATCGATGAGAATGGGAATATCAAGAAATCTGTTCTGGAGGCCAGGGAGCGGGGCGTGATTTTCGACCTGTCCCACGGAACCAACGCCTACAGCTATGAGACGGCTGAGGCGGCCTGGAAAGCGGGATTCTTTGTGGATACTATTTCCAGCGACCTTCACGGAGGCAACATCAACGGACCGGTGTTCAGTCTGGCTGTGGTTTTAACGAAGATGAGAGGGCTGACAGGCAAGCCCTGGCACTGGATTCTTAATAAGACCATCGCCCAGCCGGTACGGCTTTTGAACCTTACGGATAAGGCGCTGGAAGTTTACGAGGGCATGAGAGCGGATTTAACGATTTATAAAATCGAGGAGGGGCAGTTCACTTACCTGGATTCCAAGAAGCTGGAGCGGACCTTCTCGGAAAAGATTACCCCCTGCTATACCTGCATAGGCGACCACGCATATACCTGCAGGCAGTAACGAAACTTATTTATGCCGGCGGACTTTCTGGATAAAGAGAGTCCGCCGGTATTTTTACTGGAATTTTGACACCCCAAAAGTAATTGACATTCCCCCAAAGGAAAGCTACAATCATAACAGCAAAGGAAGGGAGCGATTAAGTTATGATTTCAGAGAAAATGAAGCCACTGGTAAACAACAATTCCGCTATTCGCGCCATGTTTGAGGAAGGAAGACGTCTGGCCTCCATTTATGGTGCGGAGAATGTATACGATTTTAGTCTGGGAAATCCCAACGTGCCGGCTCCTGAAGAAGTGAACCAGGCCATTCGGGACGTGCTGGATGAGGAGGAATCTACCTTTGTCCACGGATATATGAGCAATTCCGGCTACGAGGATGTACGTGAGGCCATCGCCCAGTCCTTAAACCGCCGTTTTGAAACTGATTTTGGTCAGGGGAATATTCTGATGACCGTGGGAGCGGCCAGCGGGCTGAACGTGATTTTAAAGACACTCTTAAATCCTCAGGACGAGGTCATTACCTTTGCCCCCTATTTCCTGGAGTACCGGTCCTATGTGTCCAACTATGACGGAATTTTGGTAGTGGTTTCCCCCAATACGGAAACCTTCCAGCCCAATTTAAAGGAATTTGAAGAGAAGATTAACGAAAAGACCAAGGCGGTGATTATCAACACGCCCAACAACCCCACAGGAGTTGTCTATTCCGCCGAAACCCTTGAGTCTATGGCTCAGATTCTGCGGGATAAAGAGAAAGCGTTCGGCCATCCCATTGTGCTGATTTCCGACGAGCCCTACCGGGAGCTGGCATACGACGGGGTAGAAGTTCCCTACGTGACGAAATTTTACGATGATACGGTAATTTGCTATTCATACAGCAAATCCCTGTCCCTGCCGGGTGAGCGAATCGGCTATCTGGTGATTCCGCCCGCTCTTGCGGACAGCAAAGAGGTATTTACCGCCGCTACCATTGCCAACCGGGTCAGCGGGGCCGTAAACGCTCCGTCCCTGATGCAGCGTGTGGTCAAGCGGTGCCTGGATGTGAAGGTCAATGTGGAAGCCTACGACCGGAACCGGAATCTGCTTTACGGAAGCTTGAAGGAGATGGGCTTTTCCTGCATCAAGCCTCAGGGAGCTTTTTACCTGTTCGTGAAATCTCCGGAGCCGGATGAAAAGAAATTCTGCGACGAGTGCAAAAAGCATAATCTGTTAGTAGTTCCAGGCAGCTCTTTTGAATGCCCTGGCTACGTGCGGATTTCCTACTGTGTTTCCTATGAGCAGATTGAACGCTCCCTGCCCGCCTTCCGGGAGGTTGCGAAGCACTATGGCTTTGGCTGCTAAGAAAGGAGGCTGCCATGAGATTGTGGGAGGATAAAATCCGGCGGGTGGAACCCTATACGCCGGGGGAACAGCCCTCGGGAGAGAACCTGGTCAAGCTGAACACCAATGAGAATCCCTATCCGCCTTCTCCTCTGGTCAAGAAGGCCTTGGAAGAGATGGATCCGGCGCAGTTCCGCAAATATCCGGACCCGGCTTCCGGGATTCTGGTCCAGGCTCTTTCGGAGACTTACGGGATGGAGCCGGAGCGGTTTTTCGTGGGAGTAGGTTCCGATGATGTGCTGGGAATGGCCTTTTTGACCTTTTTTAACTCCGACAAACCGATTCTGTTCCCGTCCATCACCTATTCCTTTTATCCGGTGTGGGCGGACCTGTTCCGGATTCCCTGGGAGGCGGTGCCGGTAGGGGAGGACATGTCTATCCGGACGGAGGATTATAAAAAGGCGAATGGCGGTGTGATCTTTCCAAATCCCAACGCGCCGACGGGCCTTCTTCTGTCCCTGGATCAGGTGGAGGAGATCGTCCGCGCCAATGAGGATGTCATCGTCATTGTAGACGAGGCTTATATCGATTTCGGCGGCCGGTCTGCTATGGATCTGACCAGGAAGTACGATAATCTTCTGGCGGTTCAGACTTTCAGCAAATCCCGGGCTATGGCGGGGATGCGCATTGGCTTTGGAGTAGGAAATCCGGAGTTGATTCGCGCTTTGAACAACGTGAAATATTCCTATAATTCCTACACCATGAGTCTGGCAGCCCAGCGGCTGGGGGCGGCGGCCTTAAAGGACCAGGCATACTTCGAAGAAACAAGAAAAAAGATTATTTCCACAAGGGAAAAAGCCAAGAAGCGCCTGCGGGAGCTGGGCTTTTCCTTCCCGGATTCCATGACCAACTTTATCTTCGCGGAGCACTGCCGGGCGGAAGCCGGCCCTATGTTCCGGGCCATGAAGGAGGCTGGAATTTATGTGCGGTATTTTGACAAGCCGGGACTTGACAATCGGCTGAGAATTACCATTGGCACTGAGGAGGAGATGGAGCAGTTGTATCGTTTCCTGGAGAGCTATCTGGCAGACAGGTGAGAAAATGGCTGAGGAGAATTGGAACTTAAAATATATACTGCGGCTGGTGCTGAACATTGTTCTGCCTTTAAGCGGCTGGCTGCTGCTATGCCTGCTGGGGCCAAAACTTTTAAAGTTCTTTCTTCCTTTTGTAATCGGATGGATTCTGGCGGCTATCGCCAATCCGCCGGTTCGCTTCCTGGAGAGGAGGCTGAAGCTGGTTCGCAGACACAGCTCAATCTTGGTGGTAATTGCGGTCCTGGCGGCAGTGGTGGGCATTCTCTATCTGCTGATTGCAAAGACCATTGACCTGGGTTCCGGTCTTGTCAAAGCGATGCCGCAGATTCTGGAATCTCTTCAGCTGCAGATTCGCCAGAGTTTGGAGAGCCCATCGGGCCTGTTTGCATTTCTCCCGGATGAGATCCGTCGCGCCTGGGGACAGCTGGGAGAGAATTTGGGCTCTGCCGTCGGCCCGCTGCTGCAGCAGGCGGCGCCTCCTACGGTAGAGGCGGCAGGGACTGTAGCAAGAAGCCTTCCAAGTATTTTGGTTTACACAGTGGTGACGCTGCTGTCCTCCTATTTTTTTATCGTGGACCGGGACCGGCTTCTGGCCTTGGCGGGACGGTATTTGCCTAAGTGGGCTGCCGGATACTGCGATTATTTAAAAAGGGACGTAAAACGGCTGATTGGCGGCTATTTTTTAGCCCAGTTTAAGATTATGCTGGTAGTAGGGGTGATTCTGACTGCCGGATTTTTGGTGCTTGGTGTATCGTATGCCCCTTTTTTGGCGTTTCTGGTTGCTGTATTGGACTTTCTTCCGGTGTTTGGCACAGGAACAATCCTGATCCCCTGGGCATTGTTTCAAATTGTGTCGGGGGAATACGCCTTTGGAGCCGGTTTGGCCCTGCTTTATGTGCTGACCCAGGTAGTCCGCCAGGTGGTGCAGCCCAAGTTGGTTGGGGATACCATGGGATTAAATCCGCTGCTGACCCTGTTCCTTTTGTACGTAGGGTTTAAAATCAGCGGAATTTCCGGCATGATTTTGGCGGTTCCTGTGGGACTGCTGATTATGAGCCTGTACAAGTATGGAGCTTTTCGGACTATGACCGAAAGTTTTTTGGAACTGGTTCGGGTGATCCGCAGTTTCCTGCGTGGGGATTCGCTGTAAAATACATGGGATGCAACAGTTCAGGATGGCGCATCTTTTGTCCGTCCTGAACTGTTGCGATGAAAAAAAGAACCGAGGAATAAGTGAGATGAAAGTGGAAAATGATCTGAATACAGATCGGATCCGGGAGCTGGTGTGGAGTCTGGCAATACCTTCCATGCTGGCTCAATTTGTCAACGTGCTGTACAGCATCGTAGACCGGATGTATATTGGAAATATTGAAGTAATCGGAGAGGCGGCGCTGGCGGGCGCCGGCGTATGCGGGCCCATTGTGACATTGATTTCTTCTTTTGCAAGCTGGATCGGAGTGGGCGGCGCGCCTCTCATGAGCATTCGGCTGGGGCAGAACAAGCCCGTTGCCGCCAGACGGATTGTGGCCAACTGTTTTGTAATGCTTTGTGCCATAGCAGTTGGGATTATGATTCTGTTTTACCTGATTAAAGATCAGATGCTGGTCTGGTTCGGAGCCAGCCCGGCTATCTTTCCCTATGCCAATGAATATCTGAGCTGGTATCTGACCGGCACGGTGTTCGCCCTTCTTTCCACTGGTATGAGCCAGTTTATTATCTGCCAGGGCTTTGCGAAGGTCGGTATGGCGGGCGTAGTAATCGGGGCGGTCAGTAATATTATACTGGATCCGATTTTCATTTTTGTGTTGGGAATGGGGGTAAAGGGAGCGGCGATTGCTACCGTTCTGTCACAGATGGCCTCCTGCGCGTTTGTACTCCGATTCCTGTTTGGAAAGCGTCCGCCGATTGCGATTACCTTTGGAGGCTATTCCAGAAGAGTCATCAAACGGGTGCTGGCAGTGGGACTTTCTCCCTTCCTGATTATTGCCTCTGACAGCGTTTTGATTATCCTGATGAACGCTTTGATTCAGAAGTACGGCGGGGCGGAGCGTGGGGATATGCTGTTGACCTGCAACACCATTGTACAAAGCTTTATGCTGATGATTACCATGCCGTTAGGAGGAATTACCGGAGGAACCCAGACTATTATGGGATATAATTACGGCGCAGGAAGACCGGATCGAATTCGGGAGGCGGAGAAGCAGATCGTTCTTTTTGGAATCGGCTTTACTACGATCATGTTCCTGGTTGCACACTTGATTCCACAGCTGTTTGTGGGAATTTTTACAAGAGACCCGGCGTATTCGGATATGACGGAATGGGCCATCCGCGTTTACACTCTCTGTGTAATTCCCCTGGCGGTCCAGTATACGATTGTAGATGGCTTTACCGGAATGGGCATCGCGAAAGTGGCGATCAGCCTTTCTCTTTTCCGTAAAACCGTCTATCTGGGAGCTATGCTGATATTCCCGCTGCTTGGCGGTGCAGAGGCGATCTTTTACTCAGAGCCCTTTTCCGATGCGGTGGCGGCTATTACTTCATTGACCGTATATTTGACCATCAGCGGACGTATTCTGGGAGATGGAAGGAGATTTTAGGAGGAATGGAATGAACATACTGGTAAGCGCCTGCCTTTTGGGGGTAAACTGCCGATACAGCGGTAAAGGAGAACTTTGTCAAGAACTGCAGAAACTGATGAAGGAGCATCACCTGATTCCAGTGTGTCCGGAGCAGCTGGGAGGCCTTGCCACCCCGAGAACACCGGCAGAACGGGTAAAAGACCGTGTGGTGACTCAAATGGGAGAGGATGTGACAGCTCAATATGAAAAAGGAGCCAGGGAAACAGCAGGGCTTGCCGAACTTTTCGGCTGCCGGTGCGCGGTTCTGAAAGAACGCAGTCCTTCCTGCGGAAGCGGCAGGATTTATGACGGAACCTTCAGCAGACAACTGGTTTCAGGCGACGGGACTGCGGCTGCCCTGTTGAAAGAAAGAGGCGTCCGGATCTTCGGGGAGACGGAAATAGAAAAATTAAAACAATACCTGGAAGGAACAGGGAGCTGATGGAAGAAGTTAAGAAGGAACGAGGGCAAAGCAGAGGACGAAAAAAAGGCATCCAATCCTGGCTTCCGGCCTTTGCCGGAGCGGCCGTGGTATTTTTAGCAGGAGGCTCAGGCTTTTATATCTATTCCGCCCAGGCTTACCGGTCGGTATATTTTCCCAATACGACGATTAATGGCCTGGATGTTTCGGGACGCAGCGTTTCGGAAGCGAAAGCCATGATATCCGCCAACGTAGAAGCATATGAGCTGGAGATATTGGCAAGGACGGGGCCGGAGACCATCGGCGGCGAGGAGATCGGCCTCCATACCTCCTTTGACACAGGAATGGAAGAGCTGTTGGAAGCACAGAATCCATATCAATGGATTTTTCACATGGCCTCAGATCAAAAGTATACAGTGGAAACCATGATCGCATATGATGAGGAGAAACTGGAACAGGCGGTGGAGAAATTGAATTGCATGGATGCATCCTCGGCGGTTTTGCCGAAGGATGCCCATCTGTCTGAATACATACCAGGAACGGGCTACGAGATTGTGCCGGAGACAGAGGGAACGGTTCTGGACCAGGAGATGGTGATGGAGGCTGTCCGTCAGGCGGTGGAGAACCTGGCACTTTCTTTGAATCTGGAGGAGCTGGACTGCTACGAAAAGCCTTCTGTTACCAGCCAGGATGCGGCTCTGATCTCGGAGCGGGACGCCAGAAACCGATATGTGAACCTTACGGTGACCTATACCTTCGGAGACCAGACTCAGATCCTGGATGGAAATCAGATCCATCAATGGCTTTCCTGGGATGGGGAGAAGATCCAAGTGGACGAAACGTCAGTGGCGGATTTCGTTTCCGGTTTGGCAAAAGAGCATAACACAGCTTACACCACCAGATACTTTGCTACCAGCTATGGGAAAACGGTTTCGGTTGCGGGCAGCTATGGATGGCGTATAAACCAGAGCCAGGAGACAGCGGAGCTGCTGGCGGTTCTGGAGGCGGGGGAGAGCGTGACAAGGGAGCCGGTCTATTCCCAGACCGCAGCTTCCCACGGGACTCCGGATTACGGAAATTCCTATGTGGAGGTAAACCTTACGGCCCAGCATCTGTTTCTTTACAAGGACGGAGAGAAAATACTGGAGTCGGATTTTGTCTCCGGCAATGTGTCCAGAAACTATACCACACCTCCGGGGCTGTTTGGTCTGACATACAAGCAGCGGGATGCAGTCCTGAGGGGTGAGGGTTATGCCAGTCCGGTGAAATTTTGGATGCCCTTTAACGGGGGAATTGGTTTCCACGACGCCAGTTGGAGATCTACCTTCGGCGGGGCTATTTATAAAACAAACGGCTCCCACGGCTGTATCAATATGCCTTACGCGGCGGCAAAAACCTTGTATGAGAATATCTATGCAGGATTCCCGGTGATCTGCTATAATCTGGAGGGAACGGAAAGCGGTAAGACTACCAGCGCCTCCGGAAAGCCACAGGGCAGCGGGACCACTGCGGCTCCGGTTCAGACTGCGGCTCCCACGGAACCTGCAGTTTCTACCGCTGCGGAAACGCCCGCCCAGACTCAGCCTGCCCAAACACCGTCTTCTGAAACTCAGCCTGCCCAGGTGCAGCCGGTTACGGAGCCCGCTGCGGCCCAGACAGAGCAGGAAACCCAGGCCGCCGGCCCAGGAGCCGGAGGTCCGGGGGTTGCCCAGACGGAGGGCAGTTCTGCTTCAGGCGGCCCGGGCGTGACCCCAGCGGAAAGCGAATCTGCCCCAAAGGGACCAGGCGTCTCGCAGACCTCCGCGGTGGTTCAGCCGGTATCATAAGAAAGGTTAAATCACCGTTTTCTGGGAAAAATACGTCTTTTTTACGTCGATTTTGTTGACAAAACGAAAAAAGCATCCTATAATGCCCTTGGTGCAGCTAGGTATGACTTGAAGGGTTCATGTTATGAGTAGTGAATGAAAAGTAATCATGAGGGACGGTTCGTTTTCCTGACCGGTCTGAATGGTTACGAAGAAAATCAGGGAGGACGATTGTAATGACAGAACCGAAAAAGAGCACAAAAACAACAGCTCAGAAGAAGGTTGCCCCTAAGGCAGCTCCCAAGGCTGAGGTAAAAGCTGAGGCAGCGGTTACCGAGGCTTCTGTGGCGAAGACCGAGGAAACAGCGGTAAAGGGCACTGCAGCCAAGACAACCGCAGCTAAGACCGCAGGGAAGACCACGAAGGCAGCTCCCGCCAAGAAGACTACTGCAAAGAAAGCGGCAGAGCCCAAGGCAGTGGTTCATTTCCAGTTTGACGGAAAGGATCTGGTTGCAAAAGATATTCTGGACCAGGCGCTGAAGGCTTACAAGGCCGGACATAAGGGCGTGGCCGTAAAGACCATCGAACTTTATATTGTTGCCAGCGAGGGCGCCGCTTACTATGTGGTAAACGGTGAAGCGCAGGACGACTTTAAGATTGTGCTGTAACATTGTAACAACAAAGGCGGGCCGCCGGATCAAGAGCGAAGATCCGGCGGCCTTTTTGCGAAAAGGAGAAGAAAGCGTGGAGGAGAATCGCAGAGAAGATCTGCCGGAGGCATTTTGCCGCAAAATGGAGGGTCTCCTGGGCAGCCAGTACCAGGCGTTTCTGGAAAGTTACGAAAAAGCGAGGTCCCAGGGCCTGCGACTTAATTTTTTTAAGTCCGAAAGAACGGAGGATTGGATTGGGGAAAGCCTGAAACTGCTGGAAAAGGAGAAAATGCAGCTGGAGCCCGTACCCTGGGCCAGGGAAGGATTCTATTATCAGGAGGAGGAGCGCCCAGGCAGGCATCCCTTTCACGATGCAGGGCTTTACTACATTCAGGAACCAAGCGCCATGGCGGTGGTTCAGCTTCTGGATCCACAGCCGGGAGAGCGGATTTTAGACCTGTGTGCGGCGCCCGGCGGAAAGACCACCCATGCCGCCTCCCGATTGAAGGGAAAGGGGTTCCTTCTGTCCAATGAAATCCATCCCGCAAGGGCCAAGATTCTTTCTCAGAATGTGGAGCGAATGGGAATATGGAACTGCGCGGTGACGAACCAGAGTCCGGAGGAACTCTCCGGCCGCTTCCAGGAATTCTTTCACGGAATCATTGTGGATGCGCCCTGTTCCGGAGAAGGAATGTTTCGCAAGGAGCCTGAGGCAGTGAAGGAGTGGAGTGAAGAGCAGGTGCGGATCTGTGCTCAGAGACAGCGGCGGATTCTGGAGGAGGCCAGCCGGATGCTGTGTCCCGGCGGGCGGCTGGTATACTCTACCTGTACCTTTTCACCGGAGGAAAATGAAGGAACCATAGGGGACTTCCTGAGGGATCATCCGGAGTTTCACACAGAGCCGGCGCCTGAATATCCCGGATTTTCAAAAGGCATGTATCAGTGGACAGAGAGAAAAGCGGATGGGGATGAGCAGGGACTGAGAAATACCGTCCGAATTTTTCCTCACCAGGCAAGAGGAGAGGGACATTTTATTGCCCTGCTGAAAAAAGAGGGGGAGCTTACAGAACAGGAGGCAGCTCCCGCAGTTAGAAGTTTTCCGGCTCCTGCTGAATATCTGACCTTCGCCCGGGAGAATCTTCGTGCGCCCCAGGCCCTGGAGGGAGAAGGGGAGTACCTGCTTTTTGGAGATCAGCTTTACCGGGCGCCGGCCTGTCTGGGAAATGTAAAAGGACTTAAAGTGCTGCGCCCGGGACTTCATCTGGGGACGGTAAAAAAGAACCGCTTTGAGCCGGCCCATGCGCTGGCGATGGCTTTACGGCCGGAGGAAACGGTTCTGTCCATTAGTCTTGACCCGGATGGGGAGGAGATCCGCCGCTACCTGAGCGGGGAGGCTCTGCAGGCTGACTGGAAGAAATGGCCCCACCTGGAAGGGAAAAAGGGATGGGTGCTGGTCTGCCTGGGACACTGTTCGGCAGGATGGGCCAAGCTTTCAGGCAACGCTTTGAAAAATCATTATCCTAAGGGGCTTCGGAGGAATGCGGCGGTTTAGGATTGCTTAAATGTTTTTTCTTGCTGGCAGCGTGGTCCACAATCGAATCGCTGCTTAAAAAGCTGGCTCTCTTGATGCTGTCTACTCCGTACCGGTTTCGAATCTGGTCTACGGCGGCCTCAAATTTTCGCCGTTTGACGTCGGTTTCCGATTCAAAGAGGCTCATCTGCCGGTACGCCTCTTCCTGAATCTTGCCTGCCCGCACCCCCATAAGCCTCAGAGGAGTCTGGTCCCAGCATTCCTCGAACAGACGACAGGAATACCGGAAGAGAATACTGGTGGAGTCTGTGGGTTCCGGAAGATTCATTTGATGGGAGCGGGTGTTAAAACGCCAGTCCTTTAGCTCTACACACAAATTACCGCAAAGAATATGGTCTGCCCGCAGTCTGGCCCCTACGGTTTCACACAGGGAAAGGAGAACCTGCCGGGCGGAGGGCAGATCGGTTACGTCCTGTGCCAGGGTGACGCTGTTGCCATATCCCTTATTCAGGGGCTCGCGTTCGGCTACAGGATCCGTATCGATACCATTGGCATACCGGTGGATTAACAGGGCGTACTTTTCACCCAGATGCCGCTTTAGAAGCTGAGGATCGCTCCGGGCCAGCTCTCCGATGGTGTGTATTCCCAAATTGTCCAGCTTCCTTGCCGCAGAATCTCCTACAAAAAACAGCTGCTCAATAGGGAGCGGCCACATCTTTTTCGGTATTTCCTCAGGAAAAAGAGTGTGACAACGATCCGGCTTTTCAAAATCGGACGCCATTTTGGCTAAAAGTTTGTTGGTAGAGATGCCGATGTTGACCGTAAAGCCCAGTTCACGGTGAATCCTCTGTCGGATCGCATCGGCTGTTGCCAGGGGATCGCCGAAAAGATGAATGGTGTGGGTCATATCCAGGAAAATTTCATCGATGCTGAATTTTTCATGGTCCGGAGTGTATTCCTCCAGAAGCCTCATCATAGCTCCGGAACATTGGATATAATAGTCAAACCGGGAGGGTACAACTGTGAGGCCGGGACATTTGCGCAGGGCCTGACTTAAAGGTTCGCCGGTACGGACACCGTATTTTTTGGCCGGAGTGGATTTGGCCAGTACGATGCCGTGGCGGCTTTTTGCATCTCCTCCCACTGCCGACGGAATGGTGCGCAGATCCAGGGCAGACGGGTCTTCCTTCAGCCGGTAAATGGATTCCCAGCTCAGGAAAGCGGAATTGACGTCAATATGAAAAATCAGAGGCTGAGAAGAAGGCAAACTCATGGCAATCCCTCCTTTTTCTTTATGATAACAGAATATATGTTCGGATGCAACGGGCTCATAAAAAAAACACTTCAAGAATAGGATGATAAATGAGAAAAAAGGGAAGCCGGCGCAAAGAATGAAGTGGAAAAAAACGGCGGCGGTTCTGACCGTCCTGTGCCTGTTTGGCGTCAGTCCTGCATATGGGGAGAACGGCCAGGAGCTGCGGATTATGTCACAGCAGCTGGATGAGGAAACGAAAGAAAAGCAGCCGGAAGATAGCCTGAATTTAAATGCTCAGGCTGCGGTGCTGATGGATGGAGACACGGGGCGGGTGCTTTACGGAAAAAATGAAGGAGAAGTCCGACCTATGGCAAGCACTACAAAAATTATGACCTGTATCCTGGCGCTGGAGAAGGGACAGCCGGAAGATCTGGTCACTGCCTCCGGGTACGCGGCCTCCCAGCCTCAGGTTCATATGGGCGTGCGGGAAGGAGAAAACTATTATCTGAAGGACCTTCTCTACGGGCTTATGCTGGAATCCTACAATGACGCCGCCGTTATGATCGCGGAACATATAGGCGGAAGCGTGGAGGAATTTGCCGGGATGATGAATCAAAAGGCCAGGGAACTGGGCTGCCGGAATACTTGCTTTATTACCCCAAATGGTCTGGACGCCGTTTTGCAGATGGAGGATAAAAGCCAGAAGACTCATTCTACTACGGCAGAGGAACTAGCCAAAATCATGGCTTACTGCGTCAATACTTCCCCCAAAAGGGAGGAATTTTTAAAAATCACTCAGAGTCAAAACCACATATTCTCTGATTTGGAGGGAAAACGCTCCTTTTCCTGCGTTAATCATAATACCCTCCTTTCCTCTATGGAGGGAATGATTTCAGGGAAAACGGGATTCACTTCCGGAGCCGGCTATTCCTATGTGGGGGCCGTGGAATCAGAGGGCCGTTCTTTCATCATTGCTATACTAGGCTGCGGCTGGCCTCCACATAAAAATTTGAAATGGACAGATGCCGCTGCTTTGATCCGTTATGGAAAGGAATATTTTCATCTGAAGGATTTTCCGCTCAGGACAGAGCTTCCACAAATTCCTGTAGAAGGCGGAGTGTACTGGAAAAATGAAAACAGGCTGGAGCTGAAGGCGGAAACACTGGAAAAACAAAACATTCTTTTAGGCGACTGGGAACATGTGACCTGCCGGCTGGTTCTTCCTCAACAGGCTTCGGCCCCTGTGCGGGAGGGACAGCAGATGGGAAAGCTGGAGTATCTGGCCGGGGGAGAGGTGCTCTGCGAGGTACCGGTGTGCGCAGCAAAATCTTTGGAGGCGCTGAATTTACCCCTCTGCATTGGGCGGGGGATGGAATTATTTCTCAAGCTTTAAGGTTTTCTTACGAATCCTGTTCCAAAACCGTAAGTTTCCGCAATTTGGTTGACACATCCTGTTTGAAGTCATTATAATAGATAATAGCGTCAAAAACGCATCATCGATTTGACAGACTTACACAGGAGATAGACTTCTTTATGAAAAAAATACGATGGAAAAATAAGCTGGCCCTGGCTTTGGGATTGATCCTGGGGATAGGACTGCCGCTTCAGCCGGCAGGTCTCTTTGCTCCTGCGACCGCTTATGCCTACACCGGCTCGGCAACGGTGAAGGCAGCTTCCTTAAATGTACGCAGCGGTCCTGGAACCAGTTATCAGTCGTTAGGCAGACTTTCCAGCGGCGCCCGGGTAACGGTGCTTTCCGAGCAGACCGGTACAGACGGGCAGACCTGGTATAATATTCGCTATACCAGCAGCAGCGGGTCTGAGGCCACCGGCTATGTGGCAGCCGCCTATGTGCAGACTGCGGTTACATACACAACAGATTCTGATTTTGAAGCGTATCTGAATTCTCAGGGGTTTCCCGAAAGCTATAAGGACGGACTGCGCCAGCTTCATGCCAGTTACCCTAACTGGGTTTTTAAAGCATTTGATACGGGTTTGGACTGGGAAACTGTGATTGAAAATGAGAGTCTTACGCCCAGAAGCCTGGTAAATACTTCCAGCATCTCTTCCTGGAAGAGTGTGGAGGACGGCGCTTATAACTGGGATACCAGTACATGGACTGGTTTTGACGGAAGCAGCTGGGTGGCTGCCTCTGATGGGATTATCCGGTATTATATGGATCCGAGAAATTTCCTGGATGAAACTTATATTTTCCAATTTTTATCCCAGGAGTACAATGAAAGCACTCAGACTAGGGAAGGATTGGAAGCTATGATTCAGGGAAGTTTTCTTTCCGGTACAGTGGGTACAGGATCTTCCTCTTCAGGGACTTCTTCCGGCAGCGCGTCAGGTCCGTCTGCTGACGACAGCAACACGGGACCAGGAGTAACGGTTCAAAGCGTGACGCCTTCGGAAACTACCAGTTCCGCGGCAGGAACGGTGAGTCTGGAGGGACCTGTAGCCTCTATTTCCTCCAGGGAATATAACCTGGTGGGAGATACGGTAGTGAGCCTGGAGTCTCCCGGAAGTGATTCTTCCCAGAGCGATTCCACTCAGAACGGATCTTCCCAAAGCGATTCTACTCAAAGTGGTCCGGGAGTATCTTCGGCGGGTCCGGGGGCAACGGGAAGTTCTTCGGAAGGCAGCTCCTCGGGACAGAGTATTTCTTATGTGGACATTATTATGAATGCCGGGGCTCAGTCCGGAGTGAATCCCTATGTACTGGCTGCCATGATTTTGCAGGAACAGGGAACGGCCGGGACCTCTCCCTTGATTTCCGGGACCTATTCTGGATACGAGGGATATTACAACTATTTTAATGTGGAAGCATATCAATCGGGCTCTATGAGCGCTATTCAGCGGGGTCTCTGGTATGCATCCCAGTCCGGTTCTTATGGACGTCCGTGGAATACGGTTGAAAAATCGATCCTGGGCGGCGCCCAGAATTATGGGGAAAACTATGTAAAGGCCGGACAGAATACATTTTACCTGAAAAAATTCAATGTCCAGGGAAGCAATCTGTATAAGCATCAGTATATGAGCAATATCCAGGCAGCTGCCTCCGAGGGGGCGGAGCTGTCGCAGGCATACACGGCTCAGATGAAACAGGGGGCGCTGGAATTTCTGATTCCAATTTACAACAATATGCCCGAGGAGCCCTGTACCGCGCCTACGGGGGACGGAAGTCCCAACAATAAGCTGTCTGCGCTTTCGGTAGACGGATTTGTATTAACTCCCAGCTTCAGCCGGGATACAGAGAGCTATGACCTGATTGTGGACACTTCGGTTTCTTCCATTACGGTTCAGGCTACGGGAGCGGATTCCAAGGCTGCAATCAGCGGCGCGGGAACGATTTCCCTGAATGGGGACAGTGTGGACGTTGTGATTACCGTTCAGGCGGAGAATGGCTCCGTCCGGACTTATACCATTCATGTGGCGAAGCAGAGCGGCGGTCCAACTGCAGGCAGCCAGACCACAGGCACGGGAAGCAGCAGTCCGTCATCCGGATCTTCCGGAACGGAGTCCGGCGGCCCAGGAGTCAGCGGACCTGGCAGTTCAGGCAGTACGTCTAATACGCCGGGAGGAAGTAATGTAACGATAGTTACGGTTACAAATTAGTAAATGGTGCAGGAGAGATGATATTTATGATAGAGCGAATGAAGAAAAAAGCGGCGGCCCTTCTTATAGCCTGCCTGTTTGCAATTTTGATGCCCGTGGGGATGCTGACATCTTATGCGGCCAACGCCCGGATTGCTTTTTCGGATCCATCAGCTACGGTAGGCAGCCAGGTTAGCGTTAATATGGAGATTACCGCAACCGGCGGAAATCTGATGAGCGCGGATGTGATGCTGTCTTATGACTCCAATTTGCTGGAGTTCGTCAGCGGAACCGATGCCTCCGGCGATGCGGGAGCCATCCGTGTGCGGGGGGATGGCGGAACACCGGGGACGGATACCATGCGCTTTTCTCTGACGTTCAATGCCATCGCCGCGGGTACGGCAAAGATTACAGTAAGCAGTCAGGAAATTTATGATACGGATTCCCAGCTGGTAACGGTGGACCGGGAAGGAAGTTCCACTATTACCGTAGGAGCTTTGGCAGATGCCTCAGATGATGCTACTCTGAAATCTCTGCAGGTATCTCCCGGAACCTTGTCGCCTTCCTTTTCTCCGGATGTAGATACCTACTCGGTGACAGTGGGAACAGATGTGGATAAGATTATCGTCAGCGCAGTCTGCAACGATGAGAACGCCACCAACATTGTCAGCGGCAACGAAGGTCTTCAGATGGGTGAAAACCGGGTAACCTGCCAGGTAACGGCCCAGGATGGCGAGACAACGAAAGAATATGTGATTGTGGTGACAAAGGCGGAGGGAGGAGCCAGCACCGCTACACCGATTTTGACCGGAAACGAAGTGAAACTGTCTGCTCCGGCCAAGACCATTACGATACTGGAGCCTGATGAATCCGTAACGCTGCCGGAAGGATTTGTGGAGAATCCGGTTGTTATTGATGGGCAGACGGTTACCGGATGGGTATGGGCTTCTGACCCGGATAATCGCTACTGTATCGTTTACGGTATGAATGAAGCGGGTGAAACGGCATTCTACCGCTATGACCTGGATGAAAATGAGAGAACTCTTCAGCGTTATTTTGAGGATCCTGCTGTGGATACGGGAGTATCAACTGCGGAATATGATCAGCTGGCCAGCCAGTACAATAATCTGATTGGCGATTACCGGATGACCCAGATCATTGCGGGAGTGGTGGGAGTAATTGCGGTTCTTCTGCTGATTCTTCTGATTTGGCAGCTGATGAAGCATAAGGAGGAAAAGAACGATTCCAAGCAGCCGCCTTTGGGCAGAAGCAGAAGAAAAGAAGAAGCTTCTCGTGAAAGGGGCGAGGAGGAACTGCCTAGGGCTGAGAGAGGTCCGCGAGGCGCCGGAAAACCACGCCGTTTGGAGGCGGATCAGGCGGTGAGGGAAACAGCTCCCACAGCGGAACCCGAGCCCATGGAGGACAGTCTGGAGGTTTTGGATTTGGATGCAGAGGAGCCGGAGTCCCATCCGGCATCCACAGAGGAAGAAAAACCTCAGAGGAGACCGGCGAGAACCTCCGGAAAACGGCCGGAGCCAGAAGCCCCGCAAAAAGAAAAAGACGAGCAGGAAGATGAGGAGCTGGAGATATTTGATCTTTAATCCTGACGCCTGTGAAAATTGTAAAGCACATATACAAACGGCCTTCGGCAGAATTAAGCTGCCGAAGGCCGTAGTGGTTCAAATTGCCGGCAAGAGTTCAAAGCGGTTATCGGAAAACCGATCTTGACGAATGAAGGATTATTTGTTATATTTTCTGTAGAACAAATATAACGAGAAAGACGGTGGCAGTATGATTGTAAAAATTGATTTTAACAGCGACGAGGCGATTTATATACAGCTGCGCAACCAGATTATTATGGGGATTGCCACAGACCGCATTCGCGAGGGAGATACTCTGCCCTCTGTACGGCAGATGGCAGAGTATGTGGGAATCAATATGCATACAGTCAATAAGGCCTATTCCGTACTCCGCCAGGAAGGCTTTTTGAAGCTGGACCGGAGAAAGGGAGCGGTGGTATCTCTGGACGTTGACAAATATCAGGCTTTGGAAGAGATGAAGCAGAACCTGGATGTGGTTTTGGCCTGCGGGATCTGTCGGAATATCAGCCGTCAGGAGGTTCACCAGCTTGTGGATTTTATCTACGATGCGTATTTGAACGGCTGCACCGGATGTGAAAAAAATTCAGGAGACGGATCCGAATAATTTTATGAAAGGGAGGATTTCTATGCTGTGCGAGAAATGTGGAATTCGTGAGGCAAATATTAAATATACAGAAATAGTAAACGGTGTTCGGACGGAGCATAATTTCTGCTCCCAATGTGCCAGAGAGATGGATTTGGGACAGTACAGCGCTATTTTGGACGGAGAATTTCCGCTGGGGAAGCTCTTGTCCGGCCTTCTGGGAATTCAGTACGACCAGGAGGAGGCCGGAGAGCGGGTCAGTGTAGCCTGCCCCACCTGCCATACCACCTTTGATGATTTTGTAGAAAACAGCCGTTTTGGCTGCCCGGACTGCTATGGCGTATTCGATTTGTTTATAGGAGATAAAATCAAACAGCTTCAGGGAAGCGAAAGCCATAAGGGAAAGCATCCAAAATTCCAAAGTTGTTCAGAGCGTCAGAGGCAGGAGGAGATTGAAGCGGATCTGGGTAAAATGGATGAAAATGGAAACTTGAAAGAGGATCCGAACGCGGCGGTTTGGGATCAAATTGCCAGATTGAACCTTCAGCTGAAGGAGGCTCTGAAGAAGGAGGATTATGAGCGTGCGGCGCAGTGCCGCGATCAGATCCGGGCATTAAGAAAGGAAGTAGAGGCACATGAGTAAATGGTATGAGGAGACGGAATATTCCGGTTCCAACGTGGTTTACAGCCGGATCCGTCTTTCCCGAAACTGGGATGAACATCCCTTCCCTTCAAGAATGAGCCGGGAGGAACGCCAGAAGGCGGTGGAGGTTCTTGCCGAAGGACTCCGGGACTATGCAGGACAGGATCAGAAAGGCTGGACCTACCGGGATTTTGGACAGATGAGTGATTTGGAGCGTCAGTCTCTGAAGGAACGCAGAATTTTAAATGGAACTGCGGCCAGCCAAAAGGAGCCGGGAGGACTGCTTCTGACCGAGGATGAAAGCAGAAGCATGATTTTGTGCGGCGACGATCATATGCGTCTGCAGCTTTTGGGAAAAGGGCTGAAACTGGATGAACTGTGGCGACAGGCGGACCAGATTGACGACTGGATTAACGAACGGTTCCCGTATGCTTTTGATGATAAATACGGCTATCTGACTGCTTTCCCCACCAATGTGGGAACGGGCCTGCGGGCCTGCGCGGTGCTTCATCTGCCGGCTCTCTCCAGAGTGAAAAAATTTCAGAGCGTGGTTGCAGACATGAGCCGTTTTGGAACCGCCATCCGGGGAATCTGCGGAGAGGAAGGAGATAATTACGGCGGCTTTTACGAGATTTCCAATCAGAGGACCCTGGGACTTTCCGAGAGGGAGATCGTAGAACTGATGACAAAGGCTGCCCTGCAGCTGAACAGTCAGGAAAACAGGGTGCGGAAAGCTTCTCTGAATACCCAGAGGAAAGATAAGGAGGACGAGGCATATAAATCCTACGGGGTGTTAAAATATGCCAGAAAGATTACGGAAAAGGATGCCCGGATTTTTCTTTCCATTTTGATGGAGGCGGAGGCCGGCGGTCTGATTCATTTTAAGCGGCCCGTTTCACTTTATCATTTAATTTGGAGCAGTAAACCGGCGAATCTTCGCATAGGAGCGGACCGTCCATTGGATCAGGAGGAACTGGATGAGGCGAGGGCAGTTTTGATTCGGGAAGGACTGCCGGAGATTTCCGCATAATCAGGCCTGTTCTGCTCTATAAACCATTTTTAGTAGGAGGAATATAGTTATGATGGAACGATATACGCCTCAGGCAAAAGAGGCGCTGACGCTGGCGGTAAACGCGGCGGAGGCTTTAAACCACGGCTATGTGGGGACAGAGCATCTGCTGATAGGGCTTCTTAAAGAAGGAGAGGGCGTAGCCGCCAAGGTTCTGGAGGAAAACGGTGTGGAGGTTAACCGGGTAATCGACCTGGTAAGCCAGCTGATTGCCCCCAACCCAACCATTCAGACAACCAGCCGCACCGCCTACACCCCAAGGGCCAGGAGGGTAATTGAAAACAGCTACCGTGAGGCCGTGCGTTTTAAGGCAAATCAGATTGGTACGGAGCATATCCTCATTGCCATTCTGCGGGAAAGCGATTCCGTGGCGGGCCGCCTGCTTAATACCATAGGAATTAACATTCAAAAATTATATCTGGATTTGCTTTCCGCTATGGGGGAGGACGCCCCTGCGGTCCGGGAGGATCTTCAGAGCGGACGGGGCTCAAAAAATACCAACGCTACCCCCACTCTGGACGAGTACAGCCGGAACCTTACCCAGATGGCTAGGGAGGGAAAGCTGGACCCGGTTATTGGCCGGGAGAAGGAAATCCGCCGTCTGATTCAGATTTTGAGCAGGAGAACGAAGAATAATCCCTGCCTGATTGGCGAGCCCGGCGTGGGAAAAACTGCCGTGGTAGAAGGGCTGGCCCAGATGATTGCCTCCGGCGAAGCGCCGGAAACCATTGCGGATAAGCGGGTTATGACCCTGGATTTGTCCGGTATGGTGGCAGGCTCCAAGTACCGGGGCGAGTTTGAGGAGCGGATTAAACGGGTCATCGCGGAGGTGGTGGAATCAGGAGATGTCCTGCTTTTCATCGATGAGATTCATACCATCATCGGCGCCGGGGGGGCGGAAGGTGCTCTGGACGCTTCCAACATTCTCAAACCTTCTCTGGCAAGGGGAGAGCTGCAGTTGATCGGAGCAACCACTGTCAACGAGTACCGCAAATATATTGAAAAAGACGCTGCTCTGGAGCGCCGGTTCCAGCCGGTGATGGTAGATGAGCCTACGGAGGAGGAGTCCGTAGCCATTTTAAAAGGGCTACGCAGCAGGTATGAGGAGCATCACCGGGTAGAAATTACCGATGAGGCCCTGGAGGCGGCGGTGAAACTGTCCAGTCGTTATATCAACGACCGTTTCCTGCCGGACAAGGCTATTGACCTGATTGACGAGGCCTCTTCCCGGGTACGGCTGCTGAACTATACTAAGCCGGAAAAGATCCGGGAGCTGGAAGGCAAAATCAGCCAGCTGGAGGAGGAGAAGGAACAAGCTATTAAAACCGAGTCCTACGAGCGGGCCGGCGAGATTAAGAAAAAGCAGCAGAAGATGCGGGACCGCATTGCCCAGATTGAGAATAAGTGGCAGGAGGAGCGGCTCTCCAAAAAGTTAGTGGTGGGAGAAAATGAAATTGCCCAGGTGGTATCCGGCTGGACTAAGATTCCGGTGCAGAAGCTGGAGGAAGGAGAGTCGGAACGGCTGCGGAATCTGGAAGGAATTCTCCATCAGCGGGTAATCGGCCAGGAGGAGGCGGTTACCGCTGTTTCCAAGGCCATCCGCAGGGGCAGGGTGGGATTAAAGGATCCCAGGCGTCCCATCGGCTCCTTCCTGTTCTTAGGACCAACGGGCGTAGGCAAGACCGAGCTTTCCAAGGCTCTGGCAGAGGCTATGTTCGGAACAGAAGCCTCCCTGATTCGGGTAGATATGTCCGAGTATATGGAAAAGCACAGCGTTTCCAAGATGATTGGCTCCCCGCCAGGATACGTAGGTTATGAGGAGGGGGGGCAGCTCAGTGAAAAAGTACGCAGAAATCCGTATTCTGTCATTCTTTTTGATGAGATTGAGAAGGCCCATCCGGATGTATTCAATATCCTTCTCCAGGTTCTGGACGACGGCCATATTACCGATGCCCAGGGAAGGAAAATCGACTTTAAGAACACGGTAATTATCATGACTTCCAACGCGGGAGCGGAGAACATCATTTCCCCCAAGCGTCTGGGCTTTGGTACCGCAAGCGACGCCAAGGCGGATTATAACTTTATGAAGGACCGGGTGATGGAAGAAGTCCGGCGTCTGTTCAAACCGGAATTTCTGAACCGAATTGACGAGATTATCGTGTTCCATCAGCTGAACAAGGAAGACATGAAGGGTATTGTGGAGATTATGCTTTCCTCCATTGAGAAACGCACCAGGGAGCAGTTAAACCTTCATCTTTCCGTCAGCGAGGAGGCAAAGGCCTTGCTGATTGAGAAGGGGTACGATGAGAAGTACGGCGCAAGACCCCTGCGGCGTACGATTCAGACCATGCTGGAAGACCAGCTGGCCCAGGAACTGCTGGACGGTCGAATTAAGGCTGGTTGCCGGGTAGAGGCGGGAGCCGGAGCCCAGGGCCTCACCTTTACGGTGCGGGCTGCCAGAACCAGGAAAAAGGCGGAAACCTCAACCGGAAAAGAAACGGCAAAGACCGCGAAACGGGTGAAAAGTTCTGCTGGTCAAGCCGGTTAAATTAGTGTATAATCAGAAGAGACAGTAACTGTCCGGTATCTTCACAGTTACAAGAGACAACTATAGTCAGTACAAAAGCAGGAGGATAAGAAGAATGCCAGTCATTGAAGAGCTGATTCGCATCGAAGAAGACGGTACCATCAGTTTTGGCAACTACCAGCTGGGAGCCAAGGCAAAGAAATCAGATTTTGAATATCAGGGAGATTTGTACAAGGTAAAGACCTACAACGAGATTACCAAGCTGGAGCGCAATGACATGTTCGTCTACGAGTCAGTTCCCGGTACTACTGCGGAGCATTTTAAGGTGACGGACGAGGAAGTGGAGTTTCTGGTAGAGGGCAGCAAGGACGCCCAGATTACCGTGCAGCTGGAGGACGATACGGAATATGAGGTATACGTAGATGGCTCCGCGGTAGGCAGCATGAAAACAAATATGAGCGGTAAGCTGAGCGTCAGCGTGGAGCTGGAGGAAGGCAAAGGAGTCCGCGTGCTGGCGGTAAAGCGCCAGGGATAAAGGAGAGAAGCCGGGATTTCGATTCCGGCTTTTTCCGTCCGTATGAACGATGGCAACAGGAGGAAAGTAAGATGGCTAAGGCGAGAACAACAGCCTTTTTTTGCAGCGAGTGCGGGTATGAGTCCAGCAAGTGGACCGGCCAGTGTCCGGCCTGCAAGGCGTGGAATACGATGGTGGAGGAGCCGGTGGCAAGACCCGCAAAGGCGGGAGAGAAAAACGCCGGGGCCTTTCGCGTTTCCTTTGGCGGGGCGGGAGGATTAAAGCCTTCCCTGCTGTCGGAGATTGACGTCAAGGAGGAGGACCGGCTTTCCACCGGCTTTCAGGAGCTGGACCGGGTGCTGGGAGATGGAATTGTGGCCGGTTCGCTGGTCCTGGTAGGAGGAGACCCGGGCATCGGAAAATCTACCCTGCTTCTGCAGATGTGCCGCCACTTGGCCGCTGAGGGCCATTCCGTTCTCTATATATCCGGAGAAGAGTCCTTAAAGCAGATTAAAATGAGGGCCAACCGGATTGGAACGGTCCAGGGCAATCTGCGTTTCCTGTGCGAGACCAATCTGGACCGGATTCAAGGCGTGATTGAGAAGGAAAAGCCGGAGATCGTCATTATCGACTCCATTCAGACCATGTACCGGGAAGCCGTATCCTCCGCTCCCGGAAGCGTCAGCCAGGTAAGGGAATCTACCGGACTTCTGATGGAGATTGCTAAAACCGGCGGCATCGCGGTGTTTGTGGTAGGTCATGTGACCAAGGAGGGCGTGGTGGCAGGCCCCAGAGTGCTGGAGCATATGGTGGACACGGTGCTCTACTTTGAGGGGGACCGAAACGCTTCCTACCGGATTCTTCGCAGCGTGAAGAACCGTTTTGGCTCCACCAATGAAATCGGAGTCTTTGAAATGAGGGAGGAGGGCCTTGCGGAGGTGGAAAATCCATCCGAATTTATGCTGGAGGGGCGGCCCGAGGACGCTTCCGGCGCAGTGGTTGCCTGCTCCATGGAGGGAACCCGGCCCATTTTGCTGGAGGTCCAGGCGCTGGTGACGGAAACCAACTTCGGACTTCCCAGAAGGACTGCCGCCGGAACGGACTACAACCGGGTCAACCTGCTGATGGCGGTGCTGGAGAAGCGATGTCATTATGAGATGGGAAGAATGGACGCCTATGTAAATATCGCGGGAGGCATAAGGATGAACGAGCCAGCCCTGGATTTGGCCATCGTGATGGCCCTGATTTCCAGCTACAAGGACCGCCCTGTCAATCCCAAGCTTCTGATTTTCGGTGAGGTGGGACTTTCCGGCGAGGTGCGGGCGGTTTCTGAGGCGGAGAAGCGGGTTCACGAGGCTGCCAAGATGGGCTTTCATGCCTGTATTTTGCCGAAAGTATGCGCCGATAAAATGAAGCCGGTGGCCGGCATGACCCTTTACGGGGTCAGCAGCGTGCGGGAAGCCATTGGGATGCTGTGAATTTAATGGGATTTCTGAACAGAAGAAAAGCTGCCCATCTCCGGATGGAGAAGCGGGCAGCTTTTCTTAATCGTAATATTGAAAAATAAAAAACTGCATTCCTTCTAAAAGAAACACAGCATCCACATAGATAAAACAGGGGATGAGGGGCTCGAACCCCCATCGACGGTTTTGGAGACCGGTGCTCTACCATTGAACTAATCCCCTTTGAAGCGGTCATTTCTGAACGCCAGATTATAATATCACAGGTTGCCGACAATGTCAACCGGATTTTTACATTTTTTTGTGAGTTAGATTCTTTACATTATTCTTAGATATCTTTACTGTTTTGAAAATAGACTTCCTTTTGAACCGGTCTTAGAGTACACTGAGAGTATCAGAACATGCAGGCATTATACGGATTGTGAGAAGGTGGGTGTATGAAAAGGATGAGATGCTGGAGCTGGACAGCCGCCCTCTGGCTGGCTGCCGGAAGCCTTTTGATGGGCGGTTGCGGAGCGGATGAAAATCCTGCGCAGGAGGGGACCGGCGGTGCAGGGCAGATGATTGAGGCGGATACCGCCGTTTCCCAGGAGGAAACTGAGCTTCGGCAGAACATGGAAGAAGCTGCGATTTCATTTCCGTGGGTGATGGTTGTCTCCGGAGAGGAGATGTTTATTCCTGTCGAACATATTAATTATACAGAATCCACTGTGGTGGACGATGAAGGGAACGAGCAGACCGTAAGTGATTACAGCGGCTATTTTCAGCCGGAGGACATAACGGGTATGCCGAGAGTACCCTATCAGCCGGGGATTGCGATACGGACAGAGAAAACGCCTATATCCTGTGCCTATGAGCGGTTTGCTGTGGATGGCACAAGTCTGGGGGAGCGGACAACGGTGGAAGGGACGGCGGATATTGTTCTTCCGGAACCGGCTGAGGACTATCTGGTGGAGCTGCGTTTCTCCTTTGGAGGAGAGGGAAATTTTGCCGGATACCAGTATTTTTTCCGGGTGACTGCTCAGAGTCCTACACCAATCCTGAAAATCACCAGCGAAACCGGGCCTGAAAAAACAGAGATGACTGCCAGCAAAGGAGCGGGGGCATTCCCTGCGCTTACCATGGAGGAGAATATCTGCTATTTGCCGCTGGGTAGCCGCCTGAATCTTTCTTTTTCAGAAGATATCCCTCTGAAAGAGATTACGATGTACGAAATGGGACTTACAGATTCCAGAGAAAATTTTCTGGACCGGGCAGAGGATTTGAAGGGTGGAACAGTACTGCAGTCGGAGTCTCCATCTTTTGAACTGGGAACAAACATAGCGGCCGCGAAGCGGGGATTTCTCTTTGAGTGCCGCTTTGCAGACGGAAGGGAGGAGCTTTACAGCGCCGCGATACAGACCGATGAGGCCCCCGGACAGGGAACGGACAAAGAATGGCGGACTGACGAAACAGACAGCGCAGCAGGCCAGATTCCCCAGATACCGGAACAGATGACAGAGTTTGCGGGACTGCCGGAATCTATGGATTACGAAGATGTGACGGCGGGTCTTGCGAAAATGCCTGAGGGCGAGGAAGATGTGTTTGCGGGAAGCCCGGGAAAATTCTATACAGTCCGCACAGAAAAATTTGAATATTTCTATTTTCAGTATGAGGGCAGGGAGGAACTGGAACGTACCAATTATGCGGTTGTCGGGGAAGATGTGAAATTAAACTGCGGAATTCATGTAGGTATGACGGCGGATGAGGCTGGAAATATCATTCCAGGTCTGTACCGCATGTCTTTCCGGGAAGAGGAAGCTTATGAATGGAATACGAACTCCTATCCGGACGGCTGGTGTGAGCAGTTTGCCTCGGTCCTGATCGCCGAAGTCCTGTATGGCGGCCCTATGCCTAAATATGCAGGTTTTATGCTGGATGACCAGGATGTGATACGGGCTATTACCTTTGAGTTTCCTACGGCAGGGTAAGACTTTGAGGCATCCATCTTTGGATCCGCCAGATATCTGACGGCTGTACTGGCTGTCTGCTGGCGCGATGCCCAGTATTGCCCCACTTCCAATTTTATGCTAAAATGTTCGTAACAGTTCAGGACGCATTCTGAACTGTTACGAATGTTTTTTTATAACCAAAACGGGGAGAGGAGCAAAATAATGGAATTAATGCTGATTGTTGTTCAGGAGCAGGACGAGAAAGCCTTGTCCTCTGCTTTTATCCGCAATAAAATTCAGGCAACGAAAATTCATGCCGAGGGGTTGGTATCTAACCGGAAGCTGGGCGTTTTTCTGGTCTGCACCGACCGGAGAGACGATGTTTTGAAAATGGTAGAAGCCAACTGCAGGGAGCGGACCATTGAAACGGAAACCAGCGAATACAACGGAAGAATTTTTGTAGATGTTCAAAGAAAAATTGTCATAGGCGGAGCTACGGTATTCCTGATGGGAGAAGCGCAGTTAAAGAAAATCAAAGGCGCCCAGGGAGGAACAAATGAATAAGAAAGAAATCAGTGAAATCAAGAAGCTGTTTACCCCTGCAGGCTGCGCCATTACCAGAATCTGCGGCTGCTACGTGGATGCGGATAAAAATAAAAGAACGGAACTAAAGGAGGCGTTTCTCTCCCTTCCGGAGGAGGAGGCCTTTAAGTATTTTACGATTTTCAAAAAGACCATGTCCGGCACATTGGGAAAAAACCTTATTAATATGGAGTTTCCATTGTCGGCGGAAAGCGAGGGAGGGACCCAGGAGTTTCTGCTGCGCCTGCGGGACAGCGGATTGAAGGACGAAAGTCTTTTGGAGGAATTTTACGATAAGGTAATAGAAAACTACGATTATGGGGAAAACTACTATATCATTCTGATTCACTGCGCTTACGATATCCCTGCCAAGGCCTCCGATGGGGCGGAGATGTTCGATGCCTCCGATTATGTGTATGAATTTGTTTTGTGCAGCATCTGCCCTGTCAAACTGTCCAAAGAGGGGCTGTGCTACAATTCCGTTACCAATGCTATTGAGAACCGCATTCGGGACTGGCTGGTGGAAGCGCCGGCTTTGGGCTTCCTTTTCCCGGCCTTTAATGACCGGAATACGGATATCCACAGTCTTCTCTATTATTCGAAAAATGGAGAGGAGCTGAAGGAGCAGCTGATCGATCAGCTGCTGGGCTGCAGAATTCCTATGTCCGCCAAGACCCAGAAAGAGGCTTTTCAGACTATTGTGGAGGAAACCCTGGGGGAAAACTGCGATTTTGAAGCGGTGATGAGCATCCATGAGTCCTTAAATGAGATGCTGGAGGAAGGGGCCGACGGACCAGAACCTGTAACCCTGGACAAACGCCAGGTAAAGCAGTTACTGGAGGAAAATGGAGCGGATCCGGAGCAGCTTTTGGAGCTGGAAAATCGTTATCCCAGAGATGAAAAAAGCCGGGAGGAAAGCTTTCTGGCCTCCAATGTGGCGGCCTCCCGAAATCTGGAAATTAAAACGCCGGACGTCAGCATCCGGGTATCACCGGAAAAGGCGGCTCTGGTGGAAACACGGCTGATTGACGGACGCTGCTGTATTGTGATTGAAGCAGGAGAGCATGTGGAGATCAACGGAATCGCCGTTCGGCCCCTGTCCGCCGAACAGCTGAGGCAGCTGCAGCAGAAATAGAAATTTTGACTGCGGGCAGGAATATAAGGGATAGAAGAAGGAACGTTATTATGGACTTATACCGCATTATCCTTGTAGACGACGAGGAAGAGGTAAGAACAAGCATAATCAAGAAAATCGACTGGAAATCAGCTGGTTTTCAGGTGGTGGGAGATGCGGAAAACGGGCAGGACGCCTTAGAAAAGATTGAACAGCTGGAGCCGGATGTGGTGATGACGGATATCCGGATGCCCTACATGGACGGATTGACCCTGATTGAAAAAATCCGCCAGAAGTATCCTTCCATGAAGATTCTGATTTTTTCCGGATTTGACGATTTTGAGTACGCCAAGCAGGCCATCAAACTGAATGTGACGGAATATATTTTAAAACCGGTAAATGTGGAGGAACTGACGGAGATACTGGAGCGGGTCAAGGCAAACCTGGACGATGAGATTGAACAGCGCCGGAATGTGGACAGGCTCAGAGAACGGTATCAGAACAGCCTGCCGATTTTAAAAGAACTGTTCTTAAACGATTTGTCCAGAGGGAATGTTCCTCCGGGCCAGGAGGAGGCCAGACTTAAGGAGTACGGGGTGGATATTCTTGGCGCGAAGCAGTGGCTGGCAGCAGTGGTTAGCGTGGAGCAGGAGGAGCAGACAGAGGAGCGGGTTCTTTCCCAGCACCAGGAATTAATTCCTTTTTCTGTCCGTCAGCTGATAGAGGATCATTTGAAAGAAGCTTATCGATTTGTGCTTTTTAATTCTACAGCAGGACTTACCCTGGTGGCGGCACTGGACGAAGAGGAGAAGGGGACGGGAATCATTGACCAGCTGGAGGATATCTGTAAAGAATGCAGGAAAATTCTGGAAGTTACGGTTACCATTGGAGTAGGTCACCGCTGCAGCGACCTGGGACACCTCTCTGTCTCCTGCCAGTCCGCTGTGGACGCTTTGGGCTACAAGGCTATTGTAGGAGCGGGAAAGACCATTTACATCAACGATGTGGAGCCTGTGGGACGGGGACGGCTGCAGATGGATGTAAAGGACGAGTCAGAACTGATTAACGCGGTGAAATTTGGACCAAAGGATAAAATCCGTTCGGTGGTTCACGGCCTGGTGGACCGGATGGAGGAAGCGAAGGTTCATTTGCGCCAGTATCAGCTGTTTATGCTCTCCATCAGCAACTGTCTGCTGCAGATGATGCAGCAGTACGACCTGGATCCGGGGGACCTTTTAAGCACCCAGAAGCATTATTCTGAGATCCTCTCCTTTACTCTTCACCGGGACGAGTTTGAGGAGTGGATTATAGAGACTGCCTGTCAGATGAACGAGATGATGAACCAGGAGAGAGATAACACTACCCGGAGGGTAATCCTGGAAGCTAAGCGCTATATTCAGGAAAATTATCAGAACCCGGAGCTTTCGGTAGAGATGCTCTGCCGGGAATTCCATATGAGTCCTGCTTATTTTTCAACGGTGTTTAAGAGGGAAACAGGGCAGAGCTATGTGGGGTATCTGACGGACGTGCGCCTGGCAAAGGCGGTGGAACTGTTGGAAACTACGGACGACAAGACCTATGTGATTGCCGAGAAAGTGGGATACCAGGAACAGAACTATTTCAGCTATGTATTTAAGAAGCGCTTCGGCGTATCGCCTACCAAATACCGCGGCGCCAAGTAAGCAGACAGAATTTGGGGGAAATCCATGGAGAATCCGGAGAAAAAAGGACTGCTTAAGTGTATGAGCATCCGGTCTACCATTTACATCTATTTTACGGTCAGCGCCCTTGCCGCTATTCTTCTGATCGGCCTGTCCCTTTACGGACGGTTTTCCGGGCAGCTGACCGCCACCATCAGTCAGGAGAACCAGGCTATGCTCAGCCAGGTAAACCGCTCGGTGGATTCTTATCTTCAGACCATTATGAAGCTTTCCGATTCCTTGTACTATGGGGTCATCAAGAATGCGGATTTATCCGATGAATCTGTCAGCAGCGATTTTACCCTTCTTTATGATAACAATAAGGACTGCATTGCCAACATCGCTCTTCTCTCCAAGGAAGGGGAGCTTCTGGCCGCGGTTCCTGCTGCCCGGCTGAAAACCGGCCTGGATGTTACAAAGGAACCCTGGTTTCAGACGACCCTGGAACGGACGGACAATCTGTATTTTACTACCCCTCACGTGCAGTACATATTTGACAACAGCGAGAATCAGTACCGTTGGGTTATCACCTTTACCCGCTCGGTAGAGATCACCTCCGGTACCTCCACGGAACAGGGAATCCTTCTTTTGGATATCAGTTATACCAGCTTTCAGCAGCTTCTGGATAATATTACACTGGGAAATCAGGGATATATTTACATGGTCAGCGGCGGAGGAGAGCTGATTTATCATCCGAAAATGCAGCTGATTGATGTGGGACTGGCAGATGAAAATTACGAGAAGGCTGCCGCGCGCCGGGATGGAAATTATGGAGAGATCTACGAAGGGGAACGGCGGAATATTACGGTAAAATCCGTGGGTTATACGGGATGGAAGCTGGTGGGAGTGATGCCGGAGGCAAACATTTCCCTGAATGTCCTGAAAACCCAGCTTTTTATTGTCTTTGTAGTTGCCTTTTTCCTCTTTGTACTCATGGTTATCAATGCCTATATTTCCTCCAGGATTACAGGTCCCATTAAGCGGCTGGAAAAATCCGTCAATGCCCTGGAGGCGGGAAAACTGGATACGGAGATTTATATTGGAGGTTCCTATGAAATCCGCCATCTGGGACGCTCCATCCGGGATATGGCAGGGCAGATTCAAGTGTTGATGAACGATATCGTAGCGGAACACGAGTCCAAGCGGAAGAGCGAGTTTGACACCCTTCAGTCCCAGATCAACCCTCATTTTCTCTATAACACCCTGGATATTATTGTGTGGATGATTGAAAATGAGCAGAAGGCGGAGGCAGTGAAGGTGGTAACGGCCCTGGCCCGGTTCTTCCGCATCAGCCTCAGCAAAGGGCGCAGCATCATTCCCGTGAAGGATGAGCTGGAGCATGTCCGCAACTATCTGATGATACAGCAAATGCGCTTTAAAAATAAATTTACTTATCAGATTGGATCGGAGCCGGAGACTCTGAACCTGGCCAGCTTAAAGCTGATGCTCCAGCCTCTGGTGGAAAACGCGATCTACCACGGAATGGAGTTTATGGATGGAGATGGAGAAATCCTGGTGCGGGCTTTTCTGGAAGAAGGGGAGCTGATTTTTACGATTTCCGACAATGGTCTGGGAATGACCGAAGAGCAGGTAAACGGACTGTTGAAGGAGAATACGGTCCATGCCTCCTCCAAACGGGGATCCGGTATCGGCGTGAAGAATGTAAATGAAAGAATCCGGCTGTATTTCGGAGAGCAGTATGGACTTTCCATTGAGTCCGAGCCTGACGAGGGAACAACCATCCGGATCCATCTGCCCGCTATTCCGTACGCGGAGATTTTGGAGAAGGAGAAGAAATGATTACCAGGAAAGAAAAATTATTGTGGCTGGGTTATGGAATTATACTGGTGCTCCTGTTTCTGCTCTCCTCCACGGATTTGATTATTAAAGAGGAAAAACGGGAGATTTATCCCATTTCCGTGATCGTGGAAGATACCAGCGACATCAATTACGTAAATTTCCGCAAGGGTATGGAGCAGGCGGCGATTGAGCGGAACGCGGATATCAGCTTTATTACTCTTTATGAGGCGGGAAGCGCCAGTCAGCAGCAGGAATTGATTGCCCGGGAACAGCAGGCAGGGGCCAGCGCTCTGATAGTCGCTCCGGCCCAGGGGGGAGAAATACCGGAGGATCTGAGCAGGTTGGCGGACATCCCTGTGGTTATGGTATGGACCGGACAGGAGCCGGAGCAGGCAGAGGCACTGGTTACGACGGATTTTGCTCAGATGGGGCGGGATATGGCCGGACAGATTGCGCAGTCTTATGATCGGGATATTCCGGTGTATCTCATTGGGCGGACCTTGAAGCATGAGGGGACGGAAAGCTTTGAAAGGACGCTGGAGGAGGAGCTGGAGAGCAGAGGATTTACGATATGTCTCTCTCTTGAGGAGGATGGAAATACATACCGTACGGTTTTAGAACAGGCTATTTCTCAGGAACCCAAAGGCGCGGTTATTGTGGGTCTGGATCCGGACAGCCTTAGAGAAGCTGCCTCCGTGCTGAAATCCGATGAGAAGCTGCGTTCCTATGTAAGGGGACTTTATGGAAGAGGGAGCGCCCAGGAGATTCTGGAAGCCCTGGACCGGGGAATCATCCGTGGAATCTGCGCGACAGACGAGTTCAGCGCAGGATATTTAAGTGTCTGCAGGGCGGTAGAGGCTGTATCCGGACAGAGACCCCAAAAGAGGACGGTGCTGGATCACTATTATATTGAAAAAGAGGATCTGAGGCGCCCCAAATATGAAACAATGCTCTATCCCATTGAATGATAAAGGAGAAGAAAGGTGAAGATGAAAAACCGAAGCAGGCTCGCTATGACGGCTGCCCTCTGCATATGCGCGGGAATTCTGGCGGGGGGCTGTCAGAGGCATGAAGAAGAGGGGACGCCATCTGTCCGGATCGGCATAGGACTGTACCGGGGAGATGATACCTTTATCAACAATATACGGCAGGAGTTGGAAAACTGCGCGAAAGCCTATGAACAGGAGACAGGAATCAAAGTTCATCTGGACATTCAGGACGCGAAAGGGAGTCAGTATACTCAGAATAATCAGGTGGAACGCTTTATTTCCCTGGAATGCGACGCTCTCTGCATTAACCTGGTGGACCGGACCGCTGCCTCCAGTATTATTGATAAAGCTATGGGAGCCGACGTTCCGGTGGTGTTTTTCAACCGCCAGCCAGCCGAGGAGGATTTAAACCGCTGGGACAGACTGTACTATGTGGCTGCCTCCGCTAAGGAATCAGCAGTTCTTCAGGGCAATATTGTGGCAGATCAGTACCGCCAGGATCCCTCTGGTCTGGATACGGATGGGGACGGAGTAGTGAGCTATGTGCTTCTGGAAGGGGAGAGCAGCCACCAGGATGCTTTGATTCGTACTGAGTGGTCGGTTCAGACCCTGAGAGACGCCGGAGTGCCGATTGAGAAGATTACCGGAGGCATCGCCAACTGGGAGCGAAGCCAGGCTTCCGCTCTGATGGAGCAGTGGCTTATGGAATATCCGGATACAATTGAACTGGTAATTTCCAACAACGATGATATGGCTCTGGGAGCTATCGACGCTATGGAGCGCGCCGGGGTGACCGGGATCCAGGTGGTTGGCATTGACGGGACCACCCCGGGGCTTAAAGCTGTGGAAGACGGAAAGATGATGGGGACTGTTTCCAGCGATAAGAAGGCCTACGCTGCCGCAGTGTTCAACATTGCGATGGATCAGGTCCTTGGAAAAAACGTGGAAGAGGATTTTGAATTGGTTGATAGTAAATATTACCTATCTCCCCAGCACATCGTGACAAAAAATTGACAAAAACGCAAAAGAATAAAGAAAATTATAGAAAAACGAAGAAAATCTTATGGAAAATATGTGCAAAAGACGCTATAATAAGTTTGTCGGTAGTCAAAAATGATTCAAACCGACGGAAACCAAATCTTATAACTATTTGGAAAGGGAGGAAACAAAATCATGAGAATGATGAAAAAGGTTACGGCAGTTGCTCTTGCATCCTGCATGGCAGTATCATTAGCAGCCTGCGGCAGCAGCAGCTCCGGCACAACCACCGCAGCAGCAGAGGGAGATGCTACCGAGGCAGCTGGTAGCGAGGCAGCAGAGGGAGAAGCCACTGAGGCAGCAGAGGAGGCTGCAGGCGGAGAGGTAGCCAATAAGGACAAGCCTCTGGTATGGTTTAACCGTCAGCCTTCCAACAGCTCCACCGGCGAGCTGGATATGACAGCATTAAACTTCAACGAGAACACCTATTATGTAGGATTCGATGCCAACCAGGGTGCTGAGCTTCAGGGAACCATGGTTAAGGATTACATCGAGGCCAACATTGACACCATCGACCGCAACGGCGACGGCATCATCGGATACGTTCTGGCAATCGGCGATATCGGCCACAACGACTCCATCGCTCGTACCAGAGGCGTTCGTAACGCTCTGGGAACCGCAGTAGAGGCGAACGGTGCTACCGACAGCACCCCCGTAGGAACCAACACCGACGGAAGCGCTACGGTTGTTCAGGACGGAACCCTTGAGGTAAACGGAACCACCTACACCGTTCGTGAGCTGGCTTCTCAGGAGATGAAGAACTCCGCTGGAGCTACCTGGGATGCAGCTACCGCAGGAAACGCCATCAATACCTGGTCCGCTTCCTTCGGCGATTCCATCGACGTAGTAGTTTCCAACAACGACGGCATGGGCATGTCCATGTTCAACGCCTGGTCTAAGGACAACGGCGTTCCCACCTTCGGTTACGATGCAAACAGCGACGCTGTAGCAGCAATCGCAGAGGGCTACGGCGGAACCATCAGCCAGCATGCGGACGTTCAGGCTTACCTGACCCTGCGTGTTCTGAGAAACGCTCTGGACGGCGTTGACATCAACACCGGTATCAGCACCGCTGACGATGCAGGCAATGTTCTTTCCGAGAGTGAGTATGTATACAACGAGGAAGAGCGTTCCTTCTACGCTTTGAACGTAGCGGTTACCGCTGACAACTATGAGGATTATCTGGATTCTACTGTTACATTTGCGGCAGTTTCCAATCAGCTGGATGCAGAGGCTCATCCCACCAAGAACGTATGGCTGAACATTTATAATGCAGCTGATAACTTCCTGAGCGCTACCTATCAGCCCCTGCTTCAGAAGTATGATGATCTTCTGAACCTGAATGTTGAGTACATCGGCGGCGACGGCCAGACCGAGTCCAACATCACCAACCGTCTGGGCAACCCCAGCCAGTATGACGCATTTGCCATCAACATGGTAAAGACCGACAACGCGGCTGCTTACACCGGCTTACTGAGCCAGTAATTAAAACTGAAATTAAAGGTTTAAGGTACGGCAGGCATTAGGGAGAAGCAATTCTCCCTAATGTATTATTCAAGAAACTTATTAATCTGCAAACACAGGAGTAATTGAGAATGGTAGATAAGAAAGATGATATCGTCTTATCAATACGCGGTATGAGCAAGTCCTTTGGCCGTAACCGGGTACTGGATCACATCAATCTGGATGTGAAACGGGGAACAGTTATGGGACTGATGGGAGAGAACGGAGCCGGTAAGTCCACTATGATGAAGTGTCTGTTCGGAACCTATCAGAAAGATGAGGGAAAGATCTTCCTGAACGGCAAGGAAATCAGCTTTTCCGGCCCCAAGGATGCCCTGGAAAACGGGATTGCCATGGTTCATCAGGAGCTGAATCAGTGTCTGGAGCGGAATGTAATCGATAATCTGTTCCTGGGGCGGTATCCGGTGAACTCTGCCGGAGTAGTTGATGAGGGCAGAATGAAAAAGAAAGCTTCCGAGCTTTTCCGAAAGCTTGGAATGACAGTAAACCTGACGCAGCCTATGAGAAATATGTCTGTTTCCCAGCGCCAGATGTGTGAGATTGCTAAGGCTATGTCCTACAATTCCAAGGTGATTGTACTGGATGAGCCTACTTCCTCCCTGACGGTACAGGAGGTTGACAAGCTCTTCGAGATGATGCGGATGCTGAAGGAGCAGGGTATTTCACTGATTTACATATCTCATAAGATGGATGAGATTTTCGAAATTTGTGACGAGATTTCCGTTCTTCGGGATGGAAAGCTGGTTATGACCAAGCCCTCCAAAGAAACCAATATGAACGAGTTGATCGCGGCCATGGTTGGACGTTCGCTGGAGAGCCGTTTCCCGCCGGTAGACAATACGCCGGGAGAACCCATTCTCTCCGTACAGCATCTGTCTACCAAATTTGAACCCCATTTGCAGGATATTACATTTGATGTACGTGAGGGTGAGATTTTCGGCCTTTATGGATTGGTAGGCGCAGGACGTACCGAGCTTTTGGAAACCATATTCGGTGTCCGGACAAGAGCAGCGGGCCGTGTGTATTTCAGAGGGCGGCTGATGAATTTCAACAGCGCTAAGGAGGCCATTGAACACGGATTTGCCATGATCACTGAGGAACGTAAGGCCAACGGCCTGTTCTTAAAGAGCGATCTGACTTTTAATACCACCATTGCAAACCTGGATCAGTACAAATCCGGCATTGCCCTGTCCGATGCAAAGATGATTAAGGCTACGGCTAATGAGATCAAGGTTATGCATACGAAGTGTATGGGACCGGATGACATGATTTCCAGCCTTTCCGGCGGAAATCAGCAGAAGGTGATCTTCGGCAAGTGGCTGGAGCGCAGGCCCCAGGTATTCATGATGGATGAGCCCACCCGAGGCATCGATGTAGGCGCCAAATATGAGATTTATGAGCTGATCATCAATATGGCGAAGCAGGGAAAGACCATTATCGTGGTTTCCTCCGAGATGCCGGAGATCCTGGGAATCACCAACCGGATCGGCGTTATGTCCAACGGACATCTTTCCGGAATTGTGAACACGAAGGAAACAAATCAGGAAGAGCTTTTAAGGCTTAGTGCAAAATACCTATAATGGGGGAAAGTTGATATGGCAAATCAAAATGCGAAGATTCTTACGGCTGAGCAGGAAGCGAAGCTTCGTCAGCCTATTGATGAGTATGTCGGGAAAATTCAGGATAAACTGGATGCGCTGCGCGTGGATGGAACCGACAAAGTTGTAGAGCTGTTAAACGACATTGACAGTTTAAAGAAGGACCACATTTATACCCAGCAGGAAAAGGATGCCAGGATGAAACAGCTGCAGGCTGACCTGGAAAAAGCGAAGGCGGTAGAAGCTAAGAATAAGGACGAAGTGGCTAAGCTGGTTGCGGAAGCGGAAGGGTATATTAAGGCCCACTATGATCAGGAATATTATCAGGTAGTAGCCGCCAGCTGTGTGGAAGAAAAGGCTGAGGCACAGAAGAAGTACCAGGCCGCGGTGGCGGAGCTTGAGAAAGAGCATCAGCAGACGGTTTCCAAGCTGACAGACCAGGGCGAGATCAAGGACGAAAAGTATGTTCACAAAAATCGTCTTTTCGATGCCAAGATGCAGCTGGAAAAGGATATTCAGGCGGCCAAGGACCGTCAGCATGCGGCTTTCCAGCATAAATATCATATGATTGATATGCTGCGCATGTCCAAATTCTCCTTCAGCGAGAACATGGCTCAGAAGGTGGAAAACTATAAATATACGTTTAACCGCAGGGATTTCCTGCTGAAAAACGGCCTTTATATTGCCATTGTGATTATTTTTATCGCTTTGTGTGCGATTACTCCGGCTGTTAAGGGCGTTCCGCTGCTGACATACAATAACGTGCTGAACATCCTGCAGCAGGCTTCTCCCAGAATGTTCCTGGCGTTAGGCGTTGCGGGCCTGATCCTGCTGGCTGGTACTGACCTGTCCATCGGCCGTATGGTTGGTATGGGCATGGTAACCGCTACAATTATTATGCATCAGGGAATTAACACCGGTTCTGTTTTCGGACATATTTTCGACTTTACAGGACTTCCCATTCCGGCAAGAGTGCTTTTAGCTCTGGTAATGTGTATTATTTTTACCACCTGCTTTACCACTATTGCAGGCTGCTTTACTGCCAGATTCAAGATGCATCCCTTTATTTCAACCATGGCTAACATGTTGATCATCTTTGGATTGACCACATATGCTACAAAGGGCGTATCCTTTGGCGCTATTGAATCTTCAATTTCCAATATGATCATACCGAGAATCGGCGGCTTCCCCACGATCATTCTTTGGGCGGTAGCTGCGGTAGCCATTGTGTGGTTTATCTGGAATAAGACCACTTTCGGCAAGAACTTGTATGCAGTAGGAGGAAATGCTGAGGCAGCTTCTGTTTCCGGTATCTCCGTATTTAAGGTAACGGTAGGAGCCTTCATGCTGGCCGGCATTCTGTATGGCTTCGGCGCATGGCTTGAGTGTATCCGTATGTTTGGATCTGGTTCCGCGGCTTATGGACAAGGCTGGGAGACAGATGCTATTGCGGCCTGCGTAGTAGGCGGTGTATCTTTTACCGGCGGTATCGGTAAGATCTCCGGCGTAGTAGTCGGCGTTCTGATTTTTACCGCTCTGACCTACTCCCTGACCATTCTTGGTATTGATACAAACCTGCAGTTCATCTTCTCCGGTATCATTATTCTGGTAGCGGTAACTCTTGACTGCTTGAAGTACGTTCAGAAAAAGTAATAAGCGAATTTCACGGCTGCCTGGTAAATCCCCGGGCAGCCTGTTTTAACATAGGAATATGAGTACTCAGCGCCGGCCAATTGTATGGACTATGGCGTATTTTTTTGCTTGTTGTCTGTAAAAATGGCAAAGTCTGCCATTCAAGGTACGATTTACTAAATTTTTTGATTTTATCTTACAACATTGAAAAATATATAGACAAACAAAAACTTGGTTGATATAATGACTATATTCATTACACAGAAGAGAGGAATTGAGATATGAGCCGGACTACAATGAAGGGTTATGTATATCGTCAATATACACCCGAGGGATTATTTATCGCGGATTATAAATCATCTTTGGAGGCGGCTGCCGGGACAGGTATTTCCAGGAACGCTATTGTCCGGGCCGCTCATGGAGAGAGAAAAACCGGAGGCGGCTTTATTTGGAAGAAGGTTTCGGAGTCGGAGCCCCAGGAGTCCATCGAGGTTTCCGGAGAATCCATTATCGGATATCATGACCTCAGACCAGTGATTCAGATGGATCTTGAGGGGAATGAGATCGGAGAGTTTATTTCTATTGCTCAGGCTTCCCGCGCCCTTGGCATTAGCCGTCGGAGTCTTTCGTGTGCTTTGAACGGCAGCCAGAAAACGGCAGCAGGCTTTAAATGGCGCTTGAAAGAAATAGAGGAAAAGAAAGGACTGGAAGACCAGAAGGAATAAGAACTGTAGAAAATTACATATATTTAGAGTAACAAGACGAGAAAACGGGAGTTTTCATGGAAATATATGTGGTGCAGCAGGGGGACAGCGTAGAGCGGATTTCCAGAGTGCAGAATGTCAGGGCGGAGGAAATCATTTATATAAACCAGCTGGTATATCCTTATACTTTGGCAGTAGGCCAGGCGCTTCTGATCCCGGCTGCTTCCTGGCAGGAAAACGAACGTCCGTTGGCCCATATTTTGGGCTATGCTTATCCATTTATCAGTCCCTGGGTTTTGTCAGAGAGCCTGCCGGACTTGACGGCTATTCATGTGTTTTCCTATGGATTCACAGAAGATGGACAGCTGGTAGAACCCGTGTTGGACGATACATGGATGATTGAGGCCAGCTCGTCTCAGGGAACCAGACCAGTTTTGACCTTTACCTCCATAGGCCCGGACGGAAGATTTCACAGCAGCCTGATTCAGGTTCTGTTAGAGAGCCAAAGCCTCCAGGAAAAGATTTTGTGGCAGCTGGGAGCTGTGATGAAGGATAAGGGCTTTCAGGGGCTGGATATTGATTTTGAGTATATTCCGGCGGAGGAGAAGGAAAACTTCGCCGGTTTTGTAGAACTGGCCCGTCAGGTGATGAATCTGTTCGGCTATCCGGTGTCGGTAGCTCTGGCTCCCAAAACCAGCAGCGACCAGAAGGGCCTTTTATATGAAGGGATGGACTATGGACGTCTGGGTCAGGCAGCCAATCAGGTGATGCTGATGACTTATGAATGGGGCTATACTTATGGACCTCCTATGGCGGTTGCTCCTCTCCGCATGGTGAGGCGGGTGGCGAAATACGCTCTGACGGAAATTCCGGCGGACCGGATTATTCTGGGGGTTCCAAACTATGGTTACGACTGGCCTCTTCCATATGAACGTGGCACTACCAAGGCCAGGACCCTGGGCAATGTGGAGGCGGTTCAACTGGCTGTGTCCAGGGGCGCTTCCATTCAGTTTGATGAGGAGGCTCAGTCCCCGTATTTTCATTACCTCCAGGACGGGGTCCGCCATGAGGTATGGTTCGAGGATGTCAGGAGCTACGAGGCGAAGTTTCGCCTGGTTCAGGAACTGAATCTGAAAGGAGTGGGCTTCTGGCAGATGATGCAGCTGTTCCGCGCAGGGCTTCTGCTGGCTCGGGACCGGTTCCATATTTTGAAGTTTTAAGGTCAGCAAACACCTTTAAGGTCACAGAATACACATAATTTTCGTTAATATTCATAGAAATAGAGGTACAAAAAGGAAAGGAACCAGGCAATTAGGCGGAGGGTTCCTTTTTTGACCCTTCAGGACAGCTTCCAATGTGATGGGAACGTATTTTTTGCTGCTGGCAAATTCAGAAAAATCCTCCAATTTTATCCATGATTTTTGAGGGATAGAGCGTCAGAGTCAGATTTGACAATTAAAAAAAATCGTGCTATATATTTGAAAACGAAACTACAAGGGTCCGCAAAGACCGGTCCCTGAAGTGTCTTTCCGGACCGCCGGAAAGGTTCTAATTTGAAAGGATGTTTTGATTATGAAACAAAAAAGAATTGTGTTGCCATCAGTAGAGGAAGCGAAGAGATTCGTGAAAGAGGCTACGAAGTGTGACTTTGATATTGACGTATTCTATAACCGGGTTGTAATCGACGCAAAGTCCATTCTTGGTGTTTTAAGTCTGGATTTGACTAGAGTGCTGACTGTTCAGTACAATGGAGAGAACCAGGAATTTGAGGAATACCTGGAAAGCCTTTCACCGGAGCACGCTGCAGTGGTTGCCTGAAAATCAGGTTTTAAGTGCTCATGACAGATGAAGCAGCAAATAAAGCGGCGGATTGTGAACATTGGTTTGCAGTCCGCCGCTTTTTAGAGTATACTTAGATGGAACTGGGAACACGGGACAGGACTTTTCAGCCTCCCGATGTCAGGGAAAGGAGGTGCCTCCTCTTGGAACAGACGAAGGTATCCCCGGCTGTCCGTATATCTGTGCGTCAGCTGGTGGAATTTGTGCTGCGGAGCGGAGACCTGGACAACCGGCGTACGCCGGGGGCTCAAAAGGAGGCTATGCATGCAGGAAGCCGTCTCCACAGGAAGATCCAAAAGAAGATGGGGGCCGGATACCAGGCAGAGGTTCCTCTGAAAAAGACGGTACAGGAGGAAGAATTTGCTCTGCTGGTAGAGGGACGGGCAGACGGCATTTTTTCGGAACCGGCAGGGATGGTTATAGATGAAATTAAGTGTGTATACATGAATTTGAATCGTTTGTCAGAAGCTGATCCGATTCACCTGGCGCAGGCAAAATGCTATGCCTATTTATACGGAGACACTCATGGAGCTGACACCATTGGAGTTCAGATTACCTACTGCAGCATAGAGAATGAGGAGATCCGCAGGTTCCGCAGAGATTATTCTATGGAAGAACTGTCGGAATGGTTTGTCGGACTGATTCATGAATATCTGAAATGGGCCCGCTATTTGTACCATCACAAAGAGAGAAGAAATCAGTCTCTGAAAGAACTGATCTTTCCCTATTCTTACAGGAAGGGTCAAAAAGGATTGGCAGCTGCGGTCTACCGCTCCATAGAAAAGGGAGAGAATCTTTTAATTCAGGCACCTACGGGAATTGGAAAAACGTTGTCTGCTATTTTCCCAAGCCTAAAGGCCATGGGGGAGGGAATGGGGGATAAGCTGTTTTATCTGACGGCTAAGACCATCACCCGCAGTGTGGCTCAGGAGGCCTTCCGGATCCTCAGAGAGAAGGAACAGCTGTATTTTTCCACGGTGACTTTAACCGCCAAGGAGAAGTTGTGTATTCTGGATACGCCGGATTGCAATCCGGTCTCATGTCCTGTGGCAAGAGGGCACTTTGACCGGGTTAATGATGCGGTGTTTGAGATAATTCATCAGGAATTTCTGATCACAAGGGAAAAAATTCTGGAATACGCCAGTCGGTTTCATGTTTGTCCTTTTGAGTTTTCCCTGGACATCAGCAGCTGGGTGGACGGGATTATATGCGATTACAATTATGTTTTCGATCCCAATGTGCGTCTGAAGCGGTATTTTTCCGAGGGCAATACGGGGATGGAGTATCTGTTCTTAATAGACGAGGCCCACAACCTGGTGAGCCGCGCCAGGGAGATGTACAGTGCCGCCCTGGTAAAGGAGGACCTTCTTGGGGGTAAGAGGATACTTAAAGGGCAGCCGGACTCGGCAAAGGCTGTTCTGGCCTTAGAGCGCTGCAACCGGCGGCTTCTGGCTTTCAAGAGGGCAGGAGATGAGGAAGGACGCCTCTGCGAAGTCCATGGAACCGAGTACCGGCTGTTAGAGGATGTAAAACTTCTGGCTCTGGATCTTTCCGCCGCCTGTGAGGAACTGGATGCCTATTTAAATCAGCATCTGGAGTTTGATGACCGGGATTTGGTTCTGGATTTATATTTCAGGATCAGGGATTTTCTCTATATCCATGAGAGAATGGACGACAGCTGGAGGATTTACTGCAGGCTCAGGGAGGACGGCAGCTTTATGATTAAGCTGATGTGCATCAATCCGGCTTCCAGCATTCAGGAATGTTTGGATCAGGGGCGCTCCGCCTTGTTTTTCTCTGCCACCCTTCTGCCCATCCGGTATTATAAAGAGTTACTGGCAGGAAATCAGGATGCACCGGCGGTTTATGCGGATTCTCCGTTTCCAAGGGAAAATAAGCTGATTCTGACGGCCCGGGACGTCAGCAGCGCTTACCGGCGCAGAAACAGCCGGGAATATGAGAAGGTGGCCGAATATATTCGAAATATTGTATCCGGCAAAAAGGGAAACTATATGGTTTTTTTCCCCTCCTACCAATATCTGGAGGCAGTGGAACAGGTGTTTCTGGAACAGGAAGAGAAGGGAGAGAAGGCCGGTTTTTGCCGTATGGTTCAGGGAACCAATATGAGCGAGGAGGACCGGGAAAAGTTTCTGGCGGCTTTTGAGGAGGAGCGGAAGTCGTCTATGGCTGCCTTCTGCGTATTAGGAGGAATTTTTTCAGAGGGAATCGATTTAGCGGAAGAAAGGCTGATCGGGGCCATTATCATTGGGACGGGGCTGCCGCAGATGAATCCTGAGCAGGAAATTTTGCGGCAATATTTTGAACTGCCGGAAGGAAATGGATTTGCCTATGCTTACCAGTATCCCGGCATGAACAAAGTGCTTCAGGCTGCCGGCCGCGTAATCCGGACTGCGACGGACCGGGGAATCATTGCCCTGCTGGACGACCGCTTCCTGAGAGAGGATTATCTGGCGCTCTTTCCAAGAGAGTGGGATCGCTATACGATCGTAGACAGAAGAAATGTAGGAAAGGCGGTGAAGGAATTTTGGCAGCGGTCTGGTGCTGAGGAGGAACCTACAGCATGTCCATAAAATGCCGGGCGGCCTGAGAAATGGGGGTATAGTCGCTGCTGACTACCATCATCTGCCGGGCAGGCAGACGCTCCTCCAGATCCAGTATAAAGAGATCGGGACAGTCCTTAGGGATGCAGAAATCCGGAACAAAGGCGATGCCAAGGCCGATTCGGGCCAGATCGATTAACAGGTCGTTGCTGGAAAGCTCAATTTCCGGAGCTAAATCCAGCTGATGCTGCTGAAATACATGATGGAGAAATTCGCTGGTGGTGCTTCTGCGGTCCAGCATCATAATGGGCCATTTTAAAAGCTGGGCCAGGGTCAGCCGGCGGCCCATCAGAGGAAAAGCCTCAGGATTGGCCACAAATACATCGTGAAACTCATTGATGACCCTGGTGCTCAGATCGCCGGTCAGGGCGGAATTGGGGTAATTTACTACGATAAAATCCACCTCGCCGCTTTCCAGAGATTTC
This sequence comes from uncultured Clostridium sp., assembly GCA_900547035.1. Lineage (GTDB taxonomy): Bacteria > Bacillota > Clostridia > Lachnospirales > Lachnospiraceae > Enterocloster > Enterocloster excrementigallinarum. The sequence continues at coordinate 27,150 of URFM01000009.1, read as the reverse complement.
GCGCAGTCGATGGAGGTGTGGTTGGTAACCTTGATGTGAACATTGGGATACTCCTGGTGGAAGCGCTGCAGATAGGGCACCAGGTAATATCGGCAGATGGTATCGCTGGCTCCGATGCGCAGCTGACCGCCTTTCAGGGAGTGGGCTTCCAGCAGCTGGGCCTCTCCCTTGCGAATTAGATTCATGGCGGGCTCCACATGCTTTAAAAGAATTTCCCCTTCCGGAGTCAGCTGAACCTTCTTGGTGCTGCGGATGAAGAGCGGCTGGTCCAGTTTTTTCTCCAGCACCTTGATGGACTGGCTTACGGCAGACTGGGAGATAAACAGCTGCTTGGAAGCCTCGGAAAAGCTGAGGGTAGTGGCAACATGGTAAAACACACGGTAAAGTTCATAATTAATATCCATTATTTTAAGGACTCCTTGTACTAAAGGTGATTAATGGCTATCATAGCATGATTAGCCCTGGAATGCAAAGAAATTTTTTGAAAGGAACGAAACGCAATGGAACATGATTTTTATCAGATGTATTTGGAAGAACTGGAGGCAGTTCCTCCTATGTCACAGGAAGAAAAGAGGGAATTGCTTAAACAGACGGCTGCAGGCAGCGAGACGGCAAGAAAACGTCTGGTGGAGGGCAGCCTCAGGGAGATGACCGGTCTGATTGAAGAGTTTCGGGACCGGGAGCTTCCTATGTCGGATTTGATTCAGGAAGCGAATACGGCCCTGATGCTGGCCGCCGTGGAGTACGACGGGGAGCGGGATTGGGATGAACTGTTAAAAGAGCGGGTGCGGGAAGCGGTAAAGTTGGCCCTTGAGGAGCAGTGTCAGGAGCTGGAGATCGAGGAAAATATGGCCGCGAGAGTAAACGTGCTTCAGACCGTGTCCGGTGTGATGGCAAAAGAACTGGGACGAGAGGCCACTTTAGAGGAACTGGCGGAACGGATGAAAATGACTCAGGAGGAAGTAAAAGATTTGATGAAGCTGGCACTGGACGCCCTCACCGTCAGCGGAGAGGGCGCCGTAGCCAAAGAAAACTCATAAAGATGAGTCGTCCTGAACTGTTACAAGATTTAGTGATAAAGTTTTTTGTGCTCATAGACCGGCTCTGAAGTCAGCTCTACCCCAAGCTTTTGGAATACCTTGATATCCACATCCGACAGCATGACGGAGGTGTGGACCTGGCAGCCGCGAAGCTTGGGGAGCTGATCCAGGGCCTTTTTTGCCACCGGATCCGTTGCGGCGCTCATAGACAGGGCAATGAGCACTTCATCGGTGTGGAGCCTGGGGTTGTGTCCGCCCAGATAGCAGGTCTTCAGGGTTTGGATCGGTTCAATGGCAGATGGAGCGATTAAGTGCTGGTCATGAGGAATATCGCCCAGCACCTTGATGGCGTTGAGCAGCACGGCAGCTGAGGCGCCCAGAAGGTTGCTGGTTTTGCCTGTGACAATGGCGCCGTCGGACAATTCCATAGCAGCGGCAGGGGCGGAGAGCTTTTTGGCCCGCTCCAGGCAGGGAGTAACCACCGGACGCATTTCGGGGGTAATCTTTGCCTGTTTCATAAGAAGCTCAATTTTGTATACCTCATCGGAGGCACCCTCCTCCCTGGCCAGACGGTTCAGGGACTGATAGTAGCGGCGGATGATTTCCTGACAAGAAGCCTCCTGGCACACTTCGTCGTCCACGATACACATGCCGGCCATGTTGACGCCCATATCGGTGGGGGACTTGTAGGGACTCTCTCCATAGATGCCCTCAAAAATCGCATTGAGTACCGGGAAAATATCTACGTCCCGGTTGTAGTTGACTGCGGTTTTCCCATATGCTTCCAGATGAAAGGGGTCAATCATATTGACATCGTTTAAATCCGCAGTAGCTGCCTCATAAGCCAGATTAACCGGATGCTTTAAGGGCAGATTCCAGATAGGGAAGGTCTCAAACTTTGCGTAGCCCGCCTTGATTCCCCGTTTGTTCTCATGATAAAGCTGAGAGAGGCAGGTAGCCATCTTGCCGCTTCCGGGGCCTGGGGCGGTTACAATTACCAGCGGGCGGGTGGTTTCGATATAATCGTTTTTTCCGTACCCCTCGTCGCTGACAATCAAGGAAACATTGCTGGGATAGCCTTCGATGGAGTAGTGGCGGTAAACCCGGATTCCCATATGTTCCAGTTTGGATTTAAATTGGTCAGCACTGGCCTGGCCGCTGTACTGGGTGATTACTACACTTCCCACATAAAGCCCCTTGTCCTGGAAAGACTGAATCAGGCGGAGAACATCCACATCATATGTGATGCCCAAATCCTGACGAACTTTATTTTTCTCAATATCCGCCGCGCTGATGGCGATGATGATTTCCGACTGATCCGCCAGCTGCAAAAGCATCCGCAGCTTACTGTCCGGAGCAAACCCCGGGAGAACCCGGGAGGCATGATAGTCGTCGAAAAGCTTGCCGCCGAATTCCAGGTACAGCTTATCGCCGAATGCTTCGATGCGCTGGCGGATGTGCTCTGACTGCATCTTCAGGTATTTTTCATTGTCAAATCCAATTTTCATTTCTTTTGTGGTTCCTCTCTATTAAAATTTAAAATATATTAAAAAGCATAGATAAATTAAGTATATCATATGGGTAGAGGAAATGCCAAGAAGTGATTGCATATTCTTCCATTTTAAGGTAGAATTGTAGTCAGTTAATTTCAAAAAAATAGAGGAAATATCGATGAACGGAATCAATGGGAACGTAATTGTAGGACAGTCCGGCGGTCCTACGGCAGTTATTAACTCCAGTTTGGCGGGTGTTTATAAGACAGCCAGAGACCGGGGCGCCAATCAGGTTTACGGTATGGTTCATGGAATCCAAGGGCTTTTGGAGGAGCGATACGTAGATTTATCCAAGCACATTACATCGGATTTGGATATTGAACTGCTGAAGCGTACTCCCTCAGCTTATTTAGGTTCCTGCCGTTTTAAATTGCCGGAGATCAGCCAGGACCGGGAAATTTATGATAAGATTTTTCAGATTCTGGAAAAGCTGGAAATCGGATATTTCTTCTATATCGGCGGAAATGATTCCATGGATACCATCAAGAAACTATCGGATTATTCACTGTTAAATGGCAGTCCTATTCGCTTTATGGGAGTTCCCAAGACCATTGATAACGATTTGGCGGCTACGGACCACACTCCTGGCTATGGCAGTGCCGCAAAATATATCGGCTCCATTACAAAGGAAGTCATCCGGGACGGTCTGGTTTATGACCAGCAAAGCGTAACTATTTTGGAGATCATGGGACGGAATGCCGGATGGCTGACAGGAGCTGCTGCCTTGGCCAGGTGCGAGGACTGCGAGGGACCGGATATGATTTTTCTGCCGGAGGTAACCTTCGATGTGGATAAATTTATGAATCAGGTAGCCCGGCTGCACGAAAAGAAAAAATCTGTGGTGGTAGCGGTTTCCGAGGGCGTGAAGCTGGCGGACGGACGCTATGTGTGTGAGCTGACCGATGGGATTAATTTTGTAGATGCGTTTGGACACAAACAGTTAACGGGAACAGCCCGCTATCTGGCGGAGAAGATTAACCGGGATGTGGGGTGCAAAACAAGAGCAATTGAGTTTAATACCCTTCAGCGCTGCGCTTCTCACATTGTTTCCAGAGTGGATATCACCGAGGCCTACCAGGTAGGAGGCGCAGCAGTGAAAGAGGCTTTTGAGGGCGAGACGGGAAAAATGGTAATTTTAAAGAGAGTTTCCGATGACCCCTATATCTGCGTGACAGATATCTACGACGTCCACAAGGTAGCAAATATTGAGAAAAAGGTTCCCAGAAACTGGATTAATGAAGAGGGAGATTATGTGACGCCGGAGTTTGTTAATTATGTGCGGCCTCTGATCCAGGCGGAATTGACTCCGATTATGACGGATGGCCTTCCGAGACATCTGTATTATACGGATGTGGAACGGAAGAACGGCTAGAATTGAATTTTGGCATGAGCGTCTGGCAACAGCGACTGAATCTGGCAGGTAGTCCGTGGATTACCTGCCAGATTTATAAGTGAAAGATGAAATTAAAATTAAATTTATTAATTTTACTAATTTATTGAAGCCGGGTATAATCAAAGAAAACAGTATCAGGGCAGAAGTCTGTCCATATGTATCATGCCAGGTAACGATTCGGTAGGTCTGCGCACTTGCTGCGCTGACCGTAAGAAAACGTGGAACAGCAAGCCAAAATCCCATCGCCGCAGGCGATTTTCAATGGATTTTTGCTCGTAAATGTGAAGGTACCGAACAGTTGCCATGCCGAAAAAAATACAGGAGGTTTGAAAATGAGCGTAAGGCGCGTATATGTGGAAAAAAAGGCCGATTATGCGGTAAAAGCCGGAGAGCTGCGGGAGGAGCTGGCGAGCTATCTGGGGATTGAGGGACTAAAAAAAGTTCGGGTACTGATCCGATACGACATTGAGAATCTTTCCGAAGAGATTTACCGGAAGGCGCTGGTGACTATTTTTTCAGAGCCCCCGGTGGATGAGCTGTACGAGGAGGAATTTCCGAAAAATCCGGGAGACCTGGTGTTCTCCGTGGAATATCTGCCGGGTCAGTTTGATCAGAGGGCGGATTCAGCGGAGCAGTGCGTGAAGCTGTTAAAAGAGGATGAGGAGCCGGTGATCCGTACCGCCGTCACCTATGTCATTACCGCGCCTCTGACCACAGAGCAGGAGGAGGCGATCCGAAACTACTGCGTCAATCCCGTAGACAGCCGTCTGACCGATGAGGAGAAGCCGGAAACCCTTACAGCACAATTTCAGATTCCGGAGGACGTGGGAATCTTTGAGGGCTTCTGCCAGATGGATGAGGAAAAATTGTCTGCGCTGTACCAGTCTCTGAACCTGGCTATGACACTGGCGGACTTCCGGCATATCCGGAATTACTTCCGGAAGGAGGAACACCGGGACCCGACGGTGACGGAAATCCGGGTGTTGGATACCTACTGGTCAGACCACTGCCGCCACACCACCTTCTCCACGGAGTTAAAGAAGGTGGAATTTACCGACGGAAAATACCGGGAGCCCATTGAGGCCACCTATCAGCAGTACCTGAAGGACCGGGCGGAGGTTTACGGGGAGCGGAAGGACAAGTATGTGTGCCTGATGGATTTGGCACTGACTGCCATGAAGAAGCTCCGCATGGAAGGAAAACTTCAGGATTTGGAGGAGTCTGAGGAAATCAATGCCTGCAGCATCGTGGTGCCGGTAACCATCGACGGCAAGGAGGAGGAGTGGCTGGTCAACTTTAAGAATGAGACCCACAACCATCCCACGGAAATCGAGCCCTTCGGCGGCGCGGCTACCTGTCTGGGCGGAGCCATCCGGGACCCCCTGTCCGGGCGGACCTATGTGTATCAGGCCATGCGTGTGACCGGAGCGGCGGATCCCACCAGGCTGTTAAATGAAACTTTGAAGGGAAAGCTTCCCCAGCGGAAGATTGTCACCGGGGCGGCTCAGGGCTACTCCTCCTATGGAAATCAGATTGGCCTGGCAACCGGCTATGTGAGGGAGATTTATCACCCCGGCTACGTGGCGAAGCGGATGGAAATCGGTGCGGTGATGGGCGCTGCCCCCAGAAAAGATGTGGTCCGTTTGAGTTCCGACCCGGGCGATGTGATTATCCTCCTGGGAGGACGGACCGGAAGGGATGGAATCGGCGGAGCTACCGGCTCCTCTAAGGTCCACACCACCCAGTCCATCGAGGTCTGCGGGGCGGAGGTCCAGAAGGGAAATGCTCCCACGGAGCGGAAAATCCAGAGAATGTTCCGCCGGCCGGAGGTAAGCCGCATTATTAAGAAGTGCAACGATTTTGGCGCGGGCGGCGTATCCGTGGCCATCGGAGAGCTGGCGGCAGGCCTGTCCATCGACCTGGATTTGGTTCCCAAGAAATACGCCGGCCTGGACGGAACGGAAATCGCCATTTCCGAGTCCCAGGAGCGGATGGCAGTGGTGGTGGACCCGGCGGATGTGGAGAAATTCCTGGCTTTTGCTGCTGAGGAGAATCTGGAGGCCGTTGCCGTAGCTAAGGTGACGGAGAGCCCCCGTCTGGTGATGCGCTGGAGAGGAAAAACCATTGTGGATATCAGCCGGGCATTTCTGGATACCAACGGCGCTCATCAGGAAACGGACGTGCTTTTGGAGACGCCCGCTGAGGCAAAGCCTTTTGAGGCAGGGGAAATCGGCGATGTGAGGGAGAAATGGCTTCACATGCTGGAGGATTTGAACGTGTGTTCCCAGAAGGGGCTGGTAGAGCGCTTTGACGGCTCCATCGGCGCAGGCTCCGTCTATATGCCCTACGGCGGGCGCTATCAGCTGACGCCCACCCAGTCCATGGTGGCCAAGCTGCCGGTGCTGAAGGGAAAGACGGATACGGTGACCATGATGAGCTACGGCTTCGACCCGGAACTTTCCAGCTGGAGCCCTTACCATGGAGCGGCCTGGGCGGTCATTTCCTCCGTGGCCAAGATTGCGGCAGCGGGTGGAGACTGCGGGAAGATCCGCTTCACTTTCCAGGAGTATTTTAAGAGAATGACAAAAGACGCCTCCCGCTGGGGCCAGCCCTTCGCCGCCCTGCTGGGCGCTTACGCGGCTCAGATGGGACTGGGACTGCCTTCCATCGGAGGAAAGGACAGTATGTCCGGAACCTTTGACGATGAGAGCGGAGAGATTAACGTTCCGCCCACCCTGGTATCCTTCGCGGTGGATGTGGACAGCAGCAGCCATGTGATTACGCCGGAGTTTAAGAAGGCGGGCAGCAAGATTGTGGTTTACCGCGCGCCCAGAGATTCCTGGGATTTGCCGGAATATGGGAAAATCCTGGAGGACTACGGGAAGCTGCGCCAGGATATTCTGAATGGGAAGATTATTTCCGCTTACGCGGTGGAGCGCTTCGGCTGGGCGGAAGCCGTCAGCAAGATGGCTTTCGGCAACAAGCTGGGCGTAAAGATTGAGCATGATGTGGATCCCAGGGATTTCTTCGCTCCCGGCTGGGGCGGCCTGGTGTGCGAGGTGCCGGACGGCATGGTTGGAACGCTGTCCATTACCTACCGGGTCATCGGAGAGGTGACGGAGGACGGCACATTCTCCTACGGCAATGTGAAGATTCCCGTAGAGGAGGCCCTGGAGCACTGGACGAAGACATTGGAATCCGTATTCCCCACAAAGACCGGCCAGGAGAAGATGGGAGAGGAGGCTTCCCTTCCGGAGCAGCTTTACCGCACCGACGCGGTTTACATCTGCGACCACAAGGTGGGGGCCCCCAGAGTATTTATCCCCGTATTCCCCGGTACCAACTGCGAGTACGACAGTACCAAAGCCTTTAAGCGGGCCGGTGCCCTGGTGACCACCCAAGTATTCCGGAACCTGTCCGCCCAGGATATCCGGCAGTCTGCGCAGGAATACTGCCGCGCAATCGAGAAGGCTCAGATTATCATGTTCCCGGGCGGATTTTCAGCAGGAGACGAGCCGGAGGGCTCCGCCAAATTTTTCGCTGCCGTATTCCGCAGCCCGGAGGTGAAGGAGGCCATTCACCGGCTGTTAAATGAGCGGGACGGACTGATGCTTGGCATCTGCAACGGCTTCCAGGCCCTGATTAAGCTGGGACTGGTCCCCTACGGAACCATCACGGAACAGAAGCCGGATTCTCCTACCCTGACCATGAATACCATCGGACGCCACGTTTCTAAGATGGTTTACACCAAGGTCGTGACCAACAAGTCCCCCTGGCTGGCAGGGGCCCAGCTTGGCGGCGTGTACTGCAATCCCGCCTCCCACGGAGAAGGTCGGTTTGTGGCGGATGCTTCCTGGCTCCACCGGCTTTTTGCCAACGGACAGGTTGCCACCCAGTATGTGGACGATCTGGGACGGCCCACTATGGACGAATTCTGGAATCCCAACGGCTCCTACATGGCTATCGAGGGCATTACCAGCCCGGACGGACGGATTCTGGGCAAAATGGCCCATTCCGAGCGCCGGGGAGATTCCGTGGCGGTGAATATTTACGGCGAGCAGGACATGAAGATTTTCGAGTCCGGCGTGAAATATTTTGCATAAAGAGGAGTGACAGAACATGTACGCAACAAAGTTTACAAAGGAGGAAGCATTAAAGCTTCTGGAAACCTACAACAAAGAGCCATTTCACATCCTTCACGGCCTGACCGTAGGAGAGGTTTTAAGATGGTATGCCGGAGAACTGGGCTATGGGGACGAGGCGGATTTCTGGGAAATCGCAGGCCTGCTCCATGATATTGATTTTGAACAGTATCCGGAGGAGCACTGCAAAAAGGCGGTGGAACTTCTTAAGGAAGCCGGAGCCGAGGAGGAGCTGATTCATGCCGTGTGCAGCCACGGCTACGGTCTGGCATCGGACGTGGAGCCGGAGCACATGATGGAGAAGGTGCTGTTCGCGGCGGACGAGCTGACGGGACTGATTGGGGCAGCCATCCGCATGCGCCCGTCCAAAAGCGTCATGGATTTGGAGGTTTCCAGCCTGAAGAAGAAGTTTAAGGACAAACGGTTTGCCGCCGGCTGCTCCAGGGATGTCATTCAGAAGGGGGCCGAGATGCTGGGCTGGAGCCTGGAAGAACTGATGGAGAAGACCATTCTCGCCATGCGCTCCTGCGAGGCCCATGTTCAGGAAGAGATGGAGAAAGAATGCCCTTCTGTTTAAACTATTGACAGTGCTGTGAAATTGGAGTATGATTTCCACTTGTAGGCGTCTTTGTAGGTTCCCTTAGGCGCAGGAATGTAAAACGCAACGAAACAGGAGAGAAAGAACATGAAAAAAGTGGTGAAATTCGGCGGCAGCTCCCTTGCCAGCGCCAGACAGTTTAAGAAGGTGGGAGATATCATCCGTGCCGACAAGTCCAGGCGTTATGTGGTTCCCTCAGCTCCCGGGAAACGCAATGATAAGGACGAAAAGGTGACGGACCTTCTCTACCAGTGTTATGACGCGGCATCCAAAGGCGGAGCTTATAAGAAGATTCTGGAAAAGATTAAGAGCCGTTATGAGGATATTATTGAGGGATTGGACCTGAACCTGAATTTAGACCACGAGTTTGGAAAAATAGAGGAAAATTTCATATCCGGAGCAGGCAGGGAGTATGCCGCTTCCAGAGGAGAATATTTAAATGGACTGGTAATGTCTGCCTATCTTGGAATTGAGTTTATCGATGCGGCAGAAGTGATTTTTTTCGATGACCAGGGTAATCTGGATGCTGATTTTACCAACCAGGAACTGTCCGAACGTCTCTCTCACGCAGAGCGGGCGGTGATTCCGGGTTTTTACGGGGCGGACCACAAGGGGAACATCCGCACCTTTTCCAGAGGCGGCTCCGATATCACCGGTTCTCTGGTGGCAAAGGCCATTCACGCCGATATGTATGAGAACTGGACCGACGTATCCGGCTTTCTGGTGGCGGACCCCAGGATTGTGAAGAACCCGGAGGTGATTGAGACCATCACCTACAAGGAACTCAGAGAGCTGGCCTACATGGGCGCCAGCGTACTCCACGAGGACGCCATTTTCCCGGTCAGAAAAGAGGGAATCCCCATCAACATCCGCAATACCAACCGCCCGGAAGACAAGGGAACCCTGATTGTGGAGAGCACCTGCCGCAAGCCCCGTTATACCATTACCGGAATTGCCGGAAAGAAGGGATTTTGCTCCATCAACATTGAGAAGGCTATGATGAATTCCGAGGTTGGGTTTGGAAGGAAGGTATTAAGCGTATTTGAGGATTACGGTATTTCCTTTGAACATATGCCTTCCGGCATTGATACGATGACGATCTATGTTCATCAGTCCGAATTTGAAGAGTATGAGCAGTCTGTAATTGCAGGTATCCATCGGGCGGTGAATCCGGATACGGTAGAGATGGAATCCGATTTAGCTCTTCTTGCAGTAGTAGGAAGAGGAATGAGAGCGACCAGAGGGACCGCGGCCAGAATCTTCTCCGCCCTGGCCCATGCCAGAGTCAATGTGAAGATGATTGACCAGGGCTCCAGCGAGTGGAATATTATCATTGGAGTTAAAAATGACGACTTTGAGGCGGCGGTGAAAGCGATTTACGATATCTTTGTGATGACGGAACTGTAAAAAGACCGAATAGAAAAAATTTGAAGAGATTGTTTGGAAAAAGGCCCGGAATCCGGGCCTTTTGTGTGGTCAAAAGTTCCTATTCGTGATACAATAACTACAATCTTATTGTAACCTGTGGTACATCTTAATAAGGAGGAGAATGCTTATGCTGGATAAGATCGATTTGTCAAAAAAAATGGACAAGAAGACTTATGAGGAAAAGCGGGACGCTCTTCAGACAAAGCTGGGCGCCCTTCAGCGGGAGTGCAAGGCAGCCGGAATGCCGGTGATGATTATTTTTGAGGGCATGGGCGCCGCCGGAAAAGGAGTGCAGATTAATGCTCTGATTCAGGCGCTGGATCCCAGAAGCTTTGATGTGTATGCCTGCAACCGGGCGACGGAGGAAGAGCAGATGCGTCCGTTTTTGTGGCGTTTTTGGACTAAAACTCCGGCTAAAGGCCGCATCGCCATTTTTGACCGCAGCTGGTATAGGATTGTGCAGGTAGACCGGTTCGACGGGCTGACCGATGAAAAGAATCTACCGGCGGCTTATCAGGACATTCTGTCATTTGAAAAGCAATTGAGCGATGACGGAACGGTGATAATCAAATTTTTCCTGTATATTGATAAAAAGGAGCAGAAGAAGCGGTTCGACCACCTGACCGCCTCAAAGGAGACCTCCTGGCGGGTGACGAAGGAAGACATAAAGCGCAACGAGGAATTTGACCGCTACCTGAGGATGAACGAGGAGATGCTGGAGAATACCGATACGGATTACGGTCCATGGACCATCATTGAATCCGTGGACAAGCGCTATGCCGCCCTGAAAATTATGGCAACGGTCTACGACCGGCTGAGCAGAGAGCTGGACAAGCGGAAGGCGCTAAAGGAGAGGCCCATCCAGCCTTCTCAGACAGCGGTTGCTCCGGAGAATGCTCTTTACAAAAACGGCGTTCTTTCCGGTATCGATTTAAGTAAAAAGCTGACCCAGACGGAGTATAAGCGTGAGATGAAGCGGCTTCAGCAGCGGCTGGAAGAGCTTCACAGCGAGATTTACCGGCTGAGGATTCCGGTGGTTATTGGATTTGAAGGATGGGACGCGGCAGGAAAAGGCGGGGCAATCAGACGGCTTACCAGCCATCTGGATCCCAGAGGATACCGGGTAAACCCCACGTCGGCGGCCAACGATATAGAAAAGGTCCACCACTATCTGTGGCGTTTCTGGAACAATGTACCCAAAGCAGGTCATATTGCTATCTTTGACCGTACCTGGTATGGCCGGGTGATGGTGGAGCGCATCGAAGGATTCTGTACCGAGGCGGAATGGAAACGGGCTTACCAGGAGATTAACGAAATGGAGTCCCATATGTATAATGCGGGAATCGTAATTTTGAAATTCTGGCTCCACATTGACAAGGATGAGCAGGAACGGCGCTTTAAGGAGCGGCAGGATAACCCGGACAAGCAGTGGAAGATTACCGAAGAAGACTGGCGAAACCGGTCCAAATGGGATGAATATGAGGAGGCGGTCAACGAGATGCTGGTCCGAACCTCCACAACCTACGCGCCGTGGACGGTAGTGGAGGGCAACGATAAGCACTATGCCAGAGTCAAAGTCCTTCAGAGCGTGGTGGATGCGCTGGAACAGCGGATTAAGGAAATAAAAAAGAACGGATAAAAGCAGGGAAAACGAATGAGTCAGATGATTGTAATCGGAGGAGGGGCTGCCGGAATGATGGCGGCTATCAGCGGGGCAAAGGCGGGCCATCAGGTCCGGCTGCTGGAAAAGAATGAGAAACTGGGAAAGAAAATTTATATTACAGGGAAGGGCAGGTGCAATCTTACCAATGCCTGCCCGATGGAAGATATGATGGCCTCAGTGGTCACCAATTCCAAATTTCTCTACAGCAGCTTTTACGGTTTTACCAATCAGGATGTGATGGATCTGGTGGAGAGTGCAGGTTGTCCGCTGAAGGTGGAGCGTGGCGGAAGAGTATTTCCCGTTTCCGACCATTCCTCCGATATCATCCGGGCGCTGGCAGACTGCATGAGACAGCTGGGGGTACAGGTAAGCCTGAACACGGAGGTGGAATCCCTGATTGTGGAAGAGGGGGTATGCCGGGGAGTAGTGCTGAAAGAGGGGAAAAAACGACTGAAGGCGGATCGGGTGGTTGTGGCTACCGGCGGCCTTTCCTACCCCTCTACCGGTTCTACCGGCGACGGATATCAGTGGGCCAGGGAAGCAGGACATAAGGTGACGGATCTTTTCCCCGCCCTGGTGCCATTTGAGGCGGAGGAGCTGGAGGACGTTAAGGCCCTCCAGGGCCTGTCGCTGAAAAACGTGGAAATCGCCGTTCATATGGGAAAACGCCAGCTGTACCGGGAACAGGGGGAGATGCTGTTTACCCATTTTGGTGTCAGCGGCCCCCTGATTTTAAGCGCCAGCTCCTTCTGTGCCAAGGCCATCCGCAAGTGTCCCCTGGCTTTGCTCATCGATTTGAAGCCGGCTTTGAGTATGGAACAGCTGGACGCCAGGATTCTGCGGGACTTTTCCGGAGCGGCGAACAAGCAGTTTAAAAACGCCCTGAACCATCTCTATCCCGCAAAGCTGATTCCCGTCATCATCAGGCGCACCGGCATCGACCCGGAAAAGCCGGTGAACGCCATAACCCGGCAGGAGCGCCAGATTCTCTGCCAGATGACCAAGAGCCTTTCCTTTACTCTGACTTCTTTAAGGGGATTCCGGGAAGCCATCATTACCCAGGGCGGAATCTCGGTGAAAGAAATTGACCCGGCCACCATGGAATCCAAAAAGGTGAAGGGACTCTACTTTGCCGGGGAGGTCCTGGATTTGGACGGAGTGACCGGAGGGTTTAATCTGCAGATTGCCTGGTCTACGGGGTGGGCTGCGGGCGGGGCGTGAGAGGATGATTTGTTGATTTACATTAATAAGGGAATTTAAGACATTTAAAGGGAATTATACGAGTCGGAAAGCTGAATTTTTTTACATTTATATCGGAACTACCGATTTTGGAAGGTCTCATAAAATAAGGATTCCTGGAGAAAAATGTACATTTGTAAAGGAATTATGAGAGTCTAATGCTGAAAGGATTTTTTACATTTATATCAGAATTAGAATCGTGATTTTTTTACATTTACAAGGGAATTAAGCGTTTCAAAAAAGGAAAAGGAATTATAGCAATCTGGCACGAAAAAATTTTTACATTTATATCGGAACTATGTTTTGGGTATAAAGGGCCGGGCTGTTCGCAGTTTGTGAATGGTCTGGTCCTTTTTGAATAGAAAAATCCGTTTAAAGTGAATTACAGGTTCAACACAAAAATATTTTGCAAGTGTATAATAAAGACAGTAGGAGGGAGACAGCAGCAGATAAGATTGTATAAAGGGTGGAGGCAGATTATAAGGTGGAGAATATGATTCAGTATAAAGGATATGTAGGCAGCGTTGAGTTTTCAGAGGAAGACAGTGTTTTTTACGGTAAGGTTATGGGAATCAGCTCTTTGATTTCTTATGAGGGAGAAAATGAGAAAACGCTTCTTAATGACTTCCACGCTGCGGTGGATGACTATTTGGAATTTTGTAAGGATGCAGAGCCTTTGTCAGTCGTCAAATATTAAAAGAAGACCGGCATGTAAAAGAATATGACCTAAAATCAGAAGATAAAGGGTAAGGAGTTGCTATGGGAAGCGGATTAAATATGGAGAAGATTCAGAAACGCATAGTCAGGACTGTTTCGATGGAAGAAGCACTGAAGGATATTATTCCCTTCCAGTATAATCAAGAGGTGTTGACAGGACGACGCAGGATCATATTGACGGTGGATCCTGATTTGAAAAAGAAGGGACGTAAGTCATGACAGACTGTAAATCGCCATTGGAAGTTATTATGTCGCATGAATATTGTTTTGGGGATCTCGGTGAAGAACTGGAAAAGTGGAAGGGCAGAAAATTTCCATATAGAAACAAAGTAAAAAAAACCAAAAATCATGCAGTGCATCAGAAAACGAAGAACAGATAGAAAATACGGGTCTTTATGAAGCCATATATAAGGAAGGGGGATAACTTGAAAGTTGCCGTTATGGAACTCAGGCTTTACGCACCGTGGGTTCATTCCTTAAAGGAAAAGAGGATAGTGGTAAAAAGCCTGCTGGGAAAGATAAGAAGCCGGTATGCCGTCTCAGCAGCTGAAACGGGTGAGCAGGACATCCACCAGACGATTGTGATCGGCGTGGCGGCCATAGTGGCTCATGCCGCTCAGGCAGACAGTATGATGGATGATATCCTGGCTTTCGTGGAAAGCAGCACTGAGGCGGAGATTGTTTTCGTGGAGAGGGAACTCAGATAGGGAAAGCAAATATGTGGATAATTAGGGTGAATTCCTCCGGGAGATATTGGGCTTTCGGAGGATTTTTTTAGTGTACCCGGCATATGCTTTCCAATGAGTGAAAGTGCCAGACTTGCCCGGCAGTAAAAGAGAGTGTAGCCAAAGGCAAGGGCGCTCTCATGAGATGGATATTGAATTTATTACCAAAAGCAATTGACTGGAAAGATAATAGCTTATAATCGCCTTTTTGAGGATTATTATGCTATAATAGTAAAAAATCATGATGTGTGACCAATAAATGCCAAATCGGGTCCATAATCTACATATACAGAGTATATAAATGTATTTAACCGACATAACCGGTCGAATGACGTACAGAGAATGGAGGAACTGTATAAAATGCGTACAATAGATTTGTGCAGCGGAATCGGAGGAATACGGCGAGGATTTGAACTGGCCGGGGACTTTGAAAATGTCCTCTCTGCGGAAATAGATAAATATGCCTGTCAGACTTATGAACACCTGTTTGGTGATGATGCCCGGAACGATGTTACGGATGACGAGTTCCGAAAACTTGTCTGCAGAACGGATTACGATGTGCTA
Source organism: uncultured Clostridium sp. (assembly GCA_900547035.1). Lineage (GTDB taxonomy): Bacteria > Bacillota > Clostridia > Lachnospirales > Lachnospiraceae > Enterocloster > Enterocloster excrementigallinarum. Next base: position 12,088 of record URFM01000009.1, on the reverse strand, counting down.
CTGGCAGGATTTCCTTGCCAGCCGTTCAGTAAAATAGGTTTGCGTGAAGGATTTAAAGATATAACAAAAGGAACTATTTTTTTCCATATCGCCAGGATTATCGAGCAGACAATGCCTAAGGCCGTTTTTTTGGAGAATGTTGAGAATCTGGTCAGCCATGATAAAGGAAGAACCTTTCGAATAATAATCAATACATTAGAGAATGAATTAAATTATCATGTAGTTGGAGTAAAGCGTGAAATAGACGGGACACTGTCATACGATAAATCCTCATTTATACGTAATACGAGAAACTTTGGTCTTCCGCAAAACCGACCAAGGGTATATATTGTGGCATTCAGCAGAAATTATTTTGGAGAACATTTGAAACTCATTCCTGAAAGAACGCCGGAAAAAAGTGAAAAAGTGATATTTAAGTCTGTAAGAGATATACTTGACGTTGACGTATCAGAAAGATTCTTTCTGTCATCAGGCTTATTGAAAACACTGGAAGAGCATAAAGCGAGGCAGAAGAGAAACGGGAACGGTTTTGGATGTAGGATAGCCAATGCTACGGAAATTGAGTGCCCGATTGCAAGCACAATTCTTGCCACTGGAGGATCTGGAAAAGAAAGGAATCTGATTTATGATCCGATCAACGGAAAAAAATATGCGGGGATGGATGTAAAAGGGAAAAAATCTCCGATCAATGAAAAATATATCCGAACAATGACGCCGGCGGAATGGGGAAGACTGCAGGGATTTATCGGCTATGCTTTTCTTGATGAAAATGGAAATGAGGGATTTTCCTTTCCAGAAAATATGTCGAATCAACAAAAATTCAAACAATTTGGTAATTCCGTTTCTATACCTCTTATAGAAGAAATGGCGTTGTTTATCAAGAAATGTATGGTTGTTATGACCGCTGATTTTTCGGAAGACGAGAAGAGGCGATATGAGATTCCCGGTCCGCAGTTAAAAATGTGTCTGGAGCTTCAGAAAACATTAAAAGAGAATCTCAGGCCTCAAACAATTGAAAAGTGTTGCAGGATAGTGTCGGAATTTGGCGTTTCAAATGAATTCCGTGCGCAGGACATAAGCAATATTCTTGGTGTATCACAAGGGTCTGCTTACAATTTTCTTCGCAGGCTTAAGCGGGCGGACTGCATCAGGAAAGAAAAGAACGGATATGAACTGGAAAATAAGAAAAATCATTTTGCGGTGAACGTCTAATAAGGGGGAGGTGGAGAATGCAATGAATGTAGAAGATCTGAACAGAAGTCTGAAAAAATGCGATATATATTTGGAGGACCAGATTATTTCCAAAGAACTCATTCTCCAATCCTTTTTGACATTTTTGTCAGAGGAAGCCGGAAAAGAGGAGAACAGGGGCAGTATTGTTCTGCATGTGGGATCGCCATGTTTTGAAGCGGCAGCTGTCGTATGGGCGGCCTTTGCGGTTATTTGGGGTAACGGTACCGATGTGGATGGGATTGTTCGTTCTCTTTTTCCCGGAAGTCCCGTTCTTTACGAAAGAAAGCGCGGTGAATTTCGCGGAATTGAAACGGACAGTGAAGGAAAGGAGTGGGCGGTCATCGGCCAGGGCGGTTCAAACATTATAAAAATCGGAAGAAAAAGCTGGGCATCGATTGTACCCTATCAAGGAAGCTCCAACCGATACGATGGCCGTGGAATACGTTCAGGGAATGGGGGAAGAGAAGAATTTCTCGCCGAAATATTAGAGTGTGACAGAAAGGATATACCAAGAATCACGGATGCTTCCGTTATCATTGTCATGGACCGTCACAGAGCGGGGCGGTACATGAAGGGGTTAGAGATCTATTCTGGAAGTAAAAAAATTAAAATTTTGGATCTCGTGACGGCTTCCTACTTTACAGAGGAAAAAGAATATCCTTATGGAGGCAATGTCGGGAAAAACGAGGCAATGCTTAAATTCACATCCAGTGTTTCCATCGGATTGAATATGACATACGAAACGGAAGGAAACAGCCATCTTGGAATAATGGTGTGCGGGAACGATTTGATAGAGCGAGGGATCACGGAAATTCCGCAGGTTATGAACAGGGAAAGCCTGGATTTTGCTTTTCTGATTGGCGGGATGGATTTTTCAAAAGGGGAAGAACTTGTTTCTGCATACCGAGAAGCGGGAGTTTTTGCGTGTACGAAGGACTTTCTTCTGGAAAACACGCTTCCGCCAAGAAACAGGAATGAATTTACGGTGGAACTGGAGCGGCAGACGGGGGCGATTATTGATCGGGAAATAAGGACAGAAATTCTTCCGGGCGAAATAAGCTGGCAGGATTACAGGGATTTTAAATTTGCCGTTCGTCTGATCAGACAGGATGAGTTGGATGAAAGCGAGAAGGCGGATATAGTCATTCCGGCGTGGTCACTGATGAAACTTTTCATGACGGCACCGTTTTCAATCAATGAGCTTGAAAAGGAGATTCATGACGGAAAAATAGCGGTTGATGATCCTGCGGACAGACTGGAGGAATTGGAAAGAAAGATTGAGCTTTTACCGGATAATCTCAGGAATGTCGGAAAGAAGATGATGGAAATCCTGACAAACATGTATTATGTCAGGAGCGACGGTTCTCCGAAGATGGATCGTGTAAGGCAGTATGTCAAAATGCGAAGAAGGAAAAAATTGGCGATTATTGTACCGAAGGCGTATTATGCGGACATGATTTGGAAATATGTCCTAAGCGATTTTGACAGGGATTATTCTGGAATTGAAGTTGTTTCCGTAAATCGATTTGACGGGAGCCGTACATATGACGGTATTCTGCTTGTTGGGAATATCACAGGAAGGCATTTTGACGTGTTTTGCTGTACGGCTGCGGCGGAAATAACGGTTCTTCTTTATGAACCGGAAGCTGCGGTTTTCCGGGCAAGAAAAAGAAGGGGATTGGGAAAGGACAGACTTTTCAATGCAAGGCAGAGCCTTTCCGAAGAGATGGCAGAAGAAGACTCGGCGGATGAGAAACTGATGTGCGAAGAGGAAGAGGTTAACCGGTCTGACGAAGAAATTATTGGATATACCGAAGAGGTTATCCGAATAAAATTTGAAGCCATGGTTCATCGGGAAAGTGGAGATTCATCTGCTCCGTCGGCAGATGTTTCAAGGCTGGTGAGATTTGAAGACGGGGAAGGTGCCATGCTTACGCAATATTACAAGCCATACGTATTGAATGAGGAAAAGGATGAAGTGGATCAAAAGGGAATTGACGCCCTACGTCCGGGAGACAGCATGGTATTTATGAACAGGGATAATAACACAAAGGATATAGTGGATTACATACTGAATGAGATAATCCGTTCTGACGTAACGGGGGGAGAAACGGGAAAAAAATATGCGATGTCCAAGCGATGGAAAAATGATCTTTTTGCATACATGGAACGGACGGGTAAAACTCCACAGCAGATTGCGGAAGAAATGATTGCAAATGGTACCGCCGTTCAGCCAGGCACCATAAAAAATTGGCTTAACGAAGATACCCATACGGTAGGACCGCAGAAGCCCGAAAATCTGGAACAAATCGCTCTTTTGACTGACGACACGGAAATGTTTGACCATGCTTCGGAATATTTTGAAGCATGCAGATACATAAGAACGGTTCGTAAGAGTATTTTAAAGGAACTCGGTACAGCCATTATTAGGAGACTGGAGGGAGAAAATGTGACGGGAAATTTGATTCCTCCAGAAGTTCAGGAAAGGTTGGACACGCTTGCAGTAATTCTTCGAATTGAGAGTATTGTAAAGCTGGATAAAACGGTTCCGGCGTATATGACAAACAGACCGCTGGATCTTGAGGGAGGAATTTAATGATGAGTGTTAAAAGTGAGATGCTTGGCGCAAGGGATGAATTTATCTCCCTGGTAAGAAATGAACTGTTGGGTCCCGGCTCCGAGGTTTCCGTCCCGGATGCGGAACATGAACTGATAACCACCTCTCCGGAAAAAAGATATTCCATAGGAATACTCTTTCCCCAGGGAAACAGGGTAAAAGCGGATAATGGGGATGTTGACCGCGATTCCGAGGAGGATGAAGCAGCAGATGATTTTGAAATGAGTGACGAGGAAATCGTGGCGGAACCGGAAGATAGTGTTGAAATAAAAGCAGACATGACGGAAAAACCGGCTAAAAGTGATGATGCGGATGATGACCCCGATTCGGAAGATAATCTGGATGAGGAAGTAAGCCTTGCAGCCCAAAACATGCCGTCTTCCTTTGGAGTTTCCTTTTTTGTTAAAGGCAACACGGATGCTGTACGAATGTCCGTTAAATACGGCACATACAGGAAAGCGCAGCTGACGGACTGCAGGATTCCATTTGTTCCTGCACGGCCGGACGGTTGGGCCGTACCCGAAGAGATATCGTCATACATTGTCTATGATAATTCCGAAAAGTGCCTGAAAATGTGCAGGGGATTTAACCGAGGAGAAGTAAGAAAACTGAAGGAACGGGATCTTTTGGACACGGATGATGATCATATCATCGATAATATGTATAAACTTGCGGATCAACTGAAAAGAGGACATGTCAGGGAGCCGCATGAATATCAAGATGTTGTTATCCGGTTTGGAAACTCTGATTATGTGGAATGTGCGGAAAACCTGGATTCGGATCTGGTAGGCATTACTGCCCTTCGGAGGGAAATGGAGAACGGAAGTACATCCCTTACAATCATGCTGGTAAACAAGAGAACGGGATATGCCACGGGTGAGAACTGCATATTTCAGCCGGAAATTAAGATTGACACATCCGACAATAAGTTTAAATTTGTTGAATATGCCGGAACTGCCGATTTTAATATTCTTGATGAGGAAGAAAAGTCCCTGGAACTGCAATACAGAAACAAACATGTGTACGGAACCGGTCTTGGGACGGCCGTAAATTGGAATATCAACGAAAAGGGAGAAGGGGTCATCAGAAATGACTTTTTCCCGGAGGCGGAGGTGCCGTCAATGGACTTTAATCTCCCTGAAAACTGCGGGGTTGACAAGAGAACACTGTCTATGAAGTATCTTTCCGATCTTGACGATACCGGCAAAGAACTGAAAATAAGAGATTTAACAAGTCTTGTGAGCTCCTATTCAGCATGGATTGACGGACTTTGCAAGCGCATAGGAAATCTGGAGAATCGATTTAAGGCGGTGGCAGAGAGAAATCTTGAAGGATGTCGTGCTGCATGCGAAAGGATGCGGAACGGAGTTGCCATACTTGAGAGCAACGACAGGGCATGGAGCGCATTTCAGCTGGCAAACCGGGCAATGTTTATGCAGAGGGTTCAGCTTGTCATACAGAGAAAATGGCCGTCAACCTTCCCGGATGAGAAGGAATTGTCCGGTGTACTGAAAAGCTTGGATTACCGAACCGCAGATACGGAATTCCCGGAAGACAGGTATGCATGGAGACCGTTTCAGCTTGCATTTATGCTCCTTGATGTTGCATCGGTTACCAGCGAGGAATCAAGGGACAGATCCGTGGTGGATCTGATCTGGTTTCCTACCGGAGGAGGAAAGACGGAAGCATATCTCGGTCTTACTGCAATGACAATTTTTTACAGACGTCTGCGTTATCCGAAGGAGAGTGCCGGAACGTCGGTCATTATGAGATATACGCTCAGACTTCTTGCCGCCCAGCAGTTTACCAGGGCTTCAACACTGATCTGTGCATGTGAAGTAATCAGAAAGGACTGCTGTGCGAAAAATCCGCGTTACCCGGCATATGCGCTGGGAAAGACACCGATTACAATAGGACTTTGGATCGGCGGGGATCATACGCCGAATGAGTCGAAAAAGGCAAAAAAACATTTGGAAAAATTAACTTCCGCGACGGAGAACAGCCTGGGATATGCGAAGGAGACTCATAACAAGTTTCAGGTTCTGAAATGTCCATGGTGTGGGACAAGAATGGTAAAGGAAACGGATTCAAAGGGGAAGATCCGGGGCGAATTCGGTTACAGAATGCGCGGAGGAAACAGATTTGAGCTTTTCTGCACGAGACAGAGCTGCCAATTCGGAGCCGGACTCCCGGTTCAGGTTGTGGATGATGAACTTTACAGGGATCCGCCGACGCTGCTTTTTGGAACCGTTGATAAGTTTGCCATGCTTCCCTGGAATGAAAAGATCGGGAATTTCTTCGCACTGGGAAATGGCAACAGGGCTCCGGAGCTTATCATACAGGACGAGCTGCATCTGATATCCGGACCTTTGGGAACAATGGTGGGACTTTACGAGAGCGCCATAGACGCCCTTTGCCGCCGGAAAGGAAATGTCACGAAAATCGTGGCATCGACTGCAACGATCAGGCATGCGATTGAGCAATGCGCGGCTCTGTACGACCGGGATGTCAGCCAGTTTCCGGCTCCGGCGCTTGATGCGGAGGATTCATTTTTTGCCAGGGAATCCAAAATTGATTACGGGCATGAGGTGTTCGGGAGAAAATACGTCGGACTTATGCCTTCGGGAAAGACAAAGGCCATGATGGAAATCAGGGCCATGGCGGCAATGCTCCAAAAAGCAAAGGACATGGATCTGCCGGATGAGGTCAGGGATAAATTCTGGACGTTGACTGCCTATTACAACAGTCTTAAGGATCTTGGGAAAGCCGCAACGATGGTGGATGATGACGTTAAGGACTTCATGAAGAGAATGTGTTATCGCCTCCGTTCCAGTGCAGAGGTAAGAAGCATTGGAACGGCCGATGAGCTGACAAGCCGTGTGACCACAACGCAGTTGAATCATACCCTGGACAAGCTGGAAAAGGTATGTTATTCGACGGAGCGCATAAAAAACCGCATGCCGCCTTATCCATGCAATGTTCTTCTTGCAACGAACATGATTTCAGTCGGAATAGACGTGGCCAGGCTGAACGTAATGCTGATTGTCGGACAGCCAAAACTTACGAGCGAGTACATTCAGGCATCCAGCCGCGTGGGACGCGAATATCCCGGTGTGGCATTTGTCATGTATGACGGGGGGAAGAGCAGGGATCGGTCACATTATGAACAGTTTCGTTCCTATCACGAATCCTTTTATCGGCATGTGGAACCGACGGGGGCGACCCCGTTTTCGGGACCGGCAAGGAAGAGAGCTCTTCATGCCGTACTGATTGCATACATAAGACTTTCCGAAAAGTTATTGTGCGGAGAAAACGATGCGGTCAAATTCCGGTGTGAGGAATACGGGGAAACCGTCAACAAAATCTGTGATTTTATTGCGGAACGCTGTGCGGACATCAATCGGAGGATAAATCCATACATGGAGGATGATTCCGAAGCGATACGTTCGGAAATGAAGGAAATCCTGAAAAAATGGGAGGAACTTGCTCAGGAGGCAGAAGAAGGCTTTTGTTACGGAAAGAAATTTATGTTGAAAGGCCCAGATGGTCCGGGACAACGCCTGATGAAGACATTCGGAACATTCCGTGACGATCCGGCGTTTGAGACAATGACTTCCATGAGAAACGTCGATGTCATGGTTCCGGGCAGCGTTATTAATTGGAAGGAGGGAAAAGCATGGACGTAAGATCAATTGAAAAAATCAGGCTTAATTCAACATCCCATTCGGTACGTGCCGCACAGGCGGTACTGCAGTACGGCGTTGGCGCGATGGTGGATTTCCCGTCACAGACTTTGATGACCGCGGCACCGGAATACTGGGAGGATGAGATTATTCCAATTCATGATGAACGTCTGGAAAAATCCCTCGGAGTGCGGTATTTTGGGATGCCGGCCGGAGGCAAGAATCGTGACGGAATTTCATATGCCCGTTTTCCCGAATGGTATTTTTGCCCGAAATGCCGCCGATTTCAACCGCTTTCGAAATGGATTGCGGAGTATAACAGCCAGACGAAGGAAAGGGATAAGGTTAACAATCCCGATATGAGTCGCAGGTTGAGGTGTCCGAGGGATCATGTGGAGCTGGTGGTGGCAAGGATCATTACGGTCTGCGAGCATGGCCATATAAATGATTTTCCGTGGGTAAAATGGACGCATGCCAAAAATTTCGGCGGTGCAAAGGATGTCTGTGAGAATCCCTGCCTGGAGTTTAAAACCAGTCCCGTAGCTTCGGAAGGCCTGGAAGGCCTCAGTTTAAGGTGCAGAACCTGCGGTGCCGCAACAACCCTGAACGGTGCATTCAATGAAGGGGAATTCGAAAAACTGGATAAAAAGTATCCGGGAAAATACAATTTTACATGTGACGGAGGACATCCGTGGAAAGGGGTATGGGATAAAAACTGCGGCCTGTATCCAAAGGTGCTTCAGAGGGGAAGTTCATCGGTATATTTCCCGGTAACCGCGAGTTCCCTTGTAATCCCACCGTTTTCAAATATAATTAACCGAAAAATAGAGAACAGCAGACTGTATGATGAATTTCGAAATGCCATAAAAACCATCAGGACCCTCAAGGAAATATCAGCTGAAGTAATGGAAAAGAATATTTTGTCAAGAGTTGAGGAGTATTCAAAAAAGATAGCCGACAATATTGGCTGTGAGAAAGGGCAGGTAAAAGAAATTCTTGAACGCCGCCTGCTTCCGGACAATGCGGTTAACTATGATACGGGAAGCATTGAATATCGTGCGGCCGAATTTGACGCACTTTCCGGGAGAGCATCCGTGGAGGGCACAAAATATGATGACTTTAAGCGTGTGCCGACGGATATTGCCCGATATGACATCCCATTTGTAAAAGAGATCTCCCTTATAGAAAAAATACGGGAAGTTCAGGTACTGCTGGGATTTTCAAGAATGGAACCATTTCCCGCGTCAATGATAGGAACAAAATCCGACAGGTTTGTTTCCGCAAAAGAGAAAGAGACGGAATGGTATCCGGGATATAACGTGTACGGTGAGGGTATTTTCATTGAATTTGATAATGACGCGATAAATGCGTGGCGCAGTGGAAATACCGCCCTGGAAAAGCGTGTGCGGATTCTTCAGGAAAACTATAATAATTCTTTTCTTGGAAGTCAGCATCCAAGGAGAATTACCGGAAAATTCCTCTTGCTGCACACAATGTCCCATTTGCTTATCAAGCAGTTGAGTTTTGAATGCGGATACAATATATCCTCGCTGAAGGAACGAATTTATTGCGGAGAGGCGTCTGAGGGAAAAGAAATGGCCGGGATTCTGATTTATACTGCCAGCGGGGATTCGGAAGGAACACTTGGAGGCCTTGTACGGCAGGGCAGGTATGACACGTTTCCGCGGATATATAAAAAAGCAGTGGAATCCGCCGTCACATGTTCCAATGATCCGATTTGTCTGCTCAGCAGCGGACAGGGAAGGGATTCTCTGAATCTTTCCGCATGTTATTCCTGCGGACTTTTACCGGAAACCTGCTGCGAGGAATTCAATGTGTTCCTTGATAGGGGAGTTATTGTGGGAACGTATGAGAACAGGAAACTTGGTTTTTTCCGGGAGCAGCTTTATGAAAGTGCGGGCTGGAAAGCATGTGAGAAGAAATTGCCAGATAAAAAGCCGGAGGAAAACAATCTGGAATTCGGGAATCTTATCATGGCAGCGGGAACGGATATGAGGGAAGAGGACTGGTCGTCCGTGCTTTCGGATATTTACCAGTTTGCGGAAACGGACGGGGAGCGTGAATTTAGCAGGCGGCTGACCGAGAACGGCCTGTTCAGAGGAAGGGAAATGCCATTCCGCGATGTGAAATTTACCCTGTCAGGAAACGCAACTGAATGGGAGTGTGACTACTGTTGGCCGGAGCAGAAAATCCTGTATTTTTCTTACGGTCAGGAGCCGGGTAGGGATGCTGCGTCGGCAGCCGGAATGAAGTGTATTTACGGTCCTGACGGATATACGGAGGAAACGGAGAAGATTATTAAGGGGATGAAATGAAATGGCGCTAATGATTCCCGAAAAACCAAACAGATTTCATCCCGGAAGTCTGGAAGACGTGATGTTTGAATCTCTTGAAAGGCTCCCGGATGAATACACGGTTTTTCATTCTTTCAGAATTACCAGGATAAAAGATGGGACCGTTTATGAAAGTGAGACGGATTTTGTAATTTTTCACAGGAAACAGGGAGTTCTTTGCCTGGAAGCAAAAGCGGGAGCCGTCACGTATCGTGGCGGACGGTGGTTCTATGGAAACGGTGAGCCAATGCATAACGGTGGTCCGTTTAATCAGGCGGCTTCAAATAAATGGAAGCTGATGGAGCTTATCGGGAACAGTTGGCTCCGCTATCTTGCGGATCGCATAAAGTTTTTGCACGGAGTATGGTTGCCGTCACTTTCAGCAGAGCAGATAGACTCCATTCCCATGCCGCCGGAGGGTGACCGTGCAATTGTGTTTGGTGCCGAAGCGCTTGATAACCCGCTTCCCTATATAGAGGCACTGTTTTCATTGAATGTCCGATCAGGGATTATTACCAATTTAACTGAAAATGAGTCTGAAAGGCTTATCATGGAAATATTATGCCCTGAATTCAACGTGTTTCCCTCAGCCAATTTTGATACGGATTTGAAGCACAGGGCCTTTCACAGGATGCTGAATGAACAGGCGGGTATTCTTAATTTTCTTTCCGAACAGAGGACGGCCGTCATTAACGGAGCCGCTGGAACGGGAAAGACCCTTATTGCGGTGGAAAAGGCACGTCGTCATGCCGCTGCAGGCGGACATGTCCTTTTTCTTTGCTACAACGCAGAACTTAAAAAATATCTGATCTCCTGTTATGGGCATTGTATGATTGATTTCATGACCCTGGACGGTTATGTGTGCAGACTTTGCGGAACGGCCAGTGCGGATTACGGAATAGCCGAAAAAAAACTGAAGGATTATGCAGCTTTCGGGAGCTTTCCGTATAAACATGTTATTGTGGACGAGGGACAGGATTTTGGTCGGGATGCCATTGAAGAGACGGGAATTCTTCGACTGCTTCATGATGCCGTTATGGCCGTATCGGATCATGATTCTTCATTTTATGTGTTCTATGACAGGCTTCAGACAGTTCAATCCGATAAAATTCCGGAATTCATCAGGGAAGTGGATTGTAAATTGACATTGCATCGCAACTGTCGGAATACGGAGAATGTATCCAGAACATCCATGAGTTTGATCCGACAGGATATTAATACGCTTTTCCTTAACGGTATTGCGGGGAAAATTCCCAGGCTGCATTTTTGTGCGGCATCAGTCTTGCAAATAAAAGTTGTGGATGACATAATCGATGAATTGAAGGAAGCCGGGATTGAGGATATTGTAATTTTGACTCTTGAAACGGAAAGAGACAGCTTCATGGGAAATGATGCGGCCTTCGGAATGTATGGAGGCTGCCGTTTTACAACCTGTAGAAAATGCTCATGTGCCATAAAGTAACACACCGATAAATGCAGACAGCCAACCTCTATTCCGTATAAAATGGCGTATGTGGCATTTCAAATATGTGGTTTAGAAGTAGAAGAAAACTGAAAACCGTATTCCACGATTTGAAAGGATAGAGGTAAATGAGCATGGAAAAAACAGTATATATCACAGAGAAAGAACGGGAAATGTGCTACAAAGTAATTGGTGCGTTTGCGGAACTGTACGAAATGGAAGATGAAGATATTTTAGTGGTTGATGTTGGTAGGTACGGTTTTGTTAAATTGCAGTGCTATACACCGTCATATGGCTTTGAAGAACTTGACACCTATACAGACAGCCATAGTTTATTTGAAGGGCTTTGGGAGGAATGGCTTAGTCTAAATGTGTTTTTACTTGCTAGGGAAATGCAGTTAGACGATATTCTTTATGAGGATTTATTCAATAATCTGCCAAAGGAAAAACAGTCGGAACTTACCGGGAGAAAAGGCTATTTTGCAAAAAAAGCGGGTATCATTCTGTAAAATGAATTTTGCAGAAAGAAAACGCTCTATGTAGAGGGTAAAAAGATTAGAATGGCTCTGTATATGATAATATGCAGGGCTTTTCTTAATAACCAATATGCTCATTTTGATAAAGACCAAAAGACAAGCATTATGGAAATGTGCATAACTGGCTATGGAATCATGGATAACTCTATTCACAGCACATGGAAAAGCTAAAGTGCAGCTTTCCCACGTCCTGCAAACAGAGT
>URFM01000008.1 GCA_900547035.1 uncultured Clostridium sp. | reverse complement strand
TCCAGAATGTATCTTTATGTGCATTTCCCTACGGACGTTCTCGCAGGCGCTATTCTTGGAACCATATCGGCTCTGGCAGTGAACTGGCTTTTGAAACGGCTGGAGCACTGGGGAAAATTTCCCTTGCATCTTTGAGATTTTCGTGTATAGTAAAAGGGAAACCATTATACAACAGCATAAACATGCAGAGTAGGCGTATGCGCGTTAAGTGCCGGCTGAACAGGGAGTTGTCAGCCAGACGAAAAGAAACGGCCGGAGGCGGTTTCTTGCGGTGCGTATGCCGCATCCCGCTGCAACAGGGATAGGATTATCATCTCCGTTTGTAGTTCGAGAGGTCTGCAAAGGAGGTGTTTTTTTATGAATCGAAATCCATTTAACCAATCCTTGCAGGAACTGAGAAGTGCCAGGACCATTACCGTCTGCGCCATGATGGGGGCCGCGGCCCTGGTTTTGGGGGCGTACTCCATCTATCTGACGCCTACCATCAAGATTGGCTTCTCAAGCCTGCCCAATCTGTTCGTGGCATGGCTCTTTGGCCCGGCTGTGGGGCTGATTTTTAACGGGACCATGGACATTCTGAAGTATTTTCTGAAGCCGGTGGGAGGATTTTTTCCTCCTCTGACCCTGGTTACCATGATTGCCGGTACGATTTACGGGTTCTTTTTTTACGGAAGGCGGCTGACCTTCCGCCGGGTTTTGGCGGCAAAGCTGGTGGTGGTGATTGTGTGCAATATCGTACTCAACACCTACTGCCTCTCCCTTCTGATGGGAAAGGGATTTTGGGCTATCCTGCCGGACCGGATTGTGAAAAATCTGATAATGTGGCCCATCGATTCCCTGATTTTTTACTATGTAGCCCGGGTTTTGGAGGGAGCCGGACTGTTTCGGGCCTTTGCCCGAAGGGTGAAAAGCGGAAAATAGGGAGGATTTTCAGGAAAAAATCCCCAAAAATTGTTAAAAAGCCGACGAGCTGTTTCAAAAAAAGTACAGAAATTCAAAATGCGGTGTGCTATGATGTTCTCCGGATAGAAACGCAATATGGCTTTTTGGAGGGAGAAGATTAAATATGGCAGTACATGTAATTGATGAAGCGAATCGTTGTCTGCAGTGCAAGAAACCCATGTGCCAGCAGGGGTGTCCAATCCACACGTCCATACCGGTGATGATTAAGGCCTTAAAGGAGGGGCAGCTGGAGGAAGCGGCGGCTATGCTGTTTGAAAATAATCCCATGTCCCTGGTATGTTCTATGGTCTGCAATCACGAGAATCAGTGCGAGGGACACTGTGTTCTGGGAAGAAAAGGACAGCCGGTTCATATCAGTAGCATCGAGAACTATATTTCCGATACTTGCTTTGAGCGGATTAAGGTGGAATGTGCGCCCAGGAACGGGAAGAAGGTGGCGGTGATCGGCGCCGGTCCGGCGGGCATTACCATCGCCATCATGCTGACCAAGAAGGGCTACAGTGTGACGATTTTTGACTCCAGAGATAAAATCGGCGGCGTACTTCAGTATGGAATTCCGGAATTCCGTCTGCCGAAAACCATTTTGCAGAGATACAAAAAGAAACTGCTGGAAATCGGAATCAAAATCCGTCCCAACACCACCATCGGCGGCGCTCTGGAGATTAAGGATTTGTTCCGGGACGGGTATGAGAGCATCTTCATCGGAACCGGCGTGTGGCGTCCGAAAACTCTGGGAGTGAAGGGAGAGTCCCTGGGAAATGTCCATTTTGCCATCGACTATCTGGCAAACCCCGATGCCTACGACCTGGGCAACCGGGTGGCCATCATCGGCGTAGGAAATTCTGCCATGGATGTGGCCCGGACGGTCATCCGTCATGGTTCTCACGATGTAACCCTCTATGCCAGAGGAAACCATTCCGATGCAAGCCAGCACGAAACATCTTACGCTATGCTGGACGGCGCCAAGTTTGAGTATAATATGAGCATCGTGGAGATCAACGATGACGGTCCCGTGTTCCGGAAGGTTTACCGGGATGAGGAGGGGAAGATTACCGGCTATTCCGAAGAGACGGAGCAGGTCTATGCGGATTCCACCATCATTTCCATCAGCCAGGGTCCTAAGAGCAAGCTGGTGAATACCACAAAAGGGCTGAAGGCCACCCAGAGCGGCCTGCTGGAGACAGATGAGAACGGCGAAACCACAGTGGAGGGCATCTTCGCCTCCGGCGACGTGGTGCTGGGTGCCAAGACGGTGGTTCAGGCGGTGGCTTACTCCAAGAAGGTGGCGGAGGCCATGGATGCTTATATGAAGAGTAAGGATGAGAAGAAAGCAGAAGCGAAAGAAGAGACGAAAGAGGAGTGAAGAAATTCACCGGATCATTGAGATAGAGGGGAATGGGGCAGGAGTGCCGTGGGAGGTGCTCCTGCCCCGTGATTTTATAGTCCGAAAATACGCTTCGCATTTTCTCGGCAAATCTTCTGATAGACAGAGGAAGAGAGATTTCCCTGCCCGAATTGCTTATCCAGCCAGCCGCCCAAGGGAAAATAGGAATCCGTATTGGTCATATCCGTTCCAAACATCAGGCGGTCCTGATAGGTTTCAAGGAATTTCAGGCCAAACTCCTCATCCCGCATGATGGCGTTCCCTCCGCTGTTGGCAGATAAATCCCCGTAAAGGTTGGGAAAACGGTCAAAAAGCTGGATTAGGCGTCCTCCTGGGGTGACGGGACCTTCTCCCCAGCTATTCCGGGATTTTGAATCAGGCTGGGCATCCCTGGAAATCTCATGCCAGAAAGGCTGGCTGTGTCCGATAAAGGTCAGCTCCGGATGACGGCTCAGGGCGGCCTCCAGAAGAGGAAGTCCGGGATGGTCGGCAATGCCATAGTTAAATCCCGCTTCCGGGCTCATGTGAAAAAGGATTGGGAGATTTAACGCCTCCGCTGCCGAAAAAACAGATTCGATAAAGGGGGAGTCAATCCACTCATTTATCATAAATTCCCCAATTCCCACTGCTCCCTGCTCTTTGTATTGGGCAAGCCGGACCGGCAGGGTATCCGGTTCCTTCGGATCAACATTGCACATCCAGCGGTAAACATCAGGCGCAAGGGCGGCGGCCTGACGGACCTGAGGATTGCTGGTCCCGGTTTCGCCTGATTCCCCGGAGGAGAGGAGGATTCCCTGTGAAATCCCAAGCTCTTTTAAGTGGGGGAGCATTTCCAGGGCTCCGCTCATTTTTGCCTGTACCGGGTGGGGAGTGGTTCCGGAAACGTATGTAACCTTCTCGCCGCGCCCGCCGGCTGGATTTCTGATGAAATCCTCCACACCTAAATGAAGATGGATATCGATTTTTTCCATTTTGCATACCTCGTTATTCCGCAATTGCGGCTTTCATTACATTCACTTCGTTAATATCATCTTTTTTCAGCTCTCCGGTTATATGACCATTGCTGATGATAATGCAGCGGTCGCTCATAGATACCAGCTCCGGCATATCGGAACTGACCATGACAATGGATACGCCTGCAGCAGTCAAATCGCACATCAGATTGTAAAAGTCCGCCTTGGTCCCAACGTCGATTCCCTTGGTAGGCTCATCCATAAACAGGATTTGAGGATTGTTTAAAAGCCACTTCGCAAGGATTACCTTCTGCTGATTTCCACCGGAAAGCTGGATTAATTTGGTTTCCATTGACGGGGCTTTGATGCGCAGTTTATCAGAGAGCTTTTGGATTTCAGCCCTTTCTTTTCCCTGATTTACAAAAATGCCCTTTGAAAGCTGATGGAGACTGGCGATGGAAATGTTTTCCCGGATACTCAGCATCCAGATGATTCCATTGCGCTTGCGCTCTTCTGTGACGAAACCGATGCCGTACCGGATGGCATCCTTGGGAGAGTGTATGGAAACAGGTTTTCCGTTTACATAGACCTCTTTGCGCACATGCTTATTGTACTGTCCGAAAATCGCCCCCAGAATCTCGCTCCTTCCAGCTCCTACCAGTCCTCCGATTCCCAGGATTTCCCCCTTTTTCAGGGAAAAGGAGATATCTTCTACAATGTACTTTCCCCGGATATTGGGGTGGGGAACATACAGGTGCTCCACACGGAGGACCTCCTGGCTATCATCTACATGGGAGGATTTGGGATAGAGATTTTCTACCTTTCGCCCGACCATATCCTCGATGAGAGTGGACTCTACCACATCTTTGATGTCATAGCAGGAGATGGTGTGCCCGTCCCGAAGGACCAGGACCCGGTCACAGAGACGGTAGATTTCTCCCATTTTGTGGCTGATGTAAATGCAGCTGACACCGGAATCCCTCAGCTGGTTCAGCAGCTCCATCATGATTTCTACTTCGGAATCCGTCAGGGCGGTAGTGGGCTCATCCAGTACGAGTATCCTCGGCTTTTTTGCTACAGCCCGCATCAGGCTTAGCATCTGCATCTGTCCGCTGTTGAGAGGACGGACAGGCTGGGACGGGTCCAAATCCAGCTTGACCTGGTCCAAGAGTCTGTGGGTATCGGCATAGAGTTTGGGATAATCGACGAAAGCGCCTTTTCCGGGAAGGTTTCCCACAAACAGATTTTCCGCGACGCTTCCGTCCAGCATCATGTTCATTTCCTGATAGACCATTTCGATGCCGGCCTTCTGAGCCATGGCAACATTTTCAAATTTCTGTACCACTCCATCAATAACGATTTCTCCCTCATATTCCCGGTTGGAGTAACTGCCGGAGAGAACTTTCATGAGAGTGGATTTTCCGGCTCCGTTTTCCCCGCATACGCCCAGGATTTCTCCCTTTCGCAGGTCGAGGTTTACATCATCCAGGGCAAGGACACCTGGGAACCGCTTAGTCACATGGCGCATTTCCAAAACAATCGGTTTATTCATAGTTGGCCTCTCCTTTCTTTGGCTGCACTGCTACATCCCGCCTCCGCTTTTTTCACGGCGGTATTTGTCAATCATGATAGAAATGATAAGGATTGCGCCAAAAATCAGATTCTGCCAAAAACTGGAGACATGCATCAGGACCAGTCCATTGTTGATTACCGCAAGGAGAAGACAGCCCAAAAGAGAACCGATAATCGTACCGCTGCCGCCCATCATAGAAGTTCCGCCGATGATAACGGAGGACATGATGGTCATTTCTGTTCCGGTAGCCACTGCGGTCTGAGCGCTGTTGAAACGGCTGGCCATACAGATGCCGCAGAAAGCCGCTAAAACGGATACAAGGACATTGGTAATCGTGCGGACACGGTCTACGTTGATTCCTGCCAGTTTGGCGGTTTCCTGATTGCCGCCCACTGCGCATATCTGACGCCCGAATTTGGTGCGGACCAGCATTCCGTGAATCAGGAAGCCTTCTATAATGGCAATGATGACGGTCCAGTAAACGCCCAGGACACGGCCCTGCCCAAGCATTTTAAAGCTGTCGGAGAATCCGGTGACCGGAAGGCCATTGGTGCTGACCAGAACAAAGCCGTTGATAACATACTGGAGTCCTAAGGTCATGATAAATGGCGGAAGGGCCATTTTTACAACAACGGCTGCTTTGAGAAGGCCGCAGACAGCGCCTACAAGCAAGGTAATCAAAACTGCCGCCCAGATGGGAAGGTTCCAGAGCGTCATAGCCCAACCGCAGATAATCCCGCCCAGGTTGGTGACGGCGCTGACCGAAAGGTCAGAACCGCCGGAGATAAACAAACAGGTTAAGGGAGCGGCCACGATGAAAGAATAGCTGGTAGCCCGAAGGACATCTACCAAATTCCGGGCGGTAAAAAAGCTGGGATTAACCATACCGATGACAATCACCATGACAATAATCGGAAGGATGGCTCCCATCTCCGGCCGTTTAAAAACGGAGGAGAAGCGATGGGAAACATTTTTATCTGTTTTGTGCATTACATGTTCCATAGATAACGCTCCTTTCGCATTTATTCTTCTGACGGAACAGCAGTTACCTCATAGCCGCGGGAGGCGCCGTACTCCACCGCGTTCTCTGCGGTTACACAGTTCATTCCGGAGTCAACCTGCTTTTCCACTTCTTTTCCATCCCACATATCCTTCAGCATATAAACACTTTCATAGCCCATCCGGTAGAAGTTCTGGTCCAACGTGCAGTCCAGGGCGCCGGTCATGACATAGTTCAGGATATCCGCGGATGCATCGATTCCGATGGAATAAAATTGCTCCTGGAGTTGGTTCTCTTCGATGAAATTCGGGACACCCAGGCTGGCGCCGGAAGAGTCATTGCAGATGACAGCGTTAATTTCTGGGTCAGCCTTCCACAGATTGTTCATCTTGTCGGCGGCAGTGGTCGGATTGTTGTCATCCAGTTCGATGCCATGGATAGAAATGTTGCTGTGGCCTTCCAACGTTTCGCAGAAGGCATCGTAGGTTTCCATGGTGCTGGCATTGTTCAGGTTCATTGTCATCCACACTACTTTACAGGGATTGTCGCCAACAAGGTCAATCAATGTCTGAGCCTGGGTGACACCGGAATTGACCTGGTCGGTTCCGATGTTAAAATCTTCGATTCCGCCCAGATAGGTATTAACTGTTCCTACCAGCATGCCCTGGTCGTGGGCCCGGTTGATGATATCCTCAAAGACATCTTTATCAAACAGGGGGCCTAAAATGGCATCGGCTCCGCTGGTCATGGCAGTTTCGCAGAGATTTGCCATCTGAGAGGAATCGTTGGCTGTCGTAGGCGCAACGTAATATCCCTCATATCCCAGTTCCTCGCAGGCATCTTCAAAACCCTGCTGGGCCTGACTCCACGCGGCGCCACCGACTCTCAGGCTGACAAAATAGATGACCTTTTTTTCATTGGAAGAACCCTCTGATACAGCCTGGGTACTTTCGCCCTCTCCGTCGATGGTGCATCCGCTCAGGACGGCACTAAGCCCTAACGCGGCGGTTAATGCAAGCGCTGCTAATTTTTTCATAAAAACCCTCCTAATAATGATAAAATTTTTGCGGCTCCACTCCGATTGGAATGGATTTGCCGTTAAACGTTAGATTTATTGTACTATGGAAGAGGGATAGGATGCGTTGTGATTCGGACTACAAATATTGTAAAAATTGACATTATATATTTTCTACATTATAATGAACTATAATTAGAAAATTTCGGATATAAATGATTATATTTAAAAACAAATCGTGGCAAATGAGGAAAAAATCCATGAAAAATGTTGAAAAATTCCCCTTGTTTGGGAAACCTATTGTGCGTACACCTTTTTCAGAAGGTATCGAATTACTACATTTTGCGGATACGGTTTTTGGCTCCTTTCTCCTGCATGACCACAACTATATTGAATTAATGCTGGTTATGGACGGGGAAATACAGGTGGCAGCGGAAGGCGTTCTTTACCAGGTGCCGAGAAAAGCAATGGTGATTATACCACCTGGCTGTATCCACAGGACGGTTGTGGCGGATGGGACCAAGCGGTATGAGCGGATGGTTTTTCATATTTTCCCTCAGTATCTGGAGGCGCTCCTTAAGAAATCAGACGCGCCGTTCGGAGCGGACTTGTTCACGGAGCAGGTGCGGATTCTGGACTATTCGCCGGAAAATTTCTGGCTGTTCCGGAATTTCTTTGAACGGGCTTTTTACTGCAACCATCAGGATGCGGAATACCAGAAATTGATTGTGCCCTGTCTGGCAGTAGAGCTGTTTGTGGAGCTGAGACGGGTCCTCCAGGTCCAGTCGCCGGCCCGGCTTCCGGCGACCAACAATTTTGTGACGGCGGCGGTGGAGTATATAAACGAACATTTTACAGACCCGGGTCTGACGGTAGATGAGGTTTTGGAATCCGTTTATATCAGCAAGGGATATTTATCCCGGCTCTTTAAAGCTTACACCGGAAGCAGTATCTATCAGTATATCATCTTTAAAAGAACAGCCCTGGCCAAAGAATATCTGCAGAGAGGAGTCGCTGTTCTGGACACCTGCATAGCCTGTGGATTTTCAGACTACACCAGTTTCCTGAAGTCATTTAAAAAGATTTTCAAAGTTACCCCCAGCCAATACAGAAAAAATATTCAAATGGAAGCAGAAGGGGGGACAGAAGGGTTCGCACACTTTTGACAATTTTACGCTACGATTCGTTCTGATAAAACGAGAAATATTATCACCTCAGCCCTCTTGAATTACAGGTTAGTCAATGCTAATATATTGAATGGTTAGATAAAGCTAACCAAAAACAATAACGCTCGGAGGCATCGCTGTTTTAGATTCTCGGAGCAAACTCTTTCGCATATTTATGTATACAATATACAACAAAAGGAGGAATATAAACATGGTGCAGATGGAACAGTGGGAGGGCTTTCAGGGACGGCTCTGGAAAGAGGAGATTAATACCAGGGATTTTATCCAGAAAAATTATAAGCCCTACGACGGGGACGAGTCCTTTTTGGAAGGCCCTACAGAGGCTACGGACAAGCTCTGGGGAATTTTAAAGGAGTTCCAGAAGGAGGAGCGGGCCAAAGGAGGCGTTCTGGATATGGAGACGGAGGTGGTTTCCACCTTGACGGCCTACGGCCCCGGCTATATCAGCGAGGAGTACAAGAGTTTGGAGAAGGTAGTGGGACTGCAGACGGACAAACCCTTAAAGCGGGCCTTCATGCCCTTCGGCGGAATCAAGATGGCAGAGGAGGCCTGCACCACCTACGGCTATACGCCCAATCCCAAATTCCACAAGATTTTTACGGAATACCACAAGACCCACAACCAGGGCGTGTTCGACGCCTACAGTCCGGAAATCCGCAAGGCCCGGCACAACAAGATTATTACCGGGCTTCCCGATACATACGGCAGAGGCCGGATTGTGGGAGACTACCGGAGGGTGGCTCTTTACGGCATCGACTATCTGATGGAACAGAAGATGAACGACTACAACAACTGCGGCGACGGGACCATGACCGATGACGTTATCCGTCAGAGGGAGGAATTGTCGGACCAGTACCGGGCCCTGAAGGATATGAAGAAAATGGCGGCTTCCTACGGATTTGACATTTCAAAGCCGGCCAAGGACGCCAGGGAAGCGGTGCAGTGGCTGTATTTCGGCTACCTGGCAGCCATCAAGACCCAGAACGGCGCGGCCATGAGCGTGGGAAGGATTTCTACCTTCCTGGACATTTACATCCAGAGGGATTTGGACCGGGGAATCCTGACGGAAAAGGAAGCCCAGGAGCTCATTGACCATATGGTGATGAAGTTCCGCATGGTGAAATTCGCCAGAATCCCCTCCTATAATCAGCTGTTCTCCGGCGACCCGGTGTGGGCTACCCTGGAGGTGGCGGGCATCGGAATGGACGGCCGTTCCATGGTGACCAAGACCGATTACCGCTTCCTTCACACCCTGGAAAATATGGGACCCTCCCCGGAGCCCAATCTGACGGTGCTCTATTCCTCCGCCCTGCCGGAAAGCTTCAAGAAATACGCGGCCCGCATTTCCATACGCACCAGTTCCGTCCAGTACGAGAATGACGACGTGATGAAGCCGGTTTGGGGAGACGACTACTCCATCTGCTGCTGCGTGTCCGCCACCCAGACCGGAAAGGAGATGCAGTTCTTCGGCGCCAGGGCCAACCTGGCCAAGTGCCTGCTGTACGCCATGAACGGCGGCCGGGATATGAAGACCAGGGAGCAGGTAGGACCGGAGCTGGCGCCCATTACCTCCGAGTACCTGGATTACGATGAGGTCATCCACAAGTTCGACCTGATGATGGACTGGCTGGCCGGACTGTATGTGAATACCCTGAACCTGATTCAATACATGCACGATAAATACTACTACGAGGCGGCGGAAATGGCCCTGATCGACACCGATGTGCGCCGCACCTTCGCCACCGGAATTGCCGGATTCTCCCATGTGGTGGACTCCTTAAGCGCCATCAAGTACGCCAAGGTGAGAGCCATCCGGGAGGAGGACGGCCTGATTACCGACTTCGAGACTACCGGGGACTTCCCCAGATATGGAAACGATGACGACCGGGCCGATGATATCGCGGTTTGGCTGCTGAAGACCTTCCTGGAGAAATTAAAAAAGCGTCACACCTACCGGAATTCCGAGCCCACCACCTCCATTTTGACCATTACCTCCAATGTGGTTTACGGCAAGGCCACCGGAAATATGCCCGACGGCAGAAGAGCGGGAGAGCCCTTGTCTCCCGGCGCCAACCCCAGCTACAACGCGGAGCAGAACGGCCTTTTGGCTTCCCTCAATTCCGTGGCCAAGCTGCCCTATGAGTGGGCTCTGGACGGAATCTCCAATACCCAGACCATCAACCCGGACGCTCTGGGCCATGACGAGGACGAGCGGACGGTGAACCTGGTCCAGGTGATGGACGGCTATTTTGACCAGGGAGCCCACCACCTGAATGTGAACGTGTTCGGCAGGGAAAAGCTGATTGACGCCATGGAGCATCCGGAGAAGGAAGAGTACGCGAACTTTACCATCCGGGTATCGGGCTACGCGGTAAAGTTTATCGACCTGACCAGAGAGCAGCAGCTGGATGTAATTTCCAGAACCTGCCACGACCGGATGTAGGGAACTGCGGGGAGTGAACGGAACGATGAAGAATGATGCAAAGGGGCGGCCGTCGGGCCGCCCTCAGGCGGTTGGGAGAATCCATTCGGTGGAAACCTTCGGCTCCGTGGACGGCCCCGGGGTGCGGTATGTGATTTTCCTCCAGGGATGTCGGATGCGCTGCAAATACTGTCACAACCCGGAGACTTGGGCGACGGAAGGGGGAGAGCCGGCCACGGCGGAGCAGATGGTGAGCGCCGCCCTGCGCTACCGCTCCTACTGGGGAAAGCGGGGAGGAATCACCGTCAGCGGAGGGGAGCCTCTGCTGCAGATGGATTTTGTTATTGACCTTTTTACCCGGGCAAAGGAGGCAGGAATCCACACCTGCCTGGACACGGCGGGAAATCCCTTTACCATGGAGAATCCCTTTTTCCGGAAAATGAAGGAGCTGATTCAGGTGACGGATTTGTTCCTTCTGGATTTGAAGGAGATGGACAGTGGGATTCACCGGAAACTGACCGGTTGGGGGAATGAGAATATCCTTCGGATGGCCTCCTGGCTCTCGGACCAGGGCAAAAAAATGTGGATTCGCCATGTACTGGTGCCGGGGTGGACGGACCAGGAGGAGGATTTAAGGGAAATGTCCCGGTTCATCGACTCCCTGAAAACGGTCCGACGGGTGGAAGTCCTTCCCTACCACACTCTTGGAATTTTTAAGTGGGAAAAGCTGAGGATTCCCTACGGCCTTTCCGGGGTAAGGCCGCCGGATCAGCAGGAGGAGCTCCGGGCCAATGAGATTTTGAATACGGCGGATTATCGGGGGTATCTGGAGGACTGAAAAACCGGTCGGATTGACGGGTAAATGAGAAATATTATCGCAGGATGCTCTGGACAAATTCCTATAAAGTTAGTATAGTATAACCATGGAGTTAGCATAGACTAACTTAAAGCGGTTATCATTTTTCAGACATAGAGATTCAGGAGGAAGGCGTTATGAGCGTTGTGATTATCGGAGGACATGACCGGATGGTCAGCCAGTACAAAAAAATCTGCAAGAGCTATAAATGCAAGGCAAAGGTGTTTACCCAGATGAGCGCCGACATGGACAAACAGATTGGAAGGCCGGACCTGCTGGTCCTGTTTACCAATACCGTCTCCCACAAAATGATTAAATGCGCCCTGGGCGAGGTGGACGAGAGCCGCACGGATATTGTCCGCTGTCATACCAGCAGCGGCGCCGCCCTGACGGGGATTTTGGAGGAGCGGTGCGTGGGATAAAAACAGCGTGCAGAGAACAGGAAAACAAATACAAAGAGCCGGTTGCGGGCAGGGATTTGCCGCAGTGACCGGCTCTTGTTTTGCTCTTTATTCCATATACCCGCCCTTCATCGGCGATACCGCGTGCTCGGAGAACAGCTTCAGTACGCCGGACTGATACTTGGAGGGTCTGGGCTTCCAGTTCTTTTTCCGTTCTGCCAAAATCTCCTCCATCTCTTCCGGCGTCCTGGGCTGGCCCTTGACGCCGACAATTTCCAGTTTCCGGTCCGGGATGCTGATGTGGATTAAATCCCCTTCCTCCACCAGGGCGATGGGGCCGCCTTCTGCCGCCTCGGGGGATACATGCCCGATGGAAGGTCCGGTGGAAGCCCCGGAGAATCGTCCGTCCGTAATCAAGGCGATGGTTTTGCCCAGCTCCTTGTCGGAGGAAATGGCTTCCGAGGTGTAGAACATCTCCGGCATGCCGCTGCCCTTGGGCCCTTCGTAGCGGATGAATACGGCCTCGCCGGGATGGATGTCGTGGCGCAGCACCGCAGCCAGGGCCTCCTCTTCGCTGTCAAAGGGACGGGCGGACAGGGTGGCCTCAAACATTTCCTTGGGGCAGGCGGTGTGCTTGATGACCGCGCCCTCAGGAGCCAGGTTGCCCTTTAAGATGGCGATGGCGCCGTTGGTCCCGATGGCGTGGTCGAAGGGCCGGATGATATCCTGCCACTTTAAGCCTACCTTGGCGCAGTATTCATCGCACTTGTCATAGAAGCCGTTCTTCTTCAAATCTTCCAGGTTTTCCCCCAGAGTCTTTCCTGTCACGGTCATCACATCCATATGGAGCATGGACTTGATTTCCTCCATCACCCTGGGAACGCCTCCTGCATAGTAGAAATACTGAGCCGGCCATTTTCCGGCGGGACGGATATCCAGCAGATAGTGGGCCCCCCGGTGCATCCGGTCAAAGAGCTCGGAATCGATGGAGATTCCAAATTCGTGGGCGATGGCCGGAATGTGGATGAGGGAGTTGGTGGAGCCGGAAATAGCGGCATGGACCATGATGGCGTTTTCAAAGGACTTTAAGGTAACGATATCCCTGGCTTTCAGTCCCTTGCGGGCCAGTTCCACAGCCATCTGACCGGCCTTGCGGGCCATGTCCTGGAGGTCCTGGCAGGTAGCGGGCATCAGGGCGGAGCCGGGAATCATCAGCCCCAGGGCCTCCCCCATAATCTGCATGGTGGAAGCGGTTCCCATAAAGGAGCAGGCTCCGCAGGAGGGACATGCGTGCTGCTTGTAATAAGTCAGCTTCTCCTCGGAAATTTCTCCCCGCTGGCACATGGCAGAGTACATGCCAATCTGCTCCAGGGTCAAAAGGTCGGGGCCGGCATCCATGACGCCGCCGGTGACCAGGATGGAAGGCATACTGGTGCGGCCAATGCCCATCAGATGGGCGGGAACGCCCTTGTCGCAGCTGGCGATAAAGACGCCGCCGTCGAAGGGGGTGGCTCCGGCGTGGATTTCAATCATGTTGCAAATCATGTCCCGGTGGGCCAGAGAGTAGTTGATGCCGTCGTGGCCCTGGGCCATGCCGTCGCAGATGTCGGTGGTAAAATACCGGGCCGCCTTTCCGCCGGCCTCATGTACCCCTTCCGCCGCCTGGTTGACCAGCTCCAGAAGGCCTGCGCTTCCCGGATGGCTGTCGCCGAAGGTGCTTTCAATCATAATCTGGGGCTTGGACAAATCCTCCACGGTCCAGCCCATGCCCATCCGAAGGGGGTCCTGCTCGGGGGCGATTTTCCGGATTTCCTGACTAATCATAAACGTTCTCCTTTTTCTGATTTTTCAGTGTTTAGTGATGAAGGCGTCAAAAGGTGTTTTGACGCCATGATACACGGATTGCTCCATGCTGGCGCACTCCCGCACTCCTGCAAACACCTCAAATCCGCTCATTTTTCTATGAAAAATGGCTGCTTTTCGGTGTTTGTACGCGTCCCAAAGTCATGCTTGCCTGTGCAATCACAGCCCGCATGGCCTTTTGATGCTTGTATCATTTAATATTGTTAAATTCATAGTATCACTTTCGGAAAAAAACTGCAATATATTTTGAGAAAATCCTGAAAAATCGAAGAAAAATGGGAAAATAGATAGTATGAGTTTGAAAAAATGTCGGTTATCCGATATAATGATATCAAAGGGAGACTGCGTCAAAAAGGCGCAGTGTGTGCTGCGCGGAAAACGGGAAAAGAGGAGAAGAAAATTTGCGCGGCAAACCCGAAGAAAAGGGAATTTGCGCGGCATACCGGAAGAGAGGAGAAGAAAATGGAAGACAACAGAACGCTGGTGCAGCGGACGGCGGACCAGCTTGTAGATTATATCGTTGAGCAGGGGCTGACCGAGGGGGACCGACTGCCAAGCGAAAGTGAACTGATGAAATACCTGGACGTGAGCCGCACTACCACCCGGGAGGCGGTGCGCATGCTGTCCTCCAGAAATATTCTGGAGGTGCGCCACGGCTCCGGAATCTATGTCAGCAAGAATACGGGGATTTCCGAAGACCCGCTGGGCCTTTTCTTTATCCGGGATAAGGAGCGGCTGGTGGAGGATTTGATGGAGTTTCGCCTTCTGGTGGAGCCCCGAATCGCGGCCCGGGCGGCCCAGAGAGCGAATCAGGAGCAGGCAAAAAAGCTGGAAGAGCTAGCGGACGAGGTGGAACGGCTCTACCGCAGCGGCCAGCCCCACAACAAGGCGGATAACGCCTTTCACGCGAAGCTGGGGGAACTCAGCGGCAACCTGGTATTTCCCCATCTGATTCCTATTATTTCCAAGGCCATCGACATGTTTATCGATATGACCAGCAATGAGCTGATGAACGAGACCCTGGAGAGCCACCGAGCCATTGTGGAGGCGGTGAAAGCGAGGGACGGGGTAGGGGCGGAAGATGCCATGACCCTTCATCTGGTGTACAACCGGAACCGGATTCGGGAAAAGCGGAAGAGCCGGGAGCCTATTGATAAATAATCACATTGCATTTTGGGTATCCTTCTGATAGGATGCAGATAGTTAGATAAAGCTAACTTAGCACAGCTAACCAAATACGGCTAACGATCTGCAAGAATGAACCGGGAGCCTGACAAATGGGCTTCTGAAAAAAGAAAGGATGTCAAAGGCATGAACGGATTGAAAATTGTAAAGATAACTGGCAGAGAAATCCTGGATTCCCGGGGAAATCCAACAGTGGAAGCGGAGGTTTATCTGGAGGACGGGACCATCGGGCGGGGGACTGCCCCCAGCGGCGCTTCCACAGGAGAGTTTGAGGCACTGGAACTGAGGGACGGCGACCCGGCCCGCTACGGGAAAAAGGGCGTCCTGAAGGCAGTGGAGAATATCAATACCGTCATCAGCAATGTGCTCCGCGGGATGGACGCCTCCCGCACCTACGAGGTGGACCAGGCCATGATTCGGGCGGATGGAACAAACGATAAGTCCAGGCTGGGAGCCAACGCCATTCTGGCGGTATCCATCGCATGCGCCAGGGCGGCTTCCTTGTCCCTACGCATTCCGCTGTACCGCTTTCTGGGCGGTGTAAGCGCCAACCGGCTTCCCGTCCCTATGATGAATATTCTCAACGGCGGCGCCCACGCGGCCAACACGGTGGATGTTCAGGAATTTATGATTATGCCCGTGGGGGCGGAGAGCTTCCGGGAGGGATTGCGCTGGTGCGCGGAGGTGTTCCATGCCCTGGCGGCCCTGCTGAAATCCAAGGGTCTGGCAACCTCCGTAGGCGATGAAGGCGGATTTGCTCCGGATTTGGCCAGCGACGAGGAGGCCATCCGGTATATTCTGGAAGCCGTCCGCCAGGCGGGCTATGAGCCGGGAACGGATTTTGTGCTGGCCATGGACGCTGCTTCCAGCGAGTGGAAGGGAGAGAGAAAGGGAGAATATATCCTTCCCAAGTGCAAAAAGAAATTCACCTCCCAGGAGCTGGTGTCCCACTGGAAGGAACTGGTGGAAAAATACCCCATCTGGTCCATCGAGGACGGACTGGACGAGGAGGACTGGGAAGGCTGGCAGTATATGACAAAGGAGCTGGGAGACAAGGTCCAGCTGGTGGGGGACGATTTGTTCGTGACCAACACGGAGCGCCTGAAAAAGGGCATCCGGATGGGCTGTGGTAATTCCATCCTCATTAAGCTGAATCAGATTGGCTCCGTGTCGGAGACCCTGGAGGCCATCAAGATGGCCCACAAGGCCGGATACACCGCCATCTCCTCCCACCGCTCCGGTGAAACGGAGGATACCACCATCGCGGACCTGGCTGTGGCTCTGAACACATGCCAGATTAAGACGGGAGCTCCCAGCAGAAGCGATCGGGTAGCCAAGTACAATCAACTTCTGCGGATTGAGGAGGAGTTACAAGAGGCGGCGGTTTATCCGGGCTTCCAGGCATTTAACAGGAAAGCTTAAGCTGAATCAGACGGAATACCTGCTCCGCCGTATCCGCCGCGTTGATTCGGGCCTCCCCCGGGTCCAGGGCCTCCTGGAGGGAGACCACGCCCCTCATAATGGGGAAGAAGGCGTCGATGCCGTGTTGATTGCAGAGACCGGCCTCCCGGGTGACGGCGCCGGAAAAGGCGATGACCGGCTTCCCGTATTCCTTGGCCAGGTGGGCCACCCCGATGGGAGCCTTTCCCATAACGGTCTGGGCGTCCAGACGGCCCTCTCCGGTGATGACCAAATCGGCGTCCCGGATATCATCTTTTAAGTTGATTTCCTTCAGCACCATCCCTACCCCGGATTCCAGGGAACCATTTAAAAAAGTAAGAAATGCAAATCCAAGGCCTCCGGCGGCTCCGGCTCCGGGGGCTTCTTTGTCGGCGGCGGGGAAGGTCCGGGCGGCCAGGTCTCCGTAGCGCTCCATCCACTGGTCCATCTGCCGAATCATTTCCGGGTCCGCTCCCTTTTGGGGACCGTAGACGGCGCTGCAGCCATTTTCACCGCAGAGAGGATTGGTCACGTCGCAGGCAATATGGAAGGAACACTGGGAAAGCTCCGGACGGGCGTTCTCCGTCGAGATACGGGCCAGATTTTCCAGCCCTTTTGCCCCGAGGGGGATGGGCTGCCCCTCGGAATCCAGAAACTGAAAGCCCAGAGCGGAGAGCATGCCGGTTCCGCCGTCATTGGTAGCGCTGCCCCCGATGCCTACGAGAAAATGACGGCAGCCCTCCCCGATGGCGTCCCGAATCATTTCGCCTACGCCGTAGGTGGTGGCCTCCAGAGGATTGCGCTCCTCCTGGGAAATCAGTGTGAGGCCGGCAGCGGAGGCCATTTCCAGCACAGCCATCTTCCGCTCCCGGATCAAACCATAGGATGCGGTTACCGGACGGCCCAGAGGGCCGGTAACAGTCAGGGATTTCAGCTCTCCGCCCAGTCCGGCGGTCAGAGCCTCGGTGGTTCCCTCACCTCCGTCCGCCAGGGGACGAATCCGAATTCCGGCGGAAGGCATTACGCGGCGGATTCCCTCCGCAACGGCCTGACCGGCCTCCATGGAAGAGAGACTTCCTTTAAAAGAATCAATGGCAATGGTAATGTTCATGTTGTTCCTCCTTCTCCTTCAATACATAAATGGTTAACTTTATTGTAGCAGATTGTATGGTTTCAGATATGTTATACAAAATAAAAAAATGTTGAAAATAGACAAAATATATGTTATAAAGACCATAAACTTATATTGTAGGAGGGAAGGGGATGGAGAAGATCAGCAAGGCTACGGCGCAGAAGATTGTAGAAACGGTGAAAGAGGTATGTGGCTGCGATGTGAATTTTATTGAGGGGAAGGGTAGGATTATTGCCAGCACTAATCAGAAACGGGTGGGAGATTTTCACGAAGGGGGCCGTCTGGCGGCACAGAGAAATGAGACTTTGGAGGTATTCCAGGACGGCCAGTTCCCGGGAGCCCGAAAAGGAGTGAACATTCCCGTTTGCCATCAGGGCAGACCGGTAGCAGTGGTGGGCATCAGCGGGGAGCCGGAAGAAGTGAGGAGATTCGGCCGCCTGGCGGTACGGATTACGGATTTGATTCTCAGGGAGCGGGAGCTTTATTATCTTCGGGGCAGCAGACGGCAGGCAGATCTGGATTATCTGGTACGCTCCGCTGTCTTTTCCCAGGAACGGACCAAGGAGTACAAGGCCTACGCCGCGGAGCAATTTCATATTGGCCGAAATACTCTTTACCGGACGCTTGTGCTGAGCCTGGCGAGCAGGGAGAATTTTGGAATCAGCGAGCAGACGGAGCAGAAAATCCTGAAGGTTCTGGAGCAGACAGGCACAGAATTTCACACATTCTGCTATCCGGAGGAGTATATTTTAATCCTTTCGGAAAATGGATGGATAAGAAACCGGTCTGTTTTTCAGAATCTGGCCATTGATCTGAAGGGAACGGTGCGGATGGGACTGGGAAAAGCCGCTCCATTTTGGAGTCAAAACATTTCCTACCAGCAGGCCAGACTGGCGGCGGAAAGCGCGGGAGCCTTAAGAGCGGTGGCAGACTTTGAAAGACTGGATTTGGAGCTGCTTTTGGGAGAAATCCGCCGGGAAACCAGGGAAGCTTTTCTGGAGAAAACCATTGGGGAGCTGGCGCCGGAGGATCTGGAGCTTCTTAAGGTCTATTTTCAGGAAGATATGTCCCTGCAGAATACCAGCAGCCGGCTATTCCTTCATAAAAATAGTCTTCAATACAAGCTGAACCGGATTGGGCGGCTCTGCGGCTACAATCCCAGGTCTTTCCGGCAGGCGGCGGTTCTCTATATGTCCCTGAAACTGATGGAAAATGAGGAGGATAGGAAAAATCGATGAATTATCACGGCGTTATGATTGCGGCAGTCTGTTTTCTGGTAATCGGGGTGTTCCACCCCATTGTGATACGGGCGGAGTATTATTTTTCCTCTCGCTGCTGGCCGGTTTTTCTGCTGGCCGGACTTTTATTTCTGGCGGCCAGCCTGGCGGTGGCTCAGGTGCTGGTTTCCGCGGTGATGGGAGTCATCGGCTGCAGCTGCCTCTGGAGCATCCTGGAGCTAAAGGAGCAGGAAAAACGGGTGGAGCGGGGATGGTTTCCTAAAAATCCCAAGAGAAAATCATAAGGATGCGGAAGAAACATATCATAGAGTAAGGAACCTTTCTTTCAAAAGGAGACCTCAATGGACAGCCAGAAACGGGAAAATCTGCTGAATATGGCCCTGGATGCTACCCCAAGGGAGCGGATGGAATCGGCGGCTCTGGGAACCGGTTACGATTTTGAGGAGCGGACCTGGGAGCTGATTGTGCGCTACAGCGGCGACCTGACGCCCTTAAAGGAAATGGGAGTTCAGGTAAAGGAACTGCTGGGCGGCTACGCTGTTCTGAAAGCTCCCGAGGGTCTGGTGGATGAGATTACGAGACTTCCTCAGATTTTATATATGGAAAAACCAAAGCTCCTTTATTTTGCCGTGAACATGGGCCGGAGCGCCTCCTGCCTAAGTCAGGTCCAGTCCGGAGGCCTCGGGCTCACGGGAGCTGGGGTGCTGGTGGCGGTGATTGATTCCGGCATCGACTATTTTCACCAGGATTTCCGGAATGAGGACGGTACTACCCGGATTTTGGAGTTGTGGGACCAGGAAAAGGGGATTTACAGCCAGGAGCAGATTAACGAGGCGCTGACGGCCGGGACCAGACAGGAAGCTCTGCAGCTGGTGCCGTCTGTTGACCTTAGCGGACACGGCACGGCGGTTGCGGGAATTGCGGCGGGAAACGGAAGAGAGAGCGGAGGACTTTACCGGGGCGTTGCCTGGGAGAGTCCTCTTCTTGTGGTGCGCCTGGGAGCTGCTAGTCCCGGAAATTTTCCCAGAACTACCCAGCTGATGGAGGCCGTGGACTATGTGGTCCGAACGGCGGGGGAGCTTTCCATGCCTGTTGCGGTCAACCTAAGCTTTGGCAATACCTATGGCTCCCATGACGGCACCAGTCTTCTGGAAACCTTCCTGGATACCGCGGCTAACAATGGGAGGATGGTGATCTGCGTCGGCACCGGAAACGAGGGGACGGCAGGCGGCCATGTTTCCGGACGTCTGGAAGAAGGAAGAGAGAAACGGGTGGAATTGTCCGTGACGGAGTACGAGACGGAATTCAGTATTCAGCTGTGGAAGTCCTACACCGATGAATTTGACATTGTGCTGGTTACACCCTCCGGGCAGGAAAGCGGACCGGTCAGCCGCCGTCTGGGGTTGCAGACCTTTCGCTACGGCAAAACAAGGGTCCTTCTCTATTATGGGGAGCCCAAGCCTTACAGTCCGGCACAGGAAATCTATTTTTTGTTCCAGCCGGAGGAGAACTATGTGGACAGCGGAATCTGGACGATCCGTCTGATTCCCGGGCGTCTGGTAACGGGGGAATATCAGATGTGGCTCCCCTCTCAGACGGCTTTAAATCCGGCTACCCGCTTTCTGGCCTCTACCCCCGATGGAACCCTCACCATCCCCTCTACTGCTCGGGGGGTGATTTCCGTGGGCGCTTACAATGATTCCTATCAGTCCTACGCGGCATTTTCCGGCAGAGGCCTTCCTGCCCAGCCAGGCGGGAACAAGCCGGATTTGGCGGCGCCGGGGGTGGACATTGTGACGGCCCGGGCGGGCGGCGGGTATGAGGCGGTGACCGGAACCTCATTCGCGGCCCCATTTGTCACCGGGAGTGGGGCCCTTATGATGGAGTGGGGGATTCTCCAGGGAAACGACCCATACCTTTACGGAGAAAAAGTAAAGGCCTACCTGCGCCGTGGGGCCAGGCAGCTCCCGGGCTTTGACGCCTTTCCAAATCCTCAGGTGGGGTATGGGGCTTTGTGCGTAGCGGATAGTCTGCCGTAATTGTCTCTCTATTTGTAAAATATTCTGACACACCCTAGGCAGATTGGATTTTTTGTAGTAAAATAAGGGAATGAGAAATATAATAAGAATAGGGGGACCAGTTCATGAATATCCGCGAATCGCTGGAAGCTTTGGAAGAACAGTATTTAAGCCCATTTGCGTCATTTTCAAACCGGACCAGGGGACGGGCCAGGCTGGAGCCTCTTTGCGATATCCGACCGGAATACCAGCGGGACCGGGACCGGATTCTCCACTGCAAGTCCTTCCGGAGGCTGAAACACAAGACCCAGGTGTTTCTGGCGCCGGAGGGCGACCACTACCGTACCCGTCTGACCCACACCCTGGAGGTGAGCCAGATTGCCAGGACCATTGCCAAGTCCCTGCGGCTGAACGAGAGCCTGACGGAGGCTATCGCCTTGGGCCACGATCTGGGGCATACGCCCTTCGGCCATTCCGGGGAGTTTATCCTGAACCAGATTTGCGAGGACGGATTCGCCCACTATGAGCAGAGCGTCCGGGTGGTGGAGGTGCTGGAAAAGGACGGCAAGGGACTGAATCTGACCTGGGAAGTGCGGGACGGAATCTTAAACCATCGGACGGCCGGCCATCCTTCCACCTTGGAGGGAGCCATCGTGCGGCTGTCGGACAAGATTGCCTATATCAACCACGATATCGACGATGCCATCCGGGCGAAAATGTTCACGGAGGACCAGCTGCCTGCCATCTACACGGATATTTTGGGACATAGCGTCCGGGAACGGTTAAACACTATGATTCACGATATTATTTTCAACAGCATGGACAAGCCGGAAATCACCATGTCGCCAGGGATGGAGGAGGCCATGAAAGGCCTCAGGAGCTGGATGTTCGACCATGTCTATAAAAACGAGATTCCAAAGGCGGAGGAGGGAAAGGCCCAGCAGATGCTTGCCTCCCTCTATGAGTATTACTTAAAGCATGTGGATAAACTGCCGCCGGAATACCTTCAGCTGATGGAAAAACGGGGCGATAAAAAGAGCAGAGTGGTCTGCGACTACATAGCGGGGATGAGCGATGTGTACGCCATCGACCAGTTCGAGGAGCTGTTCGTCCCCAAACGCTGGAATGTGATATAACAGTTCAGGACGGGCAAGAAGACTAGGTGCCCTTGGGGTATGAGCCGTCCTGAACAATTAGATATAAAAGATATAAAAAGGAAGGGAGCAAATTACTCGATATGTACTATCCGGAGGAAGTCGTTGAAGAGGTAAGGGAGAAGAACGACATCGTGGATGTGATTTCTGGATATGTGAAGCTTCAGAAAAAGGGGGCCAATTATTTTGGCCTCTGTCCCTTTCACAATGAAAAATCTCCTTCCTTTTCCGTGTCGCCAGGGAAGCAGATGTACTACTGCTTCGGCTGCGGCGCCGGGGGGAATGTGATTACCTTTTTGATGGAATACGAAAATTATACCTTCCCCGAGGCCCTGAAATTTCTGGCAGACCGGGCGGGGGTGGCCCTGCCCAAGATGGAATACCAGAAGGAGGCCAGGGAACAGGCGGATCTGAAGGCCAGGCTTTTGGAGGTCAACAAGCTGGCCGCCAATTATTTTTACCATCAGTTAAAATCTCCTGCCGGCCAGGCGGGCTATCGCTATCTCCACGACAAGCGGGAGCTGAAGGACCCCACCATTCTCCGCTTCGGCCTGGGATTCGCCAACAAGACCAGCGACGACCTTTACCGCTTTTTAAAGGAGAAGGGCTACGAGGACAGCTTTTTGAAAGAGACGGGCCTTGTGACCATTGAGGAGCGGGGAGGCAGGGACAAGTTCTGGAACCGGGTGATGTTTCCCATTATGGACATCCATAACCGGGTCATCGGTTTCGGAGGACGTGTGATGGGAGACGGAGAGCCCAAATATTTAAACTCGCCGGAAACAAAGATTTTTGATAAAAGCCGCAATCTCTACGGCTTAAATTATGCCAGGACCTCCAGGGAGAAATATATGCTGGTATGCGAAGGCTATCTGGACGTCATTTCCCTCCACCAGGCTGGCTTTACCAACGCGGTGGCTTCCCTGGGAACTGCTTTTACCTCCCAGCATGCCTCCGTGCTAAAGCGGTACACGGATCAGGTGATTTTGACCTACGACAGCGACGGCGCGGGAGTTAAGGCGGCACTGAGGGCCATTCCGATTTTGAGGGAAGCAGGAGTTTCCTCAAAGGTATTGAATATGAAACCTTATAAGGATCCGGATGAGTTTATCAAAAATCTGGGGCCGGAGGCATTTTCAGAGCGGATTCGCCAGGCAGAAAACAGTTTCATGTTTGAAATCCGGATTCTGCGGCAGGATTACTCTATGGAGGACCCGGAGCAGAAGACCAGATTCTATCAGGAAACGGCCAGGAAGCTGCTGCGTTTCGGAGAACCTCTGGAGCGGGATAATTATATTCAGGCGGTGTCTTCGGAGTACATGATTCCCTACCAGGAATTAAAGGGAATGGTGAACCGCATGGGCATGACCATGGGCTTAAAGGCAGGAGAAGCGGCGCCCGAGGGCAGGAGGAACGTCCGGACCAGCCAAATGGAGGAAACAGGTGAAAACCGTCCCCGCGCAGTGGCTGAAGCCGGAGCGGGAGGACAGCGCCGGACCGGGAAAAAGCCGGACCGGGAAGATGGAATCCGTCAGTCCCAGCGGTTGCTTTTGACCTGGCTTATTGAGAATCCGGAACTGTTTGACAAGATTCAGGGGGTGATTACGGCAGATGATTTTGTGGAAGAGCTGTATCATCAGGTGGCCGTTCAGGTTTTTGAAGGTCATGAGAAAGGAAATTTGAATCCGGCAGCTATTTTGAACTACTATATTAATGATGAGGATCAGTACCGTCAGGTGGCGGCTTTGTTTAACGCCAGTCTGGGGGATTCTTTGGGAAACGAGGAGCAGAAGAAAGCGTTTGCGGAAACGGTGTACAAGGTAAAGAAAAACAGCCTGGATGTAGCCGGAAGGAATGCCGGAAACATTGAGGAGCTGCAGCGAATCATTCGGGAACAGGCCAATCTGAAGAAACTTCATATTACATTGGACTGATGTGAACGGAGGAGATTCGGGCCGAAAGGCAGAAAGGGCAGAGGAGAACAATGGAGCGTGTAGGTCTTGGATTTGAGGAGAAGCTGAACGCTTTGCTGGCGGAGGCCAAAAAGAAGAAAAATGTTTTGGATTATCAGGAAATCCTGGATCACTTTAAGCCGGATCTGCTGTCCACGGAACAGCTGGACCGGGTTTTTGAGTGTCTGGAACAGAACCGGGTGGATGTGCTGCGCATGGACGGCAAGGGAGATCTGGACGAAGAACTGTTCCTGGTAGATGAGGCAGATCTGGAGGATGAGGAAGAAATCGATGTGGAGCACATGGATTTGTCCGTACCTGACGGCATTAGCCTGGACGACCCGGTACGCATGTACTTAAAAGAAATCGGCAAAATTCCCCTTCTGTCTTCGGAGGATGAAATCGAGCTGGCCAAGGAAATGGAGCTTGGAAATGAGGAGGCCCAGAAGAGGCTGGCGGAGGCCAATCTCCGCCTGGTGGTCAGCATCGCCAAACGGTATGTAGGCAGAGGGATGCAGTTCCTGGATTTAATCCAGGAGGGAAACCTGGGACTGATTAAAGCGGTGGAGAAGTTTGACTACCGCAAGGGCTACAAATTCAGTACCTACGCTACTTGGTGGATTCGCCAGGCCATCACCCGCTCCATTGCGGATCAGGCCAGGACCATCCGCATCCCGGTCCATATGGTGGAAACCATCAACCGGCTGGTGCGTACTTCCAGGCAGCTCCTTCAGGAGCTGGGGCGGGAGCCTACCATGGAGGAAATCGGAAAACGGGTGGACATGCCTGCGGAGCGGGTGGCGGAGATTATGAAAATGTCCCAGGAGCCAGTTTCTCTGGAAACGCCGGTGGGGGAGGAGGAGGACAGCCATCTGGGGGATTTTATCCAGGACGACCATGTGACGGTTCCACAGGATGCGGCCGCCTATACCTTGCTTCATGAGCAGCTGATGGAGGTCCTGGGAACATTGACGGAGCGGGAGCAGAAGGTGCTGCGCCTGCGCTTCGGCTTGGATGACGGAAGGCCCAGAACGCTGGAGGAAGTGGGAAAGCAGTTCCATGTCACCAGGGAGCGCATCCGCCAGATTGAGGCCAAGGCCCTGCGGAAGCTGCGCCATCCCAGCAGGAGCCGGAAACTGAAGGATTATTTGGATGAGGTGTAGCGGTCGGAAACGGCGGGGGTATCAAACCGGTAGAAAGGAATATACATAGAATATGGAATTTGCAGCAGAGTCCTGCAGAGAGGAAAGGGACGGCAGAGGTAAAGAAAATGAGAAACAGGAAGCCGGCAGCAGAATCCGGCTTTCGCCGCGGCTGAAGGCTGTAGCGGCTTTCGTGCCGGAGGGATTCCGGGCGGCGGATATTGGAACGGACCACGGCTACATTCCCATTTATCTGGTGGAAACGGGCAGAGTTCCCGGCGTTCTGGCTATGGATGTGGGAAAGGGACCGCTGGAGCGGGCAAAAGCCCATACGGAGGCGATGAATCCTGAACTCAGAAACCGGATCGAACTGCGGCTGAGTGATGGGCTGAAGGGAATGAAAACAGGGGAAGCCCGAACGGTTATTATTGCCGGAATGGGCGGAGAGCTGATGATTCGGATTCTGGATGAGGGCCGCCATGTATGGGAAAGCGTTGACACATGGGTGCTGTCTCCCCAATCAGAACTGGAAGAGGTCCGGCGTTTCTTGCTCAGAGAGGAATTTGCGGTTCTAAGGGAGCAGATGGTTAAGGACAACGGTAAATTTTATACCGTGATGGCGGCAAGCCGGGGAAAGATGGAGTGTGAGCAAAAAGAGGAACTTCGTTACGGCCCTTGTCTGATCCGGGATAAAAACCCGGTACTGCTGGAATACCTTGCTCAGGAGGAAAAGCGGATTCTGGGAATTCGGGAGGGCTTTGACCTGGAAAAAGCAGAACAGTGGACTCCAGGTCAGAGAACGGCTTTCCGGCAACTTGGGGAGGAATTGGAATTAATCGGAAAGACCAGAAGACGAATGGGACATAAGGAGGAATACATCAGTGAAGTGCAGCGAGGTAATTGAAGCTTTAAGGGAGCTGGCTCCGGAAGAATGGGCTTGTGAGTGGGACAACCCCGGACTAATTGCAGGGAGAACAGAAAAAGAGATCAAACGGATCTTTGTGGCTTTGGACGCTACGGACCCCATTGTGGAGGAAGCCGTCCGTGTGGAAGCGGACCTGCTTTTGACCCATCATCCTTTGATATTTAAGGCAGTCAAGCAGGTAAATAACCAGAATTTCATAACCAGACGTCTTCTGCGCCTGATACAGGCGGATATATCCTATTACGCCATGCATACCAATTTTGACGCGGCGCCCGGCTGTATGGCGGATCTGGCGGCAGGACGCCTTGGAATTCTTCAAGGACAGCCTCTGGAGGTGTTGGGTGAGGCGGGGGGCCAGCCTTTTGGAATTGGAAAATGGGGAGATTTGGAAAAACCAACGGCTCTTTCTCAGCTGGCAAAGGAGGTAAAGGAGAAGTTCGAACTGCCTTATGTGCTGGTTTACGGGGAGGAGTCCGCGGAGAGAAAAATGTACCGGGCGGCAGTATGCCCCGGCTCTGGCGGAAGCGAGATTGAAGCTGCTATTCAGGCGGGAGCTGAAGTTTTTATCACTGGGGATATCAGTCATCACCAGGGGATTGATGCGGCGGCCAGAGGCATGGCCGTAATCGATGCGGGACACTATGGCCTAGAGCATATTTTTGTGGAGTTTATGGGAGAGTGGCTGAAAAAACGGCTTGGAAGTAAGATTCAGGTAATCCAGGCAGGGCCTCAGTGGCCGGCCAGGGTCTATTGACAGGAGGATGAGGCATGATACAAATCCAGATCGGTCAGGAGAAAAAAGATTACCCGGAGGGAACCGCCTGGAAACAGGTGGCGGAGGAATACCAGAAGTTTTATGAAAATGATATTCTGCTGGTGAATGTGAATGGAAAGCTTCAGGAGCTGCACAAGGGTATCCGGGAGGGGAGAGTTAAGTTCATTACTGCCGCAGATAAGCCTGGCATGAGCGCATACCAACGCAGCGCAACTTTGATGATGCTGAAGGCCTTTTATGAGATTGTGGGAGCGGAACGAATCCGGAAGGTTTCTGTGGATTTTTCAATAGGAAAGGGATTTTTCGTTGATCCGGAAGGAGATTTTCAGGTAACTCCTCAGCTGCTGGCTCAGGTGAAGGAGAAAATGAAGGAATACGCTGAGGCTGCTATTCCGATCTATAAGCGAAGCGTGGGGACGGACGATGCGGTAGAGGAGTTTCGCCGTCATCGGATGTATGACAAGGCCCGGCTTTTTGCCTACCGGAGGGTTTCACGGGTAAACCTGTACAGCCTGGAGGGATTTGAGGATTACTACTATGGATATATGGTTCAGAATACCAGCTACATCCGGTATTTTGACCTGATTCCCTATCATCAGGGCTTTGTGATGCTTCTGCCTCAGATGAGCAGTCCCAGAACTTTGCCTCAATTTATTCCCCAGGAGAAGCTGTTCTCTGTTCTGGAGGAGTCTTCTCAGTGGGGAAAACAGATGGATCTGGAAAATGTGGGAGCTCTGAACGACCGTATAGCTTCCGGGCAGATGCAGAGGCTGATTTTGGTTCAGGAGGCCCTTCAGGAAAAGAAAATATCGGAAATCGCCCAACAGATAGGAGAGAGGAAGGACGTAAAGTTTATCATGATTGCCGGACCATCCTCTTCGGGAAAGACTACCTTCGCCCATCGGCTCAGCGTGCAGCTGGAGGCCATCGGCTTGAAGCCTCATGCTATTTCCGTAGATAACTATTTTGTAAATCGGTACGACAGCCCCAGGGATGAAGAGGGGAATTATAATTTCGAAGCGCTGGAATGCCTGGACCTGGAACTGTTTAACCAGAATATGACGGATCTTCTGCAGGGAAAACGGGTGGAACTGCCGGTTTACAATTTTAAAACCGGGCTGCGGGAGTACCGGGGAGACTTCATGGAATTGGGACCGTCGGATATTTTGGTAATCGAGGGGATTCACTGCCTGAACGACCGGCTTTCTTACGCTCTTCCAAGAGAGAGCAAATTTAAAATTTACATCAGCGCCCTGACCCAGCTGAACATTGATGAGCACAACCGGATTCCTACCACAGACGGCAGACTTCTGCGCCGGCTGGTGCGGGATGCCAGGACCAGGGGAACAAAAGCGAGAGAGACCATCCGCATGTGGCCTTCCGTCCGTAAAGGAGAAGAGGAGAATATTTTTCCCTTCCAGGAGGAGGCGGATGTGATGTTTAACTCTGCGCTGGTTTATGAACTGTCTGTGCTGAAGCAGTACGCAGAACCTTTGCTTTTTGGAATCCCCAAAGACTGTGAGGAGTATCTGGAAGCCAAGCGCCTGCTGAAATTCCTGGACTATTTCCTGGGAGTCAGCAGCGAGGATATTCCGAAAAACTCCATTCTGCGGGAATTTATCGGAGGAAGCTGTCTGAACGTGTAAAAATTTCTGGACAAACGGCTCAATGCGTGGTATTCTGATACCGTTTGAATGATGAGCAGGCCGGATGGCCGCTGCCGCGCAGACGAAAGGGCGCGGGAGAGGAAAGTCCGGGCTTCACAGGGCAGGATGCCAGATAACGTCTGGCGAAGGCGACTTCAGGGACAGTGCAACAGAAATAAACCGCCGTCCTTTGGACGGTAAGGGTGGAAAGGCGGTGTAAGAGACCACCGCCCGGCTGGTAACAGACGGGGCACATGTAAACCCCATCCGAAGCAAGACCGAGCAGGAGGCATATGGCGGCCCGTCAGCCTCCGGGTAGGTTGCTTGAGGCTGCTGGCGACGGCAGTCCTAGATAGATGGCCATCCAAGACATAACCCGGCTTACAGGCTTACTCAATTAAAAAAGCAGCGCCAAGGTCTGAGACTGAGGCGCTGCTTTATTGCTATCGGTGATTTACTTCACCACATCCAGCTTAAATCCAAAATACTTCACTGCATTGTTGTAGCAGATTCCCTTTACCAGCTCCTCCAGAGCCTTCATGTCTGCGGGATACTCGCCGTTCTCCACCCAGGTTCCGAAGATATCGCAGAGAATCCGGCGGAAATATTCGTGACGGGTGTAGGAGAGGAAGCTTCTGGAGTCGGTCAGCATTCCTACAAAGTTGCCCAGGCAGCCCAGGTTGGCCAGGGAGGTGATCTGTTCGGTCATACCAATCTTG
Source organism: uncultured Clostridium sp. (assembly GCA_900547035.1). GTDB lineage: Bacteria > Bacillota > Clostridia > Lachnospirales > Lachnospiraceae > Enterocloster > Enterocloster excrementigallinarum. The sequence goes on along the minus strand of URFM01000008.1, from coordinate 60,521 downwards.
TGATCATTGAACCACCATGCGGAGCCCTGCTGAATCTTTCCGGGAATATCGCCCTGGAAGCAGCCGATGATGGAACCGATGGAAGCGTTGTCGTTAGGGTTCAAGGAGTACAGGATGGTCTTGGGAATGTCGTTGGTGGCGCTTAAAGCGTTCAGGAAGTCAGCCATCTGTGCGCTGGGAGCGTAGTTGTTGATGCAGTCGTAGCCGGTGTCCGGTCCCAGCTGCTCAAACATGTAAGCGTTGTTGTCCCGCTTGCAGCCGTAGTGAATCTGCATGACCCATCCCAGTTTTACATACTCTCTGGCAACGAAGAGCATGTAGGCGGTCTTATACTTTAACTCCTCTTCCTTGGAGATGGCTTCTCCTCTTAATCCCTTCTGCAGAATGGCGTCTACCTCAGCATCGGAAGCGGGAGCGTACATCACATATTCTAAGGCATGGTCGGATACGCAGCAGCCCATGGAGGCGAAGAAGGCCATCCGGTTTTTCAGAGCTTCCTTCAGGGAAGCGAAGTCCTTGATTTCAATGCCGCTTACCTTGGACAGCTGAGCGATATACTCGCCGTAGGTGGGCTTCTCCACGTTCATGGCCTTATCAGGTCTCCAGGCAGGCAGAACCTGTACGTCAAAGGTCGGATCTTCCGCAATCTTCTTGTGCCACTCCAGAGAGTCTACGGGATCGTCAGTGGTACAGATTAAGGTAACGCCAGACTGCTTGATGATGTTGCGGACGGTCATGGAGTCCTCCTGCAGCTTGGCGTTGCAGAGATTCCAAACTTCCTCGGCAGTGTCGCCGTTTAAATATCCCTCATAGCCAAAATATCTGCGCAGCTCCAGATGGCTCCAGTGATACAGCGGATTTCCGATGAGCTTCGGCATAGTCTCCGCCCAGGCCTGGAATTTCTCGCGGTCGGAACCGTCGCCGGTGATGTACTTTTCGTCTACACCGTTGGAGCGCATCTGACGCCACTTATAGTGGTCTCCGCCCAGCCACACCTGAGTGATATTCTCAAACTTGCGGTCCTCATAGATCTCCTGGGGATTGATGTGGCAGTGGTAGTCCAGAATCGGCATATTCTCAGCGAACTGGTGATACAAAGTCTGCGACATCTCGGTGGATAAGAGAAAGTCCTTGTCCATAAACTGTTTCATAGAAGAAGTCCTCCTTGATTAAAAATTGGTGGTTTGTCTTTTTATTAAATCAGAGGCAATGGTGGTCCGGCTTGGAACATTCTTGCCGCTGAATACACCCATAAGCGTATTGATTGTAGTAGAGCAAAGCGCTTCCACTTTGCTGTCAATGGAAGTAATTTCCGGGTCCGTGGAACGGGCCAGGATGGAATCGTTGTAGCCGATGATGGAAAGCTCATCGGGAATGGAAATTCCTGCCGCGTGGGCGAATTTTACTGCCCCTACCGCAAGAGAATCATCGGAAGTGACCACAGCGTCAAATTCCAGTCCCTCCCGATGGAGCGTTAACAAGAGATCACGGGCCACGGAAATGTCTTTGGCGCACTGGCGGATCATGGAATCCGGAACTTCCAGTCCCATCTGCTGGTGGGCTTCTTTAAAACCAGCCAATTTGTTGACTCCGCTGAAAGAGTGGCTGGTATAAAGATAAAGAAGCTTCCGCCTTCCGGAATTTAAAAGTTCCCTGGTTACCTGATAGACGGCTGCCCGGTCATCGCAGATTGTGCTGTAAATATTCTCGCCCTCCAGATACCCGTTGACCAGCATGATGGGAAGTTTGGCTGCGGCTTCAATAATATATTCATTGTCCCGGGGGCGCATCTCCACAAACTTGGAGCCCGCCAGAATGATGGCGTCCACCCGTTTGGAACGGAGAAGTTCAAAATACTGCTGTTTTGCTTCCAGGTCGTATCCGGTGCAGCAGAGAATGGCATCGTAGCCGTTGCTGCGCAGCCCCCGCTCCAGATAGTAGATGGCGTTTGCCAGATAGAGGTCGGAGGAGTCGGAGCACATGATCCCGATAGTTTTCATAGTGTTCAGTCCCAACCCGCGGGCAAATACATTGGGAGTATAGCCCAGCTCATCCATAACGGCCAGTACCTTGCGGCGGGTTTTGTCACTGACATTGGGGTTGCCGTTGAGCACCCTGGATACGGTGGCGATGGAAACGCCGGCATGTTTGGAAACGTCGTAGATGTTCATAAAATCAACCTCACATTCTGTAAGCGCTTACAGCTAAAATCATTATACATATTTCCCGCAAATATTGCAATAGTTTTCGATTTTTTTATTGACTTATTTCCAGAACTTTTGTAGAATAATTGTAAGCACTTACATAAAAATGAATTGCTTTGTACGAAATTCCGTACGAGCGTTTATTTGAAGAAAGCCATCATTTATTAAAACAGGAGAGTAGGAGAAAACTATGCAGGACATTGTAAAGATCAACGGGAACGATAATGTTGCAGTGGCGCTGCGTCCCATCGCTCAGGGGGAAACCTTAAACGTGGCGGGCACAGAAGTAACGATGACAGAGGATATTCCTCAGGGACATAAGTTTGCGCTGCGCCCCATTCAGGCAGGAGAAGAGGTCGTAAAGTACGGTTTTCGCATCGGCTATGCCAAGGAGGACATTCAGCCCGGACAATGGGTCCATGTACATAATGTAAAGACCGCCTTGGGAGATATCCTTTCCTATGAATATCATCCCACAGGGCAGGATGTGGAGCCGACAGAACACGCTTACTTCCAGGGCTATCGCCGGACCGACGGCAAGGCGGGTGTGCGCAATGAAATCTGGATTATCCCAACAGTGGGCTGCGTCAATTCCATTGCCAAGGCACTGGAGCAGGAAGCTAAGTCACTGATTAGAGGAAATCTGGAAGATGTGATCGCCTTTAATCACCCCTACGGCTGCTCTCAGATGGGAGATGACCAGGAAAACACCAGAAAGGTACTGGCGGATATGATTCATCATCCCAATGCGGCGGGTGTTCTGGTACTTGGCCTTGGCTGCGAGAACAGCAATATTCCGGTATTGAAAGAATACATCGGGGAATACGATGAGCAGAGAGTGAAATTCCTTCAGTGCCAGGATGTGGAAGATGAGATGGAAGCGGCTATGGAACTGTTGAAGGAACTGGCGGATTACGCCCAGGGCTTCTCCAGAGAGAAAATCGATGCCAGCGAGCTGGTAATCGGAATGAAGTGCGGCGGTTCCGACGGACTCTCCGGTATTACTGCCAATCCTACGGTAGGCGCTTTCTCCGATCTTCTCGTGAGCAAAGGAGGTACTACCATCCTTACGGAGGTACCGGAGATGTTTGGAGCGGAGACTATCTTGATGAACCGCTGCGCCACACCGGAACTTTTTGATAAAACCGTCGATTTGATCAATAATTTCAAAAACTATTTTACCAGCCATAATCAGACTATTTACGAGAATCCTTCTCCGGGAAATAAAAAGGGCGGAATTTCTACGCTGGAAGACAAATCTCTGGGATGTACTCAGAAATCCGGAAGTTCTTTGGTAAGGGGCGTTCTGGAGTATGCGGAACCGGTAAAGAACCGCGGTCTGAACCTGCTCAGCGCTCCCGGAAACGATTTGGTAGCAGCTACGGCCCTGGCAGTATCCGGCGCGCAGATTGTGCTCTTTACTACCGGACGTGGAACCCCCTTTGCATCTCCGGTTCCTACAGTGAAGATTTCCAGCAATTCCAAGCTGGCTGGTTATAAGGAGAACTGGATCGACTTTAATGCCGGCCGCATGGTGGAAGACAAGACCAAGGAAGAGATGGCTCAGGCTCTCTTTGATTACGTGCTGGAAGTGGCCTCCGGAAAGAAAGTGAAGTCCGAAGAAGCGGGATTTCACGATATGGCAATCTTCAAAGGAGGGGTAACCCTGTAACCAGGCATAAAATGGATTGAAGCAGGGGATGATGAGGCAAAAGGGCAGTTGCAATTCCTTCTTAATTCGTGTATACTGAATCTGAATAGTCGTATATACGTATTTGAACTGTATATACGAAAATATATCAGTTCAAGGAGGCTGAAATTAAGATGAAATTAAACAGAACTGCCCTGCGAACCATAGATATGCTGAAACTGGTTTCCAAACGGCCTGACGGAATTACGCTGGATGAGATTTGTACCGCCCTGGACCTGCCGAAAACCAGCGCCTACGACATTGCCACTACTCTGGTATATGCCGGGATGCTCCACATGACAAAGGAGCAGAAGCAGCGGTATCATATTGGACTGAACGCTTACCGCATCGGTATAAGCTACACCAATCACCTGGACTTTATCGGCGTGATCGATCCGGAGCTGAAAGCTTTCGCCAGGGAGGTTGGGAAAACCGTATTCTTTGGAGTTCGCTCAGATGAGGAACTGGTATACCTTTGCAAATCGGAGCCGGAAAACCCTATTATAACCACGGCTACTGTGGGAACAAAGAATCCTCTGTACTGCACCTCTCTTGGAAAAGCGATACTTGCCTTTGAGGAGAAGGAAGTCCAGGATTCGGTCATCGCTCAGATTACATTTGTACAAAAGACACCCTATACCATTGTCAGCAAAAACCAGCTGAAGGCAGAACTGGAGAAAATCCGGGAGAAAGGATACGCTCTGGATGCCAGAGAACTGGAGGAGCATATGGAGTGTGTGGGCGCGCCTGTATTCGGCCAAGATGGAGCTGTTGTAGGGGCGATCAGCGTTTCCAGCCTCTATAAGCCTACGGAGGATTACTACGCCCTTGGAAAACTGGTGAAAAAGAAGGCCGCAGAAGTTTCCAGGCTTCTTGGTTTTTTAGGAAAATACAGTTGACAAACAGGAATCTGGGTTGTAATATGGAACTATAAAAATCGCATTTGTGAAAGAAGTTCGCATATGCGAATTGAGAAAGAAGGAGAAGAAAAATGAAGAAAGAACAGGTTTTGGCAAGAATGAAGGAAGACTGCCTGGTTGCAGTTGTCCGCGCAAAGAATTATGAACAGGGTGAGAAGGTAGTAGATGCCATTATCGCCGGCGGAATCAATTTCATCGAGCTGACCATGACCATGGACGATGGAGATCCCGTTGGATTCATCAAGATGATGGCCGAGAAATACAAAAACAACGACAAGATCGTCATTGGCGCAGGAACCGTTCTGGACCCTGAAACCGCAAGAGCCTGCATTCTGGCAGGAGCCAATTATATTGTAAGCCCCAGTCTGAATCTGGATACGATCAAACTGTGCAACCGCTACAGAGTACCTATGCTCCCGGGCGTTATGACTCCTACCGAGGCGGTGACCGCTATGGAGGCAGGCTGCGACGTTATTAAGATCTTCCCCGGAAATATTGTAGGACCCGCTGCAATCAGCTCCTTCAAGGGCCCCCTGCCCCAGGGTGAGTTCATGCCTTCCGGCGGCGTTGATGTGGACAATGTAGACAAGTGGATTAAGGCCGGCGCATATGCGGTTGGCACCGGAAGCAGCCTGACCAAGGGCGCTAAGACTGGCGACTACGCAGCTGTAACTGCTAAGGCGCAGGAGTTTGTAAAGGCAGTAGCAGCAGCAAGAGCATAAATCTATCAGTAACTGTTCAGGAAGGACCGAACAGTTGCGTCGATCATTTAAAATCTAAGGAGAATAGAAAAATGGCAAAAGTAGTTACCATGGGCGAGATTATGTTAAGACTCTCTACCCCCAACAATGAGAAGTTCATCCAGGCTGATGAGTTTGATGTAAACTACGGCGGCGGCGAGGCCAACGTAGCAGTGTCTCTGGCAAATTATGGACATGACACCCAGTTCGTAACAGCGGTTCCCGCCAACCCCATCGGCGAGTGCGCAGTTGCGACTTTAAGAAAATACAATGTTGGAACCAAGTACATTTCCAGAAGCGGCGAGAGACTGGGAATCTACTATCTGGAGACCGGATCCGCTATGAGAGCTTCCAACGTGGTTTATGACCGCGCTCACAGCTCCATTGCTACCGCTACTCCCGACCAGTTTGATTTTGACGCCATCTTCTCCGATTGCGACTGGTTCCACTTCACCGGAATCACTCCCGCCATCAGCGATGCGGCCATCGAGCTGACCGAGGCTGCCCTGAAGGCTGCCAAGGCTCACGGCGTAACGGTTTCCGTTGACTTAAACTTCCGTAAGAAACTGTGGTCTTCCGAGAAGGCTCAGAAGGTTATGACCAACTTCATGCAGTATGTAGACGTATGCATCGGCAATGAGGAGGATGCGGAGAAGGTTCTGGGATTCAAGCCCGGCAATACCGACGTGACCTCCGGCGAGCTGGAGCTGTCCGGTTATGTGGATATCTTCAATCAGATGGCTGACAAGTTCGGATTCAAGTATATCGTAAGCTCTCTGCGCGAGAGCCACAGCGCTTCCGACAACGGCTGGTCCGCATGCATTATGGACGGAAAGACCAGAGAGTTCTATCACTCCAGAAAATATCACATTACTCCTATTGTAGACCGCGTAGGCGGCGGCGATTCCTTTGCTGCCGGACTGATTTGCGGACTGCTGGACGGCAAGGATATGAAGGCTGCCCTTGAGTTTGCAGTAGCTGCTTCCGCCTTAAAGCATACCATCCCCGGCGACCTCAACCTGGTTACCAGAGCGGATGTTGAGAACCTGGCTGGCGGAGACGGATCCGGCCGTGTTCAGAGATAAGAACAGGCCTTGAATTAAGAGGCTTTCCAAACGGCTAATATCAAACCAGGTATTAGCCGTTTTTAGTTACGAGCACTTGGCGAGGTCATTCCGAGCCTAGTGCGGAGTATAGTTACGAGCACTTAGCGCCTGTCCTTTAGGCGCTTAGCACTGAAAAAGGAGACGAGTATGGAAAATAAGAGCAGCAGAACCTTCGATTTACTGACCTTGGGTCAGGTACTGTTACGTTTGTCGCCGCCGGACAACGAGCGCCTTTCCAGAGGCGATACATTTGTAAAGCAGGTAGGAGGAGCAGAATTAAATGTAGCGGTTGGAGCTTCCCTCTTGGGACTGCACACCGGCGTAATCTCCAAGCTTCCGGCCCATGATATTGGCAGCTTTATGAAGGGAAAAATCCGCTCCTTCGGCGTTAGTGATGATTTCTTTATGTATGACCATTCCGCGGGAGCCAGACTTGGAATCTACTATTATGAGAACGGCGCTTATCCCAGAAAGCCCAAAGTTATCTATGACCGGCAGCATAGTTCCTTCTTTTCCCTGAGTCTGGACGAGATTCCGGAGGAGGTTTATACGGCTTCCAAATGTTTCCATACTACAGGAATCACTCTGGCTTTAAGCCCTCAGATTCGGGAAACTACTACAGAGATGATCAAGCGCTTTAAGGAGGCCGGAACCCTGGTAAGCTTTGACGTAAACTATCGGGCAAACCTGTGGAGCGGAGATGAGGCCAGAGAGGCGATCCTGAAGATTCTGCCCTATGTGGATATTTTCTTCTGCTCTGAGGATACGGCCCGGCTGACGTTCCATAAGACGGGAACAGCAAGAGAAATGATGAAGAGCTTTACGGAGGAGTTCCCCATCTCTATTGTGGCCTCCACCCAGAGAATTGTTCACAGCCCCAAACGCCATACCTTCGGCTCCGTCATCTACGATGCGGCCCGGAAGGAATACTATGAGGAGGAGCCTTACCGGGATATCGAGGTGGTAGACCGTATCGGAAGCGGCGATGCCTACATATCGGGAGCCCTCTACGGCCTGCTGTCCAGCGGAGGGGACTGCGCCAAGGCGGTGGCTTACGGAAACGCCACGGCAGCGGTGAAGAATACCATCCCCGGCGACCTTCCGTCCTCCAATCTGGACGAGATTGAAACCATTATCAAGGCCCACAATCAGAAGGGGCCTCAGAGCGAGATGGCCAGGTAATCCAACAATTTAGAAATAGAAATTTTTGCGAAAGGTTGCTGCTTAAAATGCGGCAACCTTTACTTGTTATAACAAGTTGAAGGCCTGGAATTGTGCAAAATGTGATCTTTATCGCTGAATTTAAGAAAAAAACAAATAAAATGTACAAATATATTGACTCACATATCATAATATGATAGTATACATGTTATAACAGGAGGGTAAAATGAAACGAACGTTGGACAAAAAGTCAAATATTCCGATTCACCATCAGCTTTATTTGATTTTGGAGAAAAATATTATAGAGGGGGAATACCCGGCAAACTCTCTGCTCCCGTCAGAGGCAGAATTACAGAACAAGTATGAAATAAGCAGAATCACGGTAAGAAGAGCTATATCTGACTTGGAAAAATATGGATATGTAAAAAAGAAGAAAGGCGTTGGTACCTATGTGCTTCCTCAAAAAAAATATAGAGAGACGTTTTCTTTTAATAGTTTTAGCGAGGAGGTGCGGGCGAGAGGCAATGTACCAAGCTCCATCATTTTAGAATGTGGGGAGATTGAAGCAGACGGCAAGATCAGTGAAATGTTGCAAATTTTCCCTGGAGAAAAAATCGGATATTTAAAAAGGCTGCGGTTGGTTAATGGGCGCATTTCAGCTTTACACGAGACATTTATCAGCCTGCGATTCGGTTTTCACATTAATCCGGATGAGTTTGACGCAACAACATCATTGTATGAATTTTATGAACAGCATGGCGTTGAATTGGGATACGCAGATGAGACGATCGAGGCAAGAATTCCGTCGCTCCAAGTGAGAACAGAGCTCTTTATGAAAGAACCAAAAGCGGTTTTATATCGGGAACGGATATCATGTCTGGAAGACGGAACACCGGTTGAGTTTTCCAGAAACTATGATAAAGCGGATCAGCAAAAATATTTTGTCCATATGGAGAGAAAAAAGAGAGGGGTGTAGCAATGAAAATGTACGACGTGCATTCCCATCTGGGGAAAACAAGCTCGGGTGAAGAAAACAGCGCGAAGATGCTGGTGGAGGAGCTGCAAAGTTTCGGTATTTCAAAAGTGGGGATCAGCAGCTTATCCGGAACCAGCACGAGGGTGCAGAATGATCTTGTTCATGCAGCAATGCTGGAATTCCCGGGAGTTGTGATGGGGTATGCATTCATTAATCCGAAAGCGCCGGATGCCTATGATGAAATTGACCGCTGTTTAGGGTATTACAAAATGAATGGCGTAAAATTTCATCCGTGGAAACATGGGTATTACAGCGATAATTGTCCTCAGATTGATGGGATATTAACGGCGATTGAAAAATATGGCGTACATATACAGGTTCATGTCGGAACCTCTCCGCTGTGTACACCATTCCCTTGGATTGAATACGCAAAAGCCCATCCGAAATTAAGAGTACTTTTTACTCATATGGGCTGCAGGGAATTTGGCTACAGTACGATTGAGGCAGTAAGAGATCTTCAGAATATCTGGCTGGAAACCTCTTGTCAGATGGAGTATCCGAATTTGAAAAAGGCGGTTCGGGAAATCGATTCAAAGAGAATTGTGTTTGGAACAGATTGGCCCTATAAACCTACAAATGTTGAAATTGAAAAATTGACATTTCTGGGCTTAAAGGACTGGGAGTTAGAGGATATCTATTATAAAAACGCGGAATATTTGTGGAGCGTTTAGATAAAGACGGGAGGTGAAACGATGCGGGTAACGGTAATGCGGGTAGATGATCGTTTGATTCATGGACAGATTATAACCAGATGGATTGATTATGCGGAAGCAAAAAGAATTCTTGTAGTAGATGATAAGGCGGCTGGTGATTCCATACAACAGATGCTGCTGAAGCTGGCGGTTCCCAGCGGAATTAAGCTGGAAATATTGAGTAAGGAAGATGGAATAAAGCGGATTCAAACAGATACGACCAATGACAATGTTCTTCTGTTAATGAGAAATCCGGAGGAGGCCAGGCAGTTTTTGAAGATGGGATTTGAAATTAAAACGATTAATATTGGCAATATCAGTAACTCCAAATCAGAAACGGGGAGAAAGAAAGTATTAGACTATATTTATCTTGAAGAAAGGGATGCGGCAGCTATGAGGGAACTGCTGAAAATGGGAATTCAGCTGGATGTTAGAGCAATCCCTACGGAGAGGTCAAAAGACGGGGCAGAACTATTGAAAAAATATTAATGTTGGATTGGAGGGGTTATAATGAGTTTATTGATTCAGGCAATATTGGTATCTCTGATTGTGTGGATTGGGTTTCTGGATAAAGCGTTTCTGCACTCTTTTATTTACCGGCCAATCTGCATTGGACCGCTGGTAGGATTGGTGATGGGGGATTTAAGCATCGGACTGCAAGTTGGTGCATCAGTTGAACTGATGTTTTTGGCAGTAGTATTTGTGGGGGTAGCTATTCCGCCAGACGAGGTATTAAGTTCCGCTATTGCGACAGCATTTGCTTGTCTGGCAGGAAATACGGAGATTGGAATTGCGACTGCTTTGCCTATTGCGGTAATTGGTCAGATCTTTAGGCAGACGAGAAATACTACCATTTATGAGCTTACGCAGAGAAAAGTAGAACAGGCGGCTGCGGAGGCAAATCCTAAGGGGATTATTCTTTGGACCAGCATTATTCCCAGTTTTGTAGAATACGTTTTGTTTGGACTTCCGGCATTTATTGCAGTATATTTTGGGGCAAGTTATGTACAGGCGATTATTGATTTTATTCCGGAAAAGGTGATTTCAGGAATTGCTGCCGGCGGTGGTTTGATTGGGGCGGTAGGCGTAGCGCTGCTTTTAAGTACGATTAAGAGCCGGCAGGCGTGGCCGTATTTCCTGGTTGGATTCTTCTTTGCCTCGTATTTAGGGGTAAATATGATTGGTATTGCGGTGGTTGCGGTTGTATGCGTAGCGCTGACGTATTACGCCGATAAAAAAGAAGCATAGGTTTGCTGGGAAAGGAGAAGAATTATGGGTGAGATGAACAAAGACGAAAGACGTTTAAACCGGCATGACTTATGGAAAGTATTGCTGTATTCTTTAGCTATTGAGAGCGGATGCAGTGTGACAAAACAGGAAGCTCCCGGTTATACCCAGGCAATGATTCCTGTGATTGAGAAAGTCTATGAAACCAAGGAGGAGAAAGCCGAGGCGTATACCAGACATACGCAGCTGTTCTTGACGGAAGGCCGTATGGCGGCCTTTTGCGTAGGTGTTTCTGCGGCTATGGAGGAACGACTGGCGATTGAGAAGGATATTGAGCCGGATTCAATTAATGCGATTAAAGTGGCTTTGATGGGACCTCTTGCAGGCATCGGAGACTCTTTGATTCATGGTACCTTGAGACCGATTATGGCCGGAATCGCTTGTTCCTTAGCTGCGGCCAGCGGTTATACCAGTGTGGCCGGACCGGCGATTTTTTTACTGGTTATGTTGTCAGTTGTGATGATTGTCCGCTATTTCGGAATATTTAAAGGATATTCCAGCGGAATGCATTTGGTAGCAGGCATGCAGGAAGGCGGAATACTGGATAAGCTGACGAAATACGCTGCAATTGCCGCATTCATCGTTTGCGGAGGCTTCATTTCCTCCTTGGTCTATTGTTCCACTCCAATTGTCTATCAGACAGAAGAGACAACCATAGAATTGCAGAGCGTCCTGGATGGGATTATGCCTAATTTGATTCCGTTGCTCTATACTCTTCTGATGTATTATCTGATGACTAAGAAAAAAGTTTCCCCGATTTTGCTGATGGTCGGAACGATGGTATTGGGAATTGTTTGCGTTTATTTGGGAATTTTGTCATAACTGGAGAAAGGATGAAGCAGAGCAGCCATGATCATTGACTTCCACGCACATGTAGAGAGAGATTTGATTACCAAAAAATATGATATTGAAAGCATAATTCAGGATATGGACGCTAATGGAATTGGGGTGCGGATGATATCCACATTAAAGGGAAAGAGCATCCGGGATCAAAATGATGCCATGATTTCATATGTCAGACAGTACCCGGAACGACTGATGGCATGTGCAGTTATCAATCCGAAAGAGGATGACTGCATCCAGGAAGCAGAGCGGGTATCGGCTGTTCCGGAGGTTAAAGCGCTGGAATTTAACTCGTGGGAATACGGCTTCCTGCCGGAAGAGTATGAACCCCATTTGGAACCAATTTTTGACATTGCGGAACAGAGAGGCCTGCCGGTAAAACTTTTTGCAGGATGGGGACCAAGAACCATGCCTCAGCAGTGGGAAAAATATATTAAAAGACATCCAAAGCTGACGTTTGTAATACTTCACATCGGAGGCATTGACTTTGGATACGGCAGCATTCCGTTTATTGCTTCATATGACAATGTAATGTGTGAGACCTCCGGGCAGACGGAAATGCAGGTTCTTCATGAAGCTTTTGGAAAACTCCCGGCGGAAAAATTTTTGTTCGGCTCCAACTATCCAAATCAGATTACCAAGTGTTCCATCGATACATTTCAGCTATTAAAATTAAGTGAAAATTACCGGAGAAAAATGTTTAAAGAAAATGCGGAAAAGCTGCTGTCTTTAAACGTGTAAGGGGGTACGATGTTGTGCTGAAAAGGGATGAGGTAAGAGGACTGCTGCCTTATAAAGTTCAGAGTCAGTTTGATGACATTGCTTTAGGTAGAGTGTTGGGAGCAAGCCGTCATATACGCATGATCGGAGATATGTTCACAGCGGTTGGAAGAGAGGAACTTCCGGATGAGGAAAAACTGAAACGATGCCTGCTGGTGGGGGACTATTTTAAGGAAACGAGGGGGAAATCAAGTTATGCGATCATTAACGCGATTAACTTGATGCTTGGCCCTCTGTGCAAGAACTCAGAAGTCAAAGATACCGGGGAATGTATCGAAAATAGTATAAAAGAATATTTTGAATCTTCCAAAAAGGATACGCAGAGGATTATTTCTTGCTTTAAAAATATTGTGGACAGAAAGCATATAAAAACATTAATGGTATATGATTATTCCAGTACGGTAGAAAAATGCGTTGCGGCTTTGGAAACGCCAGTGGAAGTTTATATCCCGGAAAGCCGTGTAATCGATGGAGGAAAACCATTTGTAAAGCCTTTTGTGACAGCGGGACATAAAGTCCACTTTATTGCGGATGCAGCTATGCTGACAGTTATTCGCAAGATTGATGCGGTATTGATTGGCGCGGAAACATTTTACCCGGATGGCTCCGCATTTAATACGGTGGGGTCGGACCTTCTGGCGGAAATCAGCGATCTGTATGATGTGCCTTATTATGTGTTAACTCCCTTTTTGAAAGTGGATATGAGATTCTGCCAGGGAGTATTTAAGGAGGTAATCGAGGCAGATTTAGCGCAAAGGCTTGCCGAGGGCTGGGATGAGTCGATCAAAGAAAAAGTTGATTTTCATTCTTTGGAGTTGGTGCGTATTCCACCTCGGCATATCGAAGGGTTTGTTACGGAGCAGGGGTTAATCCCGGCGGCTGCTATGTTTCAGGCTGCGTTGGCCTATGAAGAAAAGGTTAGCTTGGGAGGGAGAAAAAAATGAAGAGAGAATATCCGTTGGCATTGGTGATGCTCCAGCCGGAAGCAATGCCAGGGAGCTATTTGAATCAAGGTAAAACATTTCGGGAAATTTTGAACGGCGTAATGACAGAGGCCGCCATGATTGCGGAAATGGGGTTTGATGGATTTATCCTTCAAAATATGCATGACGGACCTGTTGGCCAGCAGGCAAGGCCGGAAACCATAGCGTATATGACGCGCTTGGGGACCGAGGTCAGAAGAGCGTTTTCGGACCTTATAATCGGTGTTTTGGTCAATTGGGACGGAGTCGCTTCATTGGCAGTGGCAGAAGCAGCAGAAGCGGATTTTGTGCGAGTAGAACATCTCTATACAGGGGTCAGTATTGCAAATTGCGGATTTATGTTCGGCCAATGTGAGGCGATCTGCAATATTCGCAAGCGTCTGGGGAGCAGGATTCCGGTATATGCGGATGTTCAGGAAATTAACAGTACATACTTAGCGCCCAAGCCTAAGCCGGAAGCAGCGGTTGATGTAATAAAGAGCGCTTTTGCAGATGGGATTTTTATCAGCGGTTCGAATACGGAAGAAAGCCTGGAATATGTGCAGGCAGTTAAGAAAAAATTGCCGGAAATTCCGGTGTTTTTAGGAGGGGGAGCCACGGGTGAAAATGTTCGGCGTCTGTTGACGTTTTATGACGGAGTCAGTGTAGCTACTTGGATAAAAAATGGAGATATGCGCAATCCGATTGACCCGAAGAGAGCCCGGATGTTCCTTAGTGAAATAGAGGAAGCACGAAAAATAAGGACAAGAGGGATTGGGTAATGAAAAGAAGAGTCGGAATGATTGTAGTTGGACACGGTACATTTGCCCAAGGTTTGCTTAGTCCAATGAGAATGTTGATGGGTGACATACAGGACTTCTGTGAAATTGAATTTCCGGTTGGAATGGCGGAAGAAGAGCTGGAAGCCCAAATTATTTTAGCAGCCAAGAAGTTTGAGAAACATGACGAGATTTTAATCTTGACTGATATAGAAGGCGGAACTCCATTTAAAATGGCGGTAAAGGTCGCATATGAAAATCAATACACAGTAATAACGGGAGTGAATCTTCCGTTGGTTCTTCAACTGGCAATGCTTTTGGATACATACGATTCGGCCAACATAGAAGAAATATTGGAAAAGGCGAGGGAAGCATTGAAAGTGATAAGTTTTAAGAACGTTTTTGAGACACTCCACTAATTCGTAGGAAATTTTAAGAAAAAGTTTATTGGAGAATATGCGTCGATCATATATACTCCTAAGTGTAATGGCAAGATACGAAAGACAGCGATTTTGTCAGAATAGAAAGTGAGGAGAATGATCGATGAGAAGAAATCGTGTATTTGTAATAGGACTGTTGGCTGCAGGTGTGATTGGTACTGCAGGCTGCTCTGCGCAGACCAGTTCTGCTTCCACACAGGAAAGCACCCAGATGGAGTCCGCTGCACAGACGGCGGAGACAGAAGAAACCACAGTGATTGAAACGGTGGACGGTACCATCGAAAGTCTGGAGGAGTCCCAGACGCCCGCATTAAGCCCCGTCATCCTCAGAGGTCCTGTAACCCACACGGAGGACGGCCGCCTTTCCATTGACAGCCAGCCGGAGAGCGCTCCTTCTGAGGGGGCATCCATTGGTACATATACAGGAGAGGTAATTCTGAATATTTCAGAGGAAACCTTGATTTTGGATGCGGTGAACGGATATCCGGTTCTGCTGGATGATTTGGAGGACGGGAGCACCGTCTACGCTTATGTGGGACCGGCGATGACCATGAGCCTTCCGCCCATCAGCAATGCGGAATTAATTCTCTGCCAGATTCCGGCAGACTTTAAGGTTCCGGATTATGTGGAAATTAAGGGCGTGGTTGCGGATGCGTCTTCTGGCACAGCAGTGCTGACCACGACAGAAGGTGTGGAGTATGAGATTGCTCAGGACTGCCAGATCCTTCCCTATCTGACCCGGAATATGGTGACTCTGTCTGACTTGAACGAGGGCAAGAAATGCCTGATTTGGTCCGACGATGATAATGTAGCTTCCAAGATTGTGCTGTTTGCCTCAGAGGAGCAGCCGACCCAGCAGGAAGGATAAAAACGAAAAGGGCTCCGCCAGGAAATCAAATCCAATGGCGGAGCTCCTTTTTGCGTACATACGGCTGTCCATGACATCAGTTGCCGCATTCAATGCTGATTTCGTTAAATTTCTTTAAAAGATGGTCGATCTCAATCTGCTTTTTCCCTTCTCCCTCCACATCCAGAACCGCTTCCCCCTGGTGCATCATCAAAAGCCGGTCGCCGTACTCCACAGCGTACCGCAGGTTATGGGTCACCATGATGGTGGTCAGCTGTTTTTCCTTTACAATCTTTCCTGTCAGTTCCATAATGGTTTCCGCGGTTTTGGGGTCCAGGGCGGCGGTGTGTTCATCCAGAATCAGGAACTCGATGGGGGTCATGGTGGACATCAGCAGGGCCATGGCCTGACGCTGTCCGCCGGAGAGAACGCCCACTTTTACATCCATTTTATCCTCCAGCCCCAGTCCGAGAGAATGAAGGCTTTCCCGGTAAAAGTCGATGCGCTGGCGGCTGGTGCCGGGGCGGAGGTTAAAGGATTTGCCCTTATTGTCCGCCAGGGACATATTTTCCAGGATGGTCATCGAGGGGCAGGTACCCATGGCGGGATTCTGGTAAACCCGTCCGATGCGGCGCTGCCGCTTGTATTCCGGCATTTTTGTAATATCTTTTCCTCCGATGAAAATCTGTCCGTCGTCCAGGGGGATGCTCCCGCAGATTAAGTTCAGCATGGAGGTCTTTCCCGAGCCGTTGCTTCCCACAACGGAGACGAACTGACGGTCCTTGATGGTCAGGTTAAAGTCCTGAAAGAGACACATCTCGTTTACCGTGCCGGCGTTGTAATATTTATGGATATGCTTCAGCTCAAGCATGGACTTTCACCTTCTTTCTCTTGCTGTTGCTGACTACCAGGATTACCAAAAACAGGATGGAGGTAATCAGCTTTAAGTCCGAGGCGGTAATGGGGATGGTAATCAAATAATCTCCTATACGGAACTGACCGCCCAGGTTTAAGGCGATGGACACGCAGGCCTTGTAAATGATGGAGCCGAAAATGACGGCAGTGGTGGCTTTGAAAAATCCCAGATGTTTAAAAAGCTGGGTTCCGATGATGACGTTTGCCAGGCCGATGACCATGGTTCCGGTTCCCAGAGAGCTCTCAAAGAATCCTTTCTGCTGGCAGTAGATGCTTCCCGCCAGGGCGGTAAAGCCGTTGGCCAGGGAGAGACCGATGATTTTTACAAAGCCTTTATCCTTGGCCAAAGAGGTGACCAGCACATCGTTGTCCCCCGCAGCCCGCAGCAGATAGCCGGATCGGGTATTTAAGTAAAGATCCAGAAAAATCTTGCAAATGGCTACAATGAGAATCAGGATGATTAAAACTGTGTAGGGCTTTAAGGCCTCAGGCACAATGCGGTCCAGAAACTCGTTTCGGAAGATGGTATCCTGGCTGAAAATGGGAAGATTGGCTCTCCCTGCGATTTTCAGATTGATGGAGTAGAGGGCGGTCATGACAATGATGCCTGAGAAAAGGTCCCGTACTTTTAATTTTACATGGATTAGTCCGGTGATGCAGCCGGCCAGGACTCCGGCGAAAAAGGAGAGGGCCAGAGCCAGGACCGGGGAGACAAAGCCGATGACCGGAAAGCCGTTGGCGATGCCGGCGGCTGTGATCGCCGCCCCCAGGGGAAATGTGCCGTCCACGGAAAGGTCCGGGAAATCCAGAATTTTGTAGGTGATGTATACGCCAAGGGTCATAATAGCGTATACAAGTCCTTCCTCAAAAATACCCAGTATGATAGTTAACATGATCGTCCTCCATGATCGATTTACTGCGCGATATCGTCAAATAATTCTACTGCCTGGCTGGTCAGCTCCTCAGGAAGAGTAATCCCCAGGTTCTCAGCTACTTTGGAATTACCGTAGAAAGCGGCTTCCTCAATGACCTCGTAGTTCATCTGGCTGGCCTCTGCCTCGCCCTTTAATACCTGTGCGGCCATGTGTCCGGTCTGCTTTCCAAGCTCAATGTAATCCAGTCCCATGGCGGCCAGGCAGCCAATCCTTACCTGTTCGATTTCGCTTCCGAATACAGGAATATTTAAAGCGTTCGCTTTATCCAGGATAACGGGAAGAGAAGCAACTACCGTATTATCGGTTAAATTAGTCATGCAGTCTACCTGAGTTAAGAGAGAGTCGGCGGCCAGAGAAACGTCGGCGGAAGAGGAGATGCCGGTTTCTACAATTTCAAAGCCGTAATCGGGGGCCAGCTCCTTGTACTGAGCGATGGTGGATTCGGAGTTTACCTCGCTGGTGGTGTACATGATGCCGATGGTCTTGGCCTCGGGCAGAATCTGACGAATCATCTCCAGCTGGGCCTTCACCGGAAGCTCGTCGCTGGTGCCGGTGATATTGCCTACGGGAGTGCCGTCCTCGGTGGCAAGCTCAGCGGCAACCGGGTCTGTTACCGCAGTATAAATAACGGGGATCTCCGTTTCCATAGCCGCGCTGTACGCGGACTGGGCCATAGGGGTGGCGATGGCACAGATTAAATCTACGTTCCGGCCTACAAAGTTGGTGGCAATCTGGCTGGAGTTGGCTCCGTCTGCCTGGGCGTTCTGGTAAAGGACTGTCAGATTTTCTCCTTCGACAAAACCTTCCTCTGCCAGACCCTGAAGGAAGCCCTCCCGGCAGTTGTCCAGAGAGCCGTGCTCCGCAAACTGTCCGATGCCAATGGTATAGGAGCCATCTGCAAGGTTAGTGGACTCGCTGTCAGTTTCGCCGGAGCTTTCTGCCTGGGTGGTTTCCTCTGCGGAAGCAGAATCAGAAGCAGCGGCTTCCGTCTCAGCACTGGAGGCAGCGGTTTCATCGGAAACCTTGGTGACACAGCCGGACAGCAGGGATGCGCTTAAAGCTGCGGTTAAAAGCATTGCGATGGTTTTCTTCATAATTTTGTTCCTCCTGTTTATATAATATGTACCTGTGGTCCGGGAGACGGAAAAACAGCCTTTGGGAATAAAAAAAGTCCCAACTACAACCGAAGTTGTAATTGAGACGAATTAAATCCGCGGTGCCACTCAAAATTGACTGCAACAGTCCACTCTCCACATACCAGCATATGTGCCGCCTGTCTAACGGGGGCGGAATCCGTCAATCCCTACGAGGCTGACGCCTTTTCAAGACTGCCCTCAAAAGTCCATTCGGCTTTCCGTTTCATACCGCAATCCCACCGCCTGCGGCTCTCTGTGATTCAACGATTTGAAAGCTTACTCCTCTTTCTCAACGGTTTCGTTTTTCACTTGGTATTTATCCTAATACAGAAAGAGGGTTTTGTCAATAGGGAATATCTTGCTTTCCTCGTTTCACCGAATCCGTATACATTAGTTCGGGCTTTGGCTAAACTTTTAGAAAAAATTTGCAGTGGGAGGGAAACTATCGTATAATAGAAAGAGAAGACCGACGGAAAACGAAAAGGACAAACTAGGGATTCCGCCGGCAGAAGGAGGACATCATGAAACGATTACTCATCGTAGTGGACATGCAGAACGACTTCATCACCGGCAGCCTGGGGACCCGGGAAGCCCGGCAGGCGGTGGAGCCGGTGGTTCGCAAGGTTTTGGAATATAAGGGAAAAGGGGATGAGGTGGTTTTCACCCTGGATACCCATTTTGAGAATTACAGCGAGACCCAGGAAGGGCGCAGGCTTCCGGTTCCTCATTGCATCAAGGGGACGGAAGGCTGGAAACTCTGTCCACAGCTGGAGGGTTTTGAGGGAAAACGCTTTGAGAAGCATACCTTCGGAAGCAGGGAGTGCGCGGACTATGCGGCGAAGGGAGGATATGACCAGATTGAGCTGATTGGAGTTTGTACGGATATCTGCGTTGTTTCCAACGCCCTTCTGCTGAAAGCTTACCTTCCGGAAACGCCCATCCAGGTGGACGCCGCCTGCTGTGCCGGCGTGACGCCTGAAAGTCATCGGGCGGCCTTGGAAACTATGAAAATGTGCCAGATTGACGTGAAGTAAGACTGAATGAGCCCGGAGAGGACGAAAGGAGAGGAGATCATGGGAAAAAAACATTTTGTCATTACCATTGAAAGGCAGTACGGAAGCGGAGGCCGGATCACCGGAAAGCGGCTGGCCGAGGAGCTGGGAATCCATTTTTACGATGAGGAAATCCTGAAGCTGACCTCGGAAACCAGCGCCATCGGAGAGCAGTATTTCCGTCTGGCGGACGAGAAGGCGGGCAACAAGCTGCTGTACCGCATTGTAACCAACCTGAAGCCGGATTTGTCCCAGCCCAGCCGGGACGGCTCCAAGAAGCTGACGTCGCCGGAGAATCTGTTCCGCTTCCAGTCGGAGGTAATCCGCAAGCTGGCGAAGGAGGAAAACTGCATTATTCTGGGACGCTGCGGCAACTATGTGCTGAGCGACTGCCTGGAGGACGTCATCCGCATCTTTGTGTATGCCGATACGGTAACCAGAATCCGCCGTGTCATCGAGGTGGACCAGGTGGACGAGAAGGAGGCTCTCCGCCGGATGAAGCGCATCGACAAGGAGCGGACGGAGTACCACCGGTATTTCACCGGACGGGAGTGGATGGACATGGAGAGCTACGACCTTCCCATCAATGCCAGCCGCATCGACTATGACCAGATGATCCGCCTGATTAAGGATTATTTGATTCTGCGGGGCTACGACGTCTAGGGAGGGAGCGATGGAACAGATTATTTTGGGACTCATGATTCCTTTGGCCGGAACTACGGCGGGGGCAGGCTGCGTGTTTTTTCTGAAAAATGCCATCCGTCCCATTGTCCAGAAAGCTCTTTTGGGCTTTGCTTCCGGAGTGATGATCGCGGCTTCGGTGTGGTCCCTTTTGATACCGGCTATGGAAATGAGCCACGAAATGGGGCGGCTGGCATTTTTGCCGGCCGCCGTCGGACTGCTTCTGGGAATTTTCTTTTTGCTGGCCCTGGATCAGCTGATTCCCCATCTGCATCTGGATTCTAATGAGCCGGAAGGTCCCAAAAAGAGCTTGAAGAAGAGTACTATGCTGGTGCTTGCGGTCACCCTTCACAATATTCCGGAGGGAATGGCGGTAGGAGTAACTCTTGCCGGGCTTCTGGCAGAGAACGGAGAGATTACCCTGGCGGGAGCTCTGGCTCTGTCCCTTGGAATTGCTATTCAGAATTTTCCTGAGGGAGCCATTATTTCCCTTCCCCTGAGGGAAGCGGCCGGCAGGAGAAAAGCGTTTCTCTACGGCCTGCTTTCCGGGATTGTGGAACCCATCGGAGGAGCGGTGATGCTTTTGCTCTCCGGATTTTTGGGGCCGGCCCTTCCTTATCTGCTGGCCTTTGCGGCAGGAGCCATGATCTATGTGGTGGTGGAAGAGCTGATTCCGGAATCGGCCCAGGGAGAACACTCTAATATTGGAACGATAGGATTTGCGGTGGGCTTTGTATGCATGATGATTTTGGATGTGGCCCTGGGATAGGACCGTTCGGATAGGAGAGAAACATGGAGCAGCAGCTTTCACTATTTGATGTAAGGGATGTATATAAGCCGCTGGCCAGCCGGATGCGTCCGGAGCGGCTGGAAGATTTCGCGGGCCAAAAGCAGCTTTTGGGGGAGTGGGGCGTTCTGCGGCGCATGATTGAAGAGGACCGGATTCCCTCCATGATTTTCTGGGGCCCGCCGGGGGTGGGGAAAACCACTCTGGCAGGGATTATTGCCGGCAGAACCCATGCCCGGTTTATCAACTTCAGCGCCGTCACCAGCGGAATCAAAGAGATTAAGGAAGTGATGGCTCAGGCGGAAGGAAACCGGCGGATGGGAGAGAAAACGGTGGTTTTCGTGGACGAGATTCACCGTTTCAACAAGGCCCAGCAGGACGCCTTCCTTCCCTATGTAGAGAAAGGGAGCATCATCCTCATCGGCGCTACCACGGAGAATCCTTCCTTTGAAATCAACAACGCTCTTTTGTCCCGGTGCCGGGTCTTTGTGCTGGAACGCCTTTCGGCGGAGGACATCTGCCAGCTCTTAAAGCGGGCCCTGAAAAGCCCCGAGGGGTTGGGCTATCTGAAGGTGGAGATTACCGATGAGATGCTGGAGATGATTGCCCGGTTTGCGGACGGGGACGCCAGAAGAGGATTCAACCTCTTGGAGATGGCGGTGACCAACGGGCAGATTGAGGGAGACCGGACCATTGTGACCAGGGAGATTCTGGAGCACTGTCTGGGAAAGAAGAGCCTTCTCTACGATAAAAAAGGGGAGGAACACTACAATCTGATTTCCGCTCTCCACAAGTCCATGCGCAATTCGGACCCGGATGCGGCGGTTTACTGGCTGGCCCGGATGCTGGAAGCGGGGGAGGACCCGCTGTATATCGCCAGACGGCTGATTCGCTTTGCCAGCGAGGATGTGGCTATGGCGGACAGCCAGGCCCTGCCTTTGGCGGTGGCGGCCTACCAGGCCTGCCATTTTCTGGGGATGCCGGAGTGCAATGTGAATTTAAGCCATACGGTGATTTATCTGTCCATGGCTCCCAAGTCCAACGCCGCTTATGTGGCTTACGAGGAGGCAAAGAAGGACGCCCAGGACATGCTGGCGGAGCCGGTCCCCTTAAATATCCGCAACGCCCCTACGGGGCTGATGAAAGAGCTTCACTATGGGGAGGGCTATGTGTACGCCCACGACACAAAGGCGAAGATGGCCCGGATGCAGTGCCTTCCGGATTCCCTGACCGGCAGAACCTACTACCGTCCCACAGAGGAGGGACAGGAAAAGCATACAAAAAAGCGGCTGGAGGAAATCCGCCGCTGGAAAGAAAATCAGGAGTAACCGGACCGGGCAGGAGGAGATTAGCTCTCCTGAAGCCGGGCCAGGTCCTGATAGAAACCTGGATAAGAGATGCGGACGCAGTCGGCATCTTTTATTTTTGTTACGCCGTCGGCTGCCAGAGCCGTCACCGCGAAGGTCATGGCGATGCGGTGGTCCAGATGGCTGTCAATCTCAGCTCCGTGGAGGGGACGGCCGCCCTCGATTATCATACCGTCTTCCGTTTCCGTGATATCCGCGCCCATGGCGGCCAGATTCTCCGTCATAATCCGGATTCGGTTGGATTCCTTCACCTTCAGCTCCGCCGCATCCCGGATGACGGTGCGCCCCTGGGCCACGCAGGCCATAGCGGCGATGACGGGAAGCTCGTCGATGAGAGTGGGGATGATGGCTCCGCCGATTTCAATGCCCTTTAAGCTGCTGTGGCGCACCAGAAGATCCGCTATGGGCTCCGCTCCCTGGCTGCGTACATTCTCCAGGGTCAGGTCCGCGCCCATGGCCTGGCAGACTTTTATGATGCCGTCTCGGGTAGGATTGACGCCCACATCCCGAATCAGGATCTGGGAGCCGGGAACCATGAGGGCGGCGGCAATGAAGTAGGCGGCGGAGGAGATATCACCGGGGACCTCCACCTTCGCGCCGTAAAGTTCATTGGCGGGTTCTACGGAAGCGGTAGTATCCTTGGAGGTAACCTGAGCGCCGAAATAGCGCAGCATAAGCTCCGTGTGATTCCTGGAACGGGCAGGCTCCGTGACGCTGGTGACGCCCTCCGCGTAGAGCCCGGCCAGAAGAACGGAGGATTTCACCTGAGCGGAGGCCACGGGAGAATTGTAGTGAATTCCGTGAAGGCGGCTGCTCTTCACGCGCAGGGGAGCGCAGCCGTTGTCATGGATGCTGGAAATTTTGGCGCCCATCTGGGATAAGGGGTCCATAATCCGCTTCATGGGACGCTTCCGGATGGAGGCGTCTCCGGTAAGGGTGGAAGGAAAGGGCTGGGCGGCCAGGATTCCGGACATCAGGCGCATGGTGGTACCGCTGTTTCCGCAATCCAGCATCCCGGAAGGAGCAGATAATCCATGCATCCCCCTTCCGTGGACCAGAACTAGGTTTCCTCTGTTCTCAATTTCGATGCCCATGCGGCGGAAGCAGGAGATGGTGGACAGACAGTCCGCTCCCTGCAGAAAATGATGAATTTCCGTTGTTCCGCTGGCAATGGAGCCCAGCATAACGGCGCGATGGGAGATGGATTTATCTCCCGGAACGGTGAGAGTTCCTGTGATTGCCCCCACGGCTTTTGTAAATTCCATAATTCAAATATCTCCTTTGCTTCATAGGTTTGTAATGACTGCCGTCTTCAGCGGGACAGCTCGTATTTGTAATAGCTTAAGCGCTCCCAGGCGGCATCCATGGAGGCTTTGTCGTAGAAGGCAATCTTCAGCGCGCCCTCTCCCTGCTCCCGGTTGTTGTTGATGCCGATATTTTTGATACTGATGCCCTTGGCTGCCAGGATGACGGAGATGGTGGAAATGGCACCGATCTCGTCTACCACGTCTACGGAAAATTCGTAGGCAGGCTCGATGGGTCCTCTTGCCCGGTCCGTAATAGAGTTGCGGTAGGAGCGTGACACATCGAACAGGCTGTAGATGGCGGGACTGTCGGCATTTTCCAGCTCTTTCAGGATTTCGCTGAGAGAATCGATGTACTGCCGCAGGATATCCGCAATGGGTCGGGTGTTGGTCATGCAGATTTGCTGCCACATCTCCGGAGAGGAGGAGGCGATTCGGGTAATGTCTTTAAAACCTCCTGCGGCCACCTGCTTCATGACGCCGGAGGAATCGTTGTCTTTTACCAGACACACCAGGCTGGAGGCGATGAGATGGGGCAGATGGCTGATGGCGGCCACAATTTTGTCATGCTCCCGGTAATCCAGAATCAGAGGAATGGCTCCCAGGGCCTGGGCCACGGCCACGATGCGGCGGACGTTCTCCGGCTGCTGCGCTAAAGGAAGATCCGGGCGGCAGTCACGGGGCGGGGTGACGATATAATAGGTATTTTCCAGAAGATGATCGGAGGAGTTCTCATAGCCTGTCTTTTCCGAACCGGCCATAGGATGGCCGCCGGTAAAGGAGTCAGTGAGATCCTGGCGTTCAATCTCCTGGTGAATGCTGGTTTTGGTGCTGCCTACATCGGTAATGAGGGCCCCCGGCTTCAGGTATGGCCGGAGGGCGGACAGATACTGGGCGTTGTACTCCACCGGGGTGCATAAGAAAATCAAATCGCACCGGGACAGTTCCGGACCGATGCCGTCCAGAATCACATCCACCACGCCGTCGGCCTTTGCCTGCTCCAACTTAGAGCGGGTGCGCATGTAGGCCATAATGGTCAAATCGGGCCGGACTTTTTTCAGCCTTCTGGCAATCGAACCGCCAATCAGCCCCAACCCGATAAAGCCGATGACGGAATCTGTCATTTCCAATTTGCTCATCAAACATACCTCCCAGCTGTGAATCTAAAATGTGCGTCCGGCCAGCTTGGCGTAAGGAGCCAGCTCTTTCATCAGCTGGTCAAACGCGTCAAAGGTCAGGGACTGGGGCCCGTCGGACAAAGCCTTCTCCGGACAGGGATGAACCTCAATCATCAGTCCGTCGGCTCCGGCGGCCACAGCAGCCTTAGCCAGAGGCGCAACGTAAGCCCGAACGCCCGTTGCGTGGCTGGGGTCCACAATCACCGGCAGATGGCTTTTCTGGCGGATGACCGGCACGGCGCTGATGTCCAGGGTATTTCTGGTGGAGGTCTCATAGGTGCGGATGCCCCGCTCGCAGAGGACAATGTTGGGATTGCCCTCGGAGATGATGTACTCCGCCGCGTTGAGCCACTCGTCGATGGTGGCGGAAAGCCCTCGCTTTAACAAAACGGGAAGGCCGGATTTGCCGGCTTCTTTTAAAAGTTCAAAGTTCTGCATGTTCCGTGCGCCGATTTGGAGCATGTCCACATACCGGACCGCCGCCTCGATGGCTCTGGCGCTGGTGACCTCGCAGATGACGTTCAATCCGGTGGCCTCCCTGGCCTCCTTCATATATTTAAGGCCCTCCTCCTCCAGGCCCTGGAAAGAGTAGGGGGAGGTTCTGGGCTTGTAAGCTCCTCCCCGCAGGAAGGTGGCTCCTGTTTTCTTTACGGCAAAGGCCGTCTCCATCAGCTGCTCCCTGCTCTCCACGGCGCAGGGACCGGCCATTACCGTCAAAGTGCCGGGGCCGATGAAGGTATTTCCTACAGGGATTTTGGAATCATCGGGATGGAACTTCTTGTTGACCAACTTGTAGGATTCGGTGACGGGAACAATCTTGTCCACGCCATCCAGAAGCTCAACATTGGAGTGGAGAAGTTTGGTCTTGTCTCCTACCACTCCCACGATGGTAACCTGGGAGCCCTTGGACAGATGGGGGGTCAGGCCTTTGGATTCAATCAAATCGGTGACCCGTTTAACCTGGTCATCCGAGGAATTCGGTTTCATAATGATAATCATGGTGTAGACTCCTTTTTGACTGTTGTTCTGCTTGAAATCCATTTTAGTGTAAGGGATTTGCAGGGAAATGTCAACACTTTATTGCGTTAAACTTTAAAACTTTTATGTGTGATATTCATTGACGGAGAAGCGGCCATATGGTAAGCTTGACAGCAACATAGCTGGCAGAAGTACAGGAGAAAATGAAACGGTATGAAATATGGAAAATGGATTTTTACATTTCTGACAATCCTATGGATGGCGGCAATCTTCACGTTTTCCGCCCGGGATGCGCAGGAATCAACGGAGGACAGCAACCGCGCGGGAACAATCCTGTGCGAAAATCTGATTCCGGGTTTTTCCCAGTGGCCAAAGGAACGGCGGCAGGAGCTGGTGGAGCGCATAGATTTCCCTGTCCGGAAGGCTGCCCACGCATTTGAATATGCGGTCCTCGGTGCGCTTATTTTTATGACGGTGCTGCTGCACGCGAAGACGCCAAAGCCCGGAGTGAAATGCGTTTGGACGGCGTGGCTGATATCGGTTGGCTACGCGGCGACGGACGAGCTTCATCAGTATTTTGTGCCCGGCAGGGCCTGCCGCCTCTTTGATGTGGCGGTGGACGGGACAGGTGCGCTGATCGGGATTGCAGCTGTGGCCCTTATTAGTTATAAATTGGCTAAATTTAATAAAAACCTTGAAATATTCTGGAAAATTTAGTAGAATAGACCCATGAAATCAGAATCCCATGTACCGTTGCTTTGTGTATATGGCGATCATCCAAGGAGGGAAGTTTATGAACGTTTATGGTACTAGGCAAATCCGCAACGTTGTATTACTCGGCCATGGAGGGGCTGGTAAGACAACAGTTGCGGAGGCAATGGCGTTTTTAACCGGTGTTACGAAGCGTATGGGCAAGGTGACCGACGGCAATACCATCAGCGACTACGACAAGGAAGAAATTAAAAGACAGTTTTCCATTTCCACAACCTTAATCCCCCTGGAGTATCAGGGCGAGAACGGTCCCATCAAGATTAATCTGTTGGATACTCCTGGATATTTCGACTTCGTAGGAGAAGTAGAGGAGGCTATCAGCGTTGCGGACGCAGCGATTATTGTAGTAAACTGCAAGGCGGGAATCGAGCCCGGCACAGAGAAGGCCTGGGAGATGTGCGAGAAGTACCGTCTGCCCCGTCTGATTTTTGTTACCAATATGGACGACGACCACGCCAGCTACCGTGAGCTGGTTGTAAAGCTGGAGACTAAGTTTGGCCGTAAGATTGCGCCTTTCCAGCTTCCCATTCGTGAAAATGAAAAATTCGTGGGATTTGTCAACGTGGTAAAGATGGCAGGACGCCGTTTTACCACCTTCAGCGATTACGAGGAGTGCCCCATCCCGGATTATGTTCAGAAGAACCTGACCATTGCCAGAGACGCTTTGATGGAGGCAGTTGCAGAGACCAGTGAGGAATATATGGAGCGCTATTTCCTGGGAGAGGAGTTTACCCAGGAGGAAATTTCCAATGCATTGAGAACCCATGTAATTGAGGGTGATATTGTGCCGGTTATGATGGGTTCCGGAATCAACTGCCAGGGCTTTAAGGTTCTGCTTCAGGCAATTGACAAGTATTTCCCGTCACCAGATCACTTTGAGTGCATCGGCGTGGATGTTTCCACAGGAGAGCGTTTTACTGCCAAGTATAATGACGACGTAAATCTTTCCGCCAGAGTATTTAAGACGATTGTAGATCCCTTTATCGGCAAATATTCTCTGATGAAAATTTGTACCGGAACCTTAAAGGGAGACACTACGGTTTATAATGTAAATAAAGATGCTGAGGAGAAAATCGGCAAGATCTATGTTCTCAGAGGTAAGGAGCAGATCGAGGTCCCGGAGCTGAAGGCGGGCGATATCGGTGCTGTGGCAAAACTGACGGTGACTCAGACCGGCGATACCATGGCTGTTCGTACAGCGCCTATTGTCTACCATAAACCTCAGATTTCCACGCCTTATACCTACATGGCTTATAAGGCGGCCAATAAGGGCGAGGATGATAAGGTTTCCACCGCTCTGTCCCGTATGATGGAGGAGGATTTAACCTTAAAGGTGGTCAACGACGCGGAAAACCGCCAGTCTCTGCTGTACGGTATTGGCGATCAGCAGCTGGAAGTAGTGGTTAGCAAGCTGTTAAACCGCTATAAAGTAGAAGTCGTTTTGAGCAAACCGAAATTTGCCTTCCGGGAAACCATCCGAAAGAAAGTTAAGGTTCAGGGCAAACACAAAAAGCAGTCTGGCGGACATGGCCAGTACGGCGATGTTATTATGGAATTTGAACCCTCCGGCGATTTGGAGACGCCCTATGTATTTGAAGAAAAGGTATTTGGCGGTTCTGTCCCCAAGAACTACTTCCCGGCAGTTGAGAAGGGACTGCAGGAGTGCGTTCTGAAGGGCCCCCTGGCCGGATATCCGGTTGTTGGACTTAAAGCCACCCTGCTGGACGGTTCCTACCATCCGGTAGATTCCTCTGAAATGGCCTTTAAGCTGGCGACTGTCCTGGCCTTCAAGCAGGGCTTTATGGATGCCAATCCGGTACTTTTGGAGCCCATTGCTTCTCTGAAGGTTACGGTTCCGGATAAATTTACCGGTGATGTTATGGGGGATTTGAACCGGAGAAGAGGACGTGTTCTGGGCATGAACTCCGATCATCACGGCAAACAGGTAATCGAGGCTGATGTGCCTATGTCCGAGCTGTTCGGATACAATACGGATCTGCGGTCCATGACCGGAGGAATCGGCGAGTACTCCTATGAGTTCAGCCGCTATGAGCAGGCTCCCGGCGATGTGCAGAAGCGGGAAGTAGAAGCGCGGGCCGCTGCAAAGGACGAGTAAGAATGAGCGAAAGGAAACCGGAGAGAATTGCTGTCTCCGGTTTCCGGTATGTCTTTTTCTCGGAAATTCAACCGGAGAAATTGTACGGATAAAAAAACTGAGTATGTTGCATATGTCACAGAACAGATTGCCATACTATGGTAAGATAGGCTCATCCCAATATGAATGATGAATTAATCTTAGGAGGAAAAAACAATGAAGAAATATGTGTGTGATGTCTGTGGATATATTTATGATCCGGAGATCGGTGATCCCGATAACGGAGTAGCAGCCGGAACGGCTTTTGAAGATGTTCCTGAGGATTGGGTTTGCCCCCTCTGCTCTGTGGGTAAAGACCAGTTTTCTCCCGTAGAAGAATAAAAAAACTAAAACGCCTGATTCGGAAGATTCCGAAGAGGCGTTTTTTTTTAAAATTTTGAAAATTGCTTTTGATGGAATAGTCTGAAATAGTTGTAAATTATAAAAATTTCGACTATAATTTTAGAGTATATGGGACAAAAATTGACCTTGTCCCAAGGAGGGAGAATAACCATGAGATGTAGAAATTGTATGACCGAGGTGGAAGACGGTACGTTGTTCTGCCCGGAGTGCGGCGCCAGACTGGATAACGATTCGGATAAGACGGTTGTTTTGCCAGATGAAGACGATGAAGAAGAGGCACCTTCATTTGCATCAGCTTTAACCAGACCTGAGCCCATGGAAAGTGAACCGGTCAAAAGCGAGCCGGTCAAAAAAGAGGCGTATTCTGAGCCTGAAACGCCTGTACTGGAGCCGGCAGAGGAGAAAGCTGCTCCGGTGATTGAAAAGGAACCCGTACATCAACAGAAAGAAGAGGATTTTGCTTACTGCCCCAATTGCGGCAACCGGGTAGAAGGAGATGCGGCATTCTGCGAATTCTGCGGATTTGATATGAGGGGGGAGACCTCACCGGCTGCAGAAGCGGAAACTCCGTCATTTTCTTCAGGACAATCCCAGGAATTTATCTATTGTCCCAACTGCGGTCAGAAGGCGGAAGCTGGTTCCGTATACTGTGAATTCTGCGGAGCGCGTATGGATGGGCAAGAGGAAAAGAACGGAGCGAAAGATAGGGTTTCCGGCAAATCCAAGTTCCCAATGATTCCGGTGATTGCGGGAGGAGCGGCTGCGGTAGTTGTGATTGCGGCTGCTGGTATTTTCGTTCTTCCCAGAATCTTTGGGGGTTCTTCTGACGGGGCGCCTAAGGAACTGTTTTATGTAAAAGATGAAAGCCTTTATGGGGTCAGCCTGAAAAATTCCAAACAGGAGCCGGAGGAATATACGGACGAATTGGGTTCACCAGGTATTGAGCCGGCTCTCAACCTTTTATCCAGCGTACAGCTGCTCAGCGAAGATGGGAAATATCGCTTTATCGTAGAGAATGTGACGTATGGTTCTGACTATGAGCCGGTTTATGATCTTTACTACCAGAGAGGGTCGAAGGAACCGGAACGGGTGGATTCGGATATTGAAGGGACATATATTCTTACGGATGATAATCAGCTGCTGTATAAGAAAAATGGAAATCTTTATGTAAGCGACCTGAAGGAAAAGGAAAAGATTGATTCCGATGTAAACTCATTTTTTGTAGACGAGTCGGGAAAACATGTGCTTTGGACCGTAGATGAGGGAGATGAATTCGGAAATAGTATCTACTATCAGGACATTGCGATGAAGGAGGAAAAAACGGAACTGGAGAGCAATGCCCGGATTGTGGCGCGAAACCGTGATTTCAGTAAAATTCTCCTGAATAAGGAAGGAACCGTCTATCTGGTTCGGGATCAGGGCAAAGGAGAAAAAGTAGCAGGAGATGCAGACAGCATCTATTCCGTGGATCTGGAGAATGAAACCTTTTTCTACAGCTCCTTTGTGGAGAGCACTGCGAAGGCTATGGACTATGTAGACGATGACATGGCCGCTGCTGACGCCCAGATCAAAGAGCCGGTCAGATCGGATTATGAGCGTCAGGAACCTGGCAGCTTCGGCTTAATGAGAACAGTGGTGGACGACAGCTACTATGATGATCAGGAGAAGTATCGGGAGAAGGAGTCCAGGGACAGATTGAGAGAGTCTCTGGCGGACTATGAGTTTGACAACAGCTATACGGAACTTTACTATGTTTCAAAAGGTGAGAAAACTCTGGTAACGGATCATCTGGGCGAAGTGCTTACATATACTTCTTCCATTTCTGATTCGGACCGGGATACCAATAAGAATTTTGGCTCCTATCTGCTTTATACAAAATACGAGACGGAGGATGTCCGGGTGAAATTCTCTCAGATCAGCAGCGTCAGCGATGTAAGCAGCAAGGTTCAGGAGAGTATGAGCGGAGCGGCATTGCCCTTCGTATACGCAGGAGGACAAGAGGCGTCTGTGGACCTGGAGGATCAGCGGCTTTACGACTATAGTAGAGACGTTAAGAACAATCAGATCTATGTCCTGGCTGCGGATCAGGAGGACAGCTCCGGCGAGTATGATCTGGTTTCAATCAGTCTGGATTCCGGCAGTCTGGGATCTATCAGTGAGCATGATACGGAGGTCAACAATATTGAAGGAGTAATTGATGGGGAAGTGTATTACCTGAAGGATCTCAATGACCGCAGCGTGGGAGAGCTGTACTGTAATGGGGAAAACGTACTGACGGATGTGATGTACAATTCTCTGGCATCGGTACCGGACAGCAGCGCGGTTCTCTGCCTGACGGATCCGGACAGAAATGGAACTACGGGAACACTGACCTTACTGAAAAAGGGAAAAGATGAAGACCTGGCAGATGGCGTAGGCCAGTATCATGCTTTTGGAGAAAAGGATATTGCCATGCTGTCAGATTATAGTACATCACGTATGAGAGGCGATCTGAGTTATTATAACGGAAAAGAGACATATACGATTGATACGGATGTTTACGGATTCTTTTATTAGGCAGCCGTTTTCTAAGGGGAGGAAGTGAGCGTTTATGATTTGTCCCAAATGCGGAGCGAACTTATCAGGACAGCCTAAATTTTGTCCCAAATGCGGAACAAAGTTGGAAAGTGCTTCTGCAAGAACGGAGCAACAGTCTTTTCAGAAAAAAGCTGCGGTAAGGCAGCAGGAAGAGATAACGGAGCAAAGGCCGAAGAAGAGGGGAACGAGTCCGGTGCTGCTGGTTCTTATGTTGATTTTGCTGCTGGCAGTTGCCGGAGGCGGGGGTTTTATAACCTATCGCTTTTTGACCGGAGGCGCGCAGAGCGGCGGCCCTTCCGATGAAGACAATATTGAAGAAACGGACCAGGATGAAGAGGATAATGAGGATGAATCAGAGGAGGAGTCCTCAGAAGAAGAGACCGAGACATCCGGTGAGGGAGAAACGGAATCGGAAGATGAGGGTTCAATTTGGGAAATGTTCGAGGAAGAATCCTCCCAGAGTCAGACAGCCGCAGCGACAGAAGCGGCGAGTCTTCCTTCTGAAACCACGACGGCTTGGGGAAACAACCCTGCCGGAACCACGGCGGCCTGGGGGAACAATCCTTCTGGAACTGCTGCAGCTTGGGAAACGAATCCTTCTGTAAACAGCGGAGTTTCTGCCCAGGGAAGCGGCGGATACGTCCTTCCGGACAGCAGTTCCCGCCAATTGACGGAGAGCGATCTTTTGGGTCTGACCTCAGAACAGCTTCGAATTGCAAGAAATGAAATTTATGCCCGTCATGGCAGAAAATTCCAGGACGAAGAGCTGCAGGCATATTTTGACAGTCAGCCCTGGTACAACGGCACCATTGAACCGGCGCAATTTGACGATATGTCTCTTCTCAGCCAACTGGAAAGAAGTAATTTGGAAGTTATTAAAAAGAGAGAAGCGGTAGTAAACGGCGGCTGATAACCGGAGGGGCCGTCTGCCGGCCCCTTCTGTGTAAAGCGAACGAAGAATATTGATGATGAACAGGAGAAAAGATTATGGCGGATTTAAAGGGATCATTATCGAAAGGTTTAACAGCAATTAATGTAAAGACCTCCACTTTTTTGGAAGCGAAAAAAATTCAGACCTATATTTCGACTCTTAACGCGGAGATCGAGGGCCTTCAAAAAGAAATCGGCCGTTTAGCTTATGAGGAATGGCAGGAGAACGGAACGGTTTCTCTGGCAAAAATCGGAGAGCCCCTGATGGAAATCAGCCGGAAAAAGCAGACGATTGAGGAACAGAAGAAAGCTGCGGAGGAGCTGGAATTGAAGGAGCAGCAGATTCTGGGAACCAGCGAAAGTCAGAAACCTTCAAAAATTTTCTGCCCCAATTGCGGTCAGGCTTATGATACGCCGGTAAAATTCTGTCGTAAATGCGGTACAAAATTGCAGTAGATAAACAGTGGGGATAGAAAATGAATTGTAAACATTGCGGCGCTCCTCTAAAAGATGGAAGCCGCTTTTGCCCCAAATGCGGAAAGCCGGTAGATGAAAAACCGCAGAAATCACAGCCTTCCTCAGGACAGAATCAAAAAGATTTGAACCAGGGGATGGATCATAAACAGGCGCCTAAGAAGAAAAAGGGTCCTGTGGCTGCGATTTTGATATGCTTTATGGTTTTGCTGCTGCTTCTTGTTTTAGCAGTTGCCGGTTTTGTGGGATATCGGGTGATAAGCGGCGGTCTTGGAAGTAAAGAAAGTCAGACGCTCTCCCGGCAGGATCCGGATGAGGATGGAGAGGAAAAGCAGCTCAGGGAAGAAGACGGGGCTGAAGAGCCGGAAGAGGAAACAGAAGAAACGACTGAAGCGGAGACAGAAAAAGAGACCGAAGAAGAAACTGAGGAAGAAACTACTGCGCCGCCGGAAACGTCAGAAGCTGCGGATGAAACAGGAATTCACCGGTATGAGCTGGTTGTGGAGGACTGTACCTGGAATCAGGCATATAATAAGGCGAAAGAGGCGGGGGGATACCTGGTCCATATTAATACTCAGGAAGAGTATGATTTTCTTCTGACTCAGGTTTTGGGGTCAGAGGAAGCTAAAAACTTAAAAATATGGATTGGCGGCGCCAGGGCTGCGGGTTCCTACGAATATCACTGGGCCAATGAAGACGGAACTTTTGGGGAAGATACCTTAAATATGGGCGGATATGCCGGCTATTGGATGGTAAATGAACCCAGTTTTCGGGATGAATCCATCGGTCAGGATGAGTATTATATGAATATCTTCTACTACAGCAAAGAAAACCGATGGGTTTGGAATGATGTTCCGGACGATCTGATTGGAGCGGTAAGCAGTTATCAGGGAAGTATAGCTTATATCATCGAGTTTGACTGAAAAGAATCGGAGAGCAAGTGCAGAGACGAAATTTAAGAAGCAGAAAGAAGCCAAAAAGCAGTAAGTGGAAAGCTCTTCTATGGCTGGCTTTGACCGTAGGTGCGGCAGTGCTGATCTTCATCGCTGCCGGACCTTTTATCGGGGGAGCTGGTTTGGAACGCAGCCTTCCGGAAGTTGAACAAGAGCCGGAATTTAGTGAACCCACCGGGGAAGATGATCCTCCTGAAACTGCGGCAAAGGAGGAACAGACGCAGACGCCGCAGGAAATGTTGAGAGAGCAGGCGGAGTCCATCGTTGCGGCAATGACTTTGGATGAGAAAATTTGTCAGCTTTTTATGGTAACGCCAGAGCAGCTGACTGGAGTAGGACAGGTGACGGCGGCCGGTGATGGGACCCGTCAGGCGCTCCTGGAATATCCGGTGGGGGGACTGATCTATTTTCGCCAGAACCTTCAGACGCCGGATCAGACGCGGGATATGCTGGAGAAGACGATGGCTTTCTCAGAGGAATCCGGAAAATTTCCGCTTTTTCTGGCAGTAGACGAAGAAGGCGGTTCTGTTACGCGTATTGGCGGTCAGGAGGCCTTTGGAGAGACACGTTTTCCGGATATGGCGGAAATCGGCGCAAATGGAGATCCGCAGGAGGCTTATGAGGTAGGGAATACAATCGGCGCCTATCTGTCCGGATATGGCTTTAATATGGATTTTGCCCCGGATGCGGATGTGCTGACTAATCCGGAAAATACGGTGGTGGCGAATCGTTCCTTTGGTTCGGATCCTCAGCTTGTTTGGCAGATGGCGAGCCAGGTGGCGACGGGGCTGGAAGAACAGGGCATATGGCCGGTTTGGAAACATTTCCCGGGCCATGGGGCGACTGCGGGGGATACCCACGAAGGATTTGCTTATACGGATCAAACTCTGGAGGAGCTTTGGGAGGAAGAGCTGCTGCCCTTCCGAAATGCGGTTGAGGCAGGAGCGGACTGCGTGATGGCTGCACATATTGCCGTTCCGGCTGTTACGGGAGACGATACCCCGGCTTCTCTGTCAGAAACCATGATTGACGAAATCCTCAGGCAAAAAATGGGTTTTGAAGGAGTGGTTGTGACAGACGCTTTGAATATGGGCGCTATCCAGGATCACTATTCTTCGGGAGAAGCGGCGGTAAAGGCGTTGAAAGCCGGGGCGGATCTGCTTTTGATGCCGTCGGACTTTCACAAAGCCAAAGAGGCAGTTGCGGCCGCGGTGGAAAATGGTGAGCTTTCTCAGGAACGGATTGATCAGTCGGTGATTCGGATTGGAATCATGAAACTGAAACGACAACAGTACGAGGAGAAGTAAATATGAATCGGATACATGTGGTGATCGGAGAGCAGGACGAGAGGTTCCTGCTGCATTTGGCAAATATTCTGGAAAATGGATTCAAAGAGTATGTTGAGGCTCATTGTTTCTCAAAACCGGAATATTTCAGCAAATTTATCGGAAAAAATGACGTGGACGTGATATTGGCAGATGAACAATTTGGAATATCTCTGGAATCTCTGGGAAAGGAAAACTGCGGCTATCTCTGCGATGACCCGGAGGTGAGGGCTATTGGAGGATTTAAGACTGTCTGCAAATATGGGCGTCCTGATGAGATTTACTCCGGTATTATGGATATCCATGCCAACGGAGGAAGAGTTTACGAAGAAGAACCGGAGGAGGCCGGACAGGAAGCGGTTGCGGATTGCCAGGTAGTGCTGGTTCAGAGCTTTTCCGGAGGCACAGGCGCCTCTACTTTCGCGGCTGCGGCTTCTATGTACAGCGCTCAAAAGGGGATTCAGACCTTTTACCTGAATTTGGAGGAACTGGGAAGCTCCGGCGATTTCTTTTCTTCCCATGAGGAAGGAAGTCTGGACGATGTGCTGGCGGCGTTAAGGGCAGGGTATGATCATCTGTCGGATTTTGCCGCAGAACATGCTCAAATCGATGACAATACGGGGGTTTCTTACTTTAAGGCCAGTGCCAGAGCGGAAAATATGGCTCTTTTGACGGCAGAAGATTGGATGAGATTGCTAGAGGCATTAAAAGTGTCTGGTTCATATCAGCGCATTTTTTTGGACTGCGGATTCGGAATGGACCGCCGTCATCTGGAAATGATGGATGCAGCAGATAAAATTGTAGTGGTAACCGACGGATCGGAGACAGCCAATACCAAGTTCCGCCGGGGACTAAAGGCCCTGGAGACGCTGGAGCAGCAGGAAGGAAAAGCAATTACGGAAAAGCTGCTTTTGTTCTACAATCGGTTCAGCAGCAGTAAATCCAGCAGCCGCCTGGAGGAGGTAGCTCTTCCGGTGGTTGGGACTATGCCGCCGGTTAAGCATGCCCTGGGCCGGGAAATTATTCAGGTGATGCTGTCCAGACAAAATCTGTTTGAGCGGTTGTTCCAATTATAGGTTCAAGGGGCAATGATATGGAAAGCAATCATATGACCTGTTATGCATTGTCCAGCCGGGGAGGGCGGGAGGCCAATGAGGACAGCGTGGCGGTAGCCCGTTCGCCCTTCGCTGCCCTTTGCGTATTGGCTGATGGCCTGGGCGGACATGGGATGGGAGATGTGGCTTCACAGCTGGTTTGCCGTCACATTAAAGAAGAGTTTGGAAAATGGCAGGGAGCGGATATGGAGCGTTTTTTAAGAGACAGCTTTGACTCCGCCCAGATCTGCCTGACTTTGGAACAGGTGCGCCTGAAAGCCCAGGACCGCATGAAAACAACGGCGGTTGCGGTCGTTGCAGACGGCGCACAGGTTGGATGGGCCCATGTGGGGGACTCTCGCCTGTACTATTTTAAGGACGGTTCTCTGGTAGGAAGAACCCTGGATCACAGTGTGCCTCAAAAGCTGGCGACAGCAGGCGAGATTCAGGAGTGCCAGATCCGGGGGCATGAAAAACGCAATCAGTTGTACCGTGTAATGGGAAAACCGTGGAAAAAACCGGCCTACGTACTGGGCGGCCCCATTCCGTTTGAGGATAATCAGGTATTTCTCCTTTGTTCTGACGGGTTTTGGGAGTACATTCTGGAGGAACAAATGGAAGAGCTGTTGAGATGGTCTGAAACTCCGAAGGAGTGGATCCTGGCTATGGAGCAGGAGGTATTAAAAAACGGGGCTGGAAAAAATATGGATAATTACTCGGCCGTAGCTCTGTTTACAAATCACTGCAGCCGGGAGTTATCTGAAAACAGGCTGCAGAAATCTGAATGGCGGGAGGATAAAGCGGAAAGTGAAATATTGCCGTAAATGTGGAAGCCAGTTAAAAGATAATGCGAAATACTGTCCGTCCTGCGGCACATTGTATACGGCAGCGGAGGCTTCGGAGAATCCGACGCCGAAAAAGAAAAGGGGAGCGGTTGTGGGTATTTGCCTGGCGGCGGTGCTTCTTGCAGCAGGAGCAGGCGGGATCATCGGATGGAAGTTTCTACACCACCCTTCGGAAAAGCAGGGAAGGGCGGGGGATGTTTTGCAGGAGAGCTCCGATATGCTTTCGGAGAAAAGCAGGCAGGAAGAGGAAAAATTTGCGGAAAGTTAGCCGGAAAGCGTGGAGAGTGAAGGGAAAACCGCAGCAGAAGGTACTCGGGAATCCGTGGAAGAAAGCACGCAGGAAACTTCAGAGGCAGTGCTGATTTCCCTTTCCGTAGTCAACTGCAGGGAGAGTATTACCCTGCGTCCGGCTCCCTCGACTGATTCCGGAGAGATCTGTCAGATCCCTCTGGGAGCAGAAGTTGGGTTTGTAGCGGGAGCAGAAGATGGATTTTACGAGATCCGTTATGAAGGGCAGCAGGGATATGCGCTGTCTTCTTATCTGGGAGAGGCGGGAAAAACAGAAATGATCAAGGCAGACGAGAATCCGGAAATTTATACCTATGAGATGATGACAGAAGATTTGGAGCGGTTGGCTTACGCTTACCCGGAACTGACAACACTGGAATCCTTGGCTGATACGCCGGACGGAAGAAACGTATGGCATATGACCATTGGAAAACAAGGAGCAAACCGCCATTTCTTTGTGAATGCATCCATCCATGGAAGGGAATATGTGACTTCCTGGCTGGTGATGAGGCAGGCTTCGCAGTTTCTGAAGGATTGCGCAAATCCGGGTTTTTTGCCGGAAGATGTTATGATTCATCTGGTACCTATGGTAAATCCGGATGGGGTGTCGATTAGCCAGATGGGCCTGGAGGGCTGCCAAAAACAGGAAACAAAGGATCTGGTGAGCCAGATTATGGCGCGGGAGTGTGAAGGGGATCCGGAAGAGTATTTGAAGAAATGGAAGGCAAATGCTCAGGGAATCGATCTGAACCGAAACTTTGATGCAATGTGGGAGGAGTACCAGGACGGAGTAGGTGTTCCCAGCGCGGATCACTATAAAGGAACATCTCCCGGCTGCGCTCCGGAAGCCGCTGCATTGATCCGTCTGACGGAAGGCAGCTCTTTTGAAAAGACCATCAGCTATCATGCCCAGGGCAGTGTGATCTACTGGAATTTCGGGCAGAGCGGACAACTGAAGGAGGAGACAGAGCAATTTGCGGGAAAAATCTCCAAGATTACAGGCTATGCGCTGGATGGAGATTTCAGTCTCTTGGATCCGGCTGGATACAAGGACTGGGCGATCACAAAAAAGGAGATCCCCAGCGTTACCATTGAAGTGGGCAGGGAAACGACGCCGGTGCCTTATGATCAGCTTCCGGTGATTTGGCAGGAGAACCGGGAAGTCTGGAAGGCGATGATGGAATAGGAAAATCAATACAAAATACCAGGCTCGAAAAGACCTCGGCCGGCTGGATCGGAAGCGGCTATATGCCCTCCAGATGCAGCCGGATTCGTTTTTTTTCCACCTCAATCAGGCCGTCTTCTTTCATATGTTTCATTTCCCGGGTCATGGCGCTGCGGTCAATGGACAGATAATCAGCCAGGTCAACCATGGTAAAGGGAAGGGAGAATTCCTGACTGTTTTGGTTTCCGGCTAACTGAAGAAAGTAACAAATCAATTTTTCGCGGATCGACCGTTGAGACAGAACCTCTACCCGCTGGCTCAGGTGCAGAGCGCGGTCACTGATCATGGACAGCAGATTCCGGATCAGCTGCGAGTGATGAAAACAGGCCTTGGAGCAGGGGGTGCTGATACAGTCGCAGTCAATAAAAAGTACATCGCAGGGGGAGGTAGATACTACGGAGATACCGGCCAGCGGATTTCCCTGATAAGAGATGAATTGACCAAAAAGTCCCTGAGGCTCCAGGCGTTCCAGGATAGTGCGGGTTCCGTTTACCTCGTAGCGCACTACCAGGGCATTTCCTTTTCCCAAAATTCCGATGGAGTGGAAATTCTTGTCAAAGTCACAGATGGTTTCTCCGCTTAAAAAATGGCGTTCCCTGGCGTTTAAGCAGGATAGCAGTTTCCTGTATTCGTCAAAAGAAATGTTATAAAACAAATTTTTTTGGAAATATTCTGTCATTTACTTTTACCTCGGCTCATTCTGTGATAAGATGAAATCAACTAATCTAATCATAGCGGATTTTTGTTGCAGATGCAACAGCAAGAAGGAGCAAATGTGGAAGAAGCAGACATGAATGAAAAGATGCGCAATGAAATAGAACAGCTGATCCAAAAGGAAGTAGCGCGTGCCGTTTTCCAGGAAAGGCTTCGGGTGCAGAGGGAAAAACAGCGGCAGGAGGCTTTGGTTAGGGAACAGAAAAAACAATATTCCAGGCTTGGTTTTTGCTTCACGGCTTTTTTTGGAATCACACTGGCCGTTCAGGTGGGAGCCGTCGGAATTTTCACTTTGTTCGCTCCGGAATTAGTTAAAACGCTGCAGCAGACAACCTGGTTTTTTGCGCTGTTGTCTGCGGCGCCCATGTATCTGGTGGCTTTTCCGGCTGTTATGGCATTGCTGGTACTGATTAAACCGGTTCCGCCTCTTGGAGGGGACTGCTTTCATACGCAGGATTTGGTGCTGCTGGGCGTGATGGGAATGGGGGTTGGGTTCGGAGGAAATATTTTAAGCCAGGTTCTGGATTTTTTTCTGTCAAATGGGAGCGCGGAATCAGCGGCTGAGGAGGTTTTGATGAATTCCAATATGCTGCTCGATCTGGCGATTTCCGTGTTTGCTGCTCCGGTGGTTGAGGAGCTGCTGTTCCGCAAATGCTTCATAGACCGCATAGGCGGATATGGAGAGCGGACGGCGGTTATTTTATCTGGCCTGCTTTTCGGACTGGCCCATGGAAATATACAGCAGTTTTTCTATGCTTTTGGACTCGGAATGATCTGGGCGTATGTGTATGTAAGAACAAGAAATATAGGCTATACGATTGCCTTTCATATGCTGTTTAATCTGATCGGCGGAATATTTGCGATGAGCGTCTATCAGGGAATGATGGGAAATGAGGATCCCTTTTCTATTGTGGGAAGGGTGAAATTCTTTACCGGAATAGATCTTACAGCGGTCTGGCAGATTTTATGCAGCCATTTATCCATACTCTATTTTTCTATGAATATTGTCTGCATGGCAGGGGGAATCGTGATTCTGATCTGCAAAAGAAGGAAAATCCATTTCCGGCAGGGGTTGAGGGAAATTCCGGATGGAAGGATTTTTTCTGCCGCTGTTTTAAATCCGGGCATGCTGGCGTTTTTTGCATTTTGCGCGTTTAATTTTTGGCTTACTACATAAATGACCGGAAGGGAGCGGAATATGGTTCAGGATGAAACTTATAAATATTCTTTTAAGATGGAGCCCAGGACGGCATCCCTGTATGTCCAGAATACGGGACGGCAGAAATGCGCGGGAGGATACCGGTGGGGGCCTGGAGTCCGGGACCATTATTTGATTCATCATGTGCTGTCGGGGAAGGGATACCTGGAAGTAGGAGATCAGGTTTACAGCCTTCAGGCGGGAGATACTTTTCTAACCTTTCCTCATACCTCCATTCTTTATTATGCAGATGAAAAGGAACCATGGGAATATGTCTGGGCAGGATTTTACGGAGTGGAAGCTCAGAACCTGGTGGAAGGGACGGATTTCGGTCCACAGCGTCCGGTGCTTCGGGATTTTTATCCGGAAGAAGTGGCAAAATTGCTTCTGGCAGTTTATTCCGACTATGGTACGGAGGCATGGTGTACTGCAGCAATAACCGGAAGACTGTATTTGCTGCTGGCTTTTTTGATCGGTCATTCCACCCACCGGAGGCAGGCCAGGGAGGAAAGGGATTATGCATATATTGCAGCGGGGTATATTATGACTCACTATGAACAGCCCATTACGGTGGAGGCTTTGGCTCAGCTGGTTTCCATCAGCCAGAGCAGCTTGTATCGCTGTTTTCGGAAGAAATATAATATGTCTCCGAAACGGTTCATTTTGGAATACAGGATTCAGAGGGCATGTGTTTTGCTGGAGAAGAATATTTATTCCATCCGGGAGGTATCTAATTCGGTAGGTTTTGAAGATCCTTTGTATTTTTCCCGGGCTTTTAAGCTGATTAAGGGCATGTCTCCGCGCAGTTGGATGTCTCTGCGGGAAAAGACGGAAGAAAAATAAACGTCCATGTGTCTGACCAAAAAATCCATTTCATGGATATGGGAACTGCGCTATAATGAACTTATGAAAAGGGCCGCCTCCGGTAAAAAAGCGGCGGCCAAATCAGTGAGAGAAAGGTGGATTGTAATGATGGGGAATATTACCGCATTGCGCAAGGAACTTGAAAACGGAGGGCTGGATGAGCGTTTATGCCGGTTGGGGTGCCTTGATCCGACACAGGTTCCTGAGACGGCAAGAGAGCGGGTGAGACGTGTGACAGCAGGGTTTCAGGCAGCCTTCCGGAAGGGAGATGAGGCCGGGGTAGCTTTGCTGTCTGCACCCGGACGGACGGAAATTTGCGGAAACCATACAGATCACCAGAGGGGCAGGGTGCTGGCAGCATCTGTAAATCTGGATTTTCTGGCCTGTGCGGCTCCCAATGGCAGTCAGACTATCCGTTTCCAGTCAGAGGGATGGCCTATGGTGGAGGTTGATTTAAGCCTCGCCCAAATCCCTGCAGAAGAAAAAGAGACTACGTCTTCCCTGGTGAGGGGGGTAGCGGCTAAAATACGGGATATGGGTTATAAAGTAGAAGGATTTGACGCCTACGCCATCTCCGATGTGCTTCCGGGGTCCGGTCTGTCCTCCTCGGCGGCCTGCGAGGTGTTGCTGGGAGTAATTGTAAACCACCTCTTTTGCGGAGATGAGCTGAATGCGGTTCAGATTGCTCAAATTGGACAATATGCGGAAAACGTATACTTTGGAAAGCCCAGCGGTCTGATGGACCAGATGGCATCCTCTGTAGGCGGAGCAGTGGCCATTGATTTCAGGGATCGGGAAAATCCTCAGGTGACGCCTATGGAGGTAAATCTGGAGAAGGAGGGGTACGCTTTGTGCATCGTGGATTCCGGAGCGGACCACGCAGACCTGACAAGTGAGTACGCGGCTATTCCGCAGGAAATGAGAGCGGTTGCAGCCTTCTTTGGAAAAGAGGTTTTAAGCCAGGTGGAGGAGCGGGATATTTTGGCCCATCTGCCCCAAATCCGTCAGGCGGCCGGGGACAGGGCGGTTCTGCGGGCTCTTCATTTCTATGCCGATGACAGGAGAGTGGATCAAGAGAGCGAAGCTCTTAAGGAGGGAAATTTTGAACGGTTCCTGGAATTAGTAAAGGAATCCGGCCGGTCCTCCTGGATGTATCTGCAGGATATTAATCCGGCCGGAGCGGTGAAGCATCAGGAGATGGCGGTCGCGCTGGCGGCTGCGGAGCAGGTCCTGGGCGGCCGCGGAGCCAGCAGAGTTCACGGCGGCGGGTTCGCGGGAACCATCCAGGCTTTTGTACCCCTGGATATGCTGCAATCTTTTAAGAGCCAGATGGAGGCTATGCTGGGAGAGGGCTGCTGTCATGTATTGTCCATCCGTCCGGAGGGTGGAACGGTTATTTGGCCATAGTAGAAAGAAGGGGGAAGAAAAATGGAACGGAACGAAGCCATTGCCGGGCTGGTAGCCTATGGCGTTGAAAAGGGACTGATTGATGAAGGAGACCGGGTATGGGCAATCAATACCCTTCTGGACCGACTGAAAGTGGATGGATACCAGGAGACGGAGCAGAGGGAAAAAGCTTCCCTGCCGGAACTTTTGGAAGCCTTGACCTCAGATGCGGTAAACAGAGGCGTGGTGGAGCAGGACTCGGTGGTGTACCGGGATCTGTTTGACACGGAGCTGATGGGAGTGCTGACGCCCAGACCTTCTCAGGTACGGAAGCGCTTTGCCGGGCTTCGGGAGCACTCTCCAAGAGAGGCCACCGACTGGTTCTACCAGTTCAGCCAGGATACCAACTATATTCGCCGGGATCGGATTGCCAAGGATGTACAGTGGAAGGCTGATACGGAGTATGGCCAGCTGGATATCACGATCAATCTCTCCAAGCCGGAGAAGGATCCCAGGGCCATTGCGGCTGCCAAAAATCTTCCGGCCGGGGATTATCCCAGGTGCCTTCTGTGCAGGGAAAATGAGGGTTATGCCGGACGCCTGAATCATCCGGCCAGACAGAACCATCGGGTGGTTCCGGTAACCATCGGGGGAGATGACTGGTACCTGCAGTATTCCCCTTATGTATATTACAATGAGCACTGCATCGTGTTTAATGGCGTTCATACGCCTATGAAGATTGACCGGCCCTGCTTTGAAAAGCTTCTGGACTTTGAGGAGCAGTTTCCACATTATTTTGTGGGATCCAATGCGGATCTTCCTATTGTGGGAGGCTCGATTCTGGCCCATGAACATTTCCAGGGCGGTCACTACACCTTTGCCATGGAGAAAGCTCCGGTGGAGGAGGAGATTCATTTCGACGGCTACGAGGAGGTGAAGGCCGGCATTGTGAAATGGCCAATGTCGGTTATCCGCTTAAACAGCCGCAACCGCAAAAAATTGACGGAGCTGGCGGAGAAGATCTTGAATTCCTGGAGAGGCTATACGGATGAGGCGGCTTTTATCTTTGCCAAAACAGATGGAGAGCCTCATAATACCATAACGCCTATTGCTCGTATGCGGGAGGGCAATTATGAGCTGGATTTGGTTCTCAGAAACAACATAACCACGCCGGAGCATCCTCTGGGTGTATATCATCCGCACCAGGAGCTCCACCACATCAAGAAGGAGAATATCGGCCTGATTGAGGTTATGGGCCTGGCGGTACTGCCGGCCAGACTGAAAGAGGAGCTGGCTGCTGTGGCCGAAAAGCTGGTAAAGGGAGAAGATTTAAGAG
Source organism: uncultured Clostridium sp. (assembly GCA_900547035.1). Lineage (GTDB taxonomy): Bacteria > Bacillota > Clostridia > Lachnospirales > Lachnospiraceae > Enterocloster > Enterocloster excrementigallinarum. Next base: position 16,224 of record URFM01000008.1, on the reverse strand, counting down.
CGGATGAAAAAACCGCCCCCCATGCCGACTGGGCGGAAGAGATCAGAAAGCGCAGAACCATCACGCCGGACAACGCCCTGCAGGTCGTATATGAGGAGACCGGACTGGTATTTGCAAAGGTGCTGGAACACGCGGGAGTTTATAAGAGAACAAAAGAAGGCAGAGAGGCTTTCCGGAGATTTGTGAAACAGGTACGCTGAGCAGAGGCGTCATTGAAAAGGATTAAACAGCAGGGGCTCGGTCACGCAGGACCGGGCCCTTGCTGTTTAAAGAGAAAATCGGATGCTTCGAATTTCTTCTTCCAGCCGGAAAAAGAAGAGGGAGATGGCTAAAAGGTCCGCGCAGCCGCCGGGGCTTAGGTTGCGCCGTATGAACTCCTGGTTCATCTCCTCCAGCTCTCTTAAAGCCCGTGGCCCCAGAACCGGATGGCGTTCCAGAAAGCGGCGGGACTGTTCTTTTACATAAGAGAGAGTTTCGGGGTCAGATCTGGTAAGAATGTTGGTGTCGTCCACCTCGGCCATCAGGGTCAGAAGAACGTAGAGGTTGGCGGCGTTGGCATCGGGCTGGCATTTCCGGGCTTTTCTCATCGCCGGGAGGGCAGACTGCGACAGAGAAGGAAAGCCGTCCATGGCTTCTCCGCGGATGCCCCGGATGCCGTAGCGGACAAAAAGTCTTTCTCCGTGAGTCTGGGGAGGACGGCCTTTCATTTGCTCAAAGTCCTGACGAAGATAAGGATACACGGCTTCTTTGCAGAAACTTAAAAGCTGATCCGGTTCCTTCAGAAAAGGAAAGTGCCAGGAGGAAATCTGGGAGGCACAGCAGTATCCGATCGAGGCGGCGATAATTCCAAGGGAAAAGATCATGCCTTTGTGGGTGTTGACCCCTCCGGTCGCCTCAAACATAGCCTGCTCCGCCTCCACTCCGATGGGACGGATGGCAGGAAACAGCTGCTTAATGGGAGCGGGAATCTGGCCCTGGCTGAGGTTAAAACCGGCCCGGGCCATTTTTACGATATAGGGGGCCACCGCATCGGTACTTGCAACAAAGGTTTCGTAATTCATATCCCGATGAGCTCCGCTGTCCCTTAAATCCACCAGCCCGGGTTTGGGAGTGGTGCGTACTTCCTCCAAGAGTCCGTAACGGGCGCTTTCTTCGATCAGGTTAAAAAAAATCCGGATACGTTCATCCGGATTTACATGGGAAAAGTTCTGGGTCATGTTTGGTTCCGTCCTTATGGTTGATCTAATGGAAAGGAAAATTCCTTCTGCAGAATGCGTTCGATTTCACAAGTCAGCTCTTTGACGCTGTGGGAACGGCTGCGGCTGCAGATGTGAGCGGGCCTGCCGCAGAGAAGGCAGGTTCTGGGAACCTCGTTTAAGTCCTCACGGCTGATTTTTGCTCCGTCTGCATTTAAAACATCGATATCGAACAGCCGTCCGATCCGGTCTTTGTCTTCTATGGAAATCATAGCTTTTTTCAAAACCAGGGGATCGGCTTTTACGCTGTAAATGGCCTCAAAACCTGTTTTCTCCCGAATCTGGCGGCAGGCCTCAGGTGTCAGTCCCAAAGCGCAAAGAGCACTTTCCACCCGACGGCAGCCTTCGGCAAAAGCCTCCGGAATCAGAGGAAAAACCTTGCGGGGGCCCGGAATATTGAGGGTTAAGCAGATAAGCGGATGACCGTATTCCTGAATCATAAGCTGCTGCAGACGGGCGCGCCGCTCTCTGGCTGTCAGCATATCCTCCAGAGCCACCTCTTCAAATGGAAATGGTTCCATAAAAATCTCCTATTCATCAACTGTAAATTTGTAACCCAGTCCCCAAACGGTTTTTAAATATTTGGGGGATTTGGGATTGTCTTCAATTTTGCTCCTTAAATGGCTGATGTAGACCATGATAGCATTTTCGTCTACAACGGAATTGCTCCAAACCAGTTCATACAGCTGCTCTTTGGTAAATACCCGTCCGATGTTGCTGATGAAAAGCTTCATCATCACATTCTCCTTGGAGGAGAGGGGGACCAGCTGATCGTTTTTAAAAAATTCCAGGGTCATGTTGCTGTAGCGGAAAGGTCCTGCCGTAATGTAGTTATGAGCGTTGTAGGACGCCTTCTGGTTGCGGCGAATTAAAGCTTTAATTTTGGCTCCCAGCACGACCGGATTAAAAGGTTTCGTAATATAATCGTCCGCTCCGATGTCCAGGCCGTACAGGGTATCAAAATCATCGGTACGCCCGCTGAGAATGACAATAGGGATATCATTGCCAAGGGAGCGCAGCCGCCGGACGACCTCAAAACCATCGTCGTTGCCGTTCATCATAATATCCAGAAGGATCAGGTCAAATTTCCTGCTTTGCGCCAGGGATACGGCTTCTTTGCCGTTTGAGGCGGTGAACGCCTGATAGCCATTGCCCTCTACTACTTTTGTCAGGAGTTTGCGGATGGCCGCGTCGTCGTCCACAATGAGAACCGCTTCGTTTGCCATAATCGTTGCCTCCTTTGCATCTAATTACCATTATATAGGAAATAGCACAAAAATCAATCACTATTTTTCAGGGTTCTTCGGAATATTTTATAAGTTATTAATAAATTTTAAGATTATTTTATGAGATATTAAGGAACGGATGGTATAGTTTTTTATATAGGAGAGCAATAGTGGAAACCTTATATCGCAGATTTTCCAGGAACTTCTTTTGTGCTATCATAGGAGTATGAAATAATGGAGGAGCGCGTTATGGAGTTTTGGAAAAAGGAACGATTGTGGCAAAGCGTCTGCGCCGCCCTTGGAGTAGTGGTGATTCTGGCAGCCTGTTTGATATACAGTTTTAAAACCTACCGGGATCAGATTATCGAAGAGCAGAAGGAACAGCTTTTAACCATAGCAAAGGCGGTGTCCAACAGCATATCCATTTATACGGGATTTTATTTTGACGATCTGCAGGACCTGAAGCGCTATGAGGCTTATGAACGGGCAGAGGAGATTTATCTGACCCAGGATGTTGCTACGCCTCTTCAAAGATTTCTCAGAGAACGGATGGAACTTCGGCACAATGACATATCGGATCTGATGGTAACTAAGGCCCCTGAGAATGATGCGGATGATCCCTTGGATGTGGTGGCCAGAGCACGGGTTAACCGCGCTTATGTCAGCGTTCACCATTTTATGGGTACGGATTCGGGAGGAAGGATCGATATCCTTCACGACAAAGATGGTTTGTACTATCTGGGACTCTCTATTCCGGTGATGGAGGATGCCTGCCGCCTTTGGATGGTAATTAACATTGAGGAGATGTACCAGAAGGTTGGTTCTTATATCCGGGTGGGAGATAACGGCTATGTGATGATTAAAGATTCCACTGGTCGGATTCTTATGCATCCGGTACAGGAGCAGATTGGTATCGATGTAATTGAAGGCCGGGAGGAAATGTACCCTGACTTTGACTACACGGAGCTGATTGAGCTGATCGATCATCAGATGGAAGGCCGGGAGGATGTGGAGATTTACCATTCCTACTGGTGGGCAGACGAGGTGCCCAGAAGGGTGAGGAAGATCGGGGCCTACACCCCGGTGCGTTTTCAGGATGATTTTTTGATTGTCTGCGCCGTAATCGATTATGACGAAATAGCCCGTCCCTTTGGGCAGGCTATGGTGACGATTTTTCTGCTGTCGATTGTTATCGTTTCCTTTTTGGCCGTAATTCTGGTCCGGTTCTGGCGCCTGATGAAAACCAGGAGTCTGGTGGAGCAGGAAAACAAACGCCTGCGGGAAATGAACGCCAAGCAGGAGGAGCTGCGCAGGCAGGAAGAGCAGCTCTATCACGATCAGCGCCTTCAGCTGATGGGCTCTCTGACAGGGGGAATTGCCCACGAGTTCAACAATCTGCTGACGCCTATTATGGGATATTCCGGCATGATTATGATGGAGGCGGATCCTCAGAGCGATACATATGAGAGCGCCGAGGAGATCTACAACGCGGCCGACCGGGCCAAGGAGATTATCCGCCAGATTGCTTCCTTCAGCCGTAAGCATGCGGGAACGCCTCTGAAACCTTTAAATATCCGAAAAGGGGTAGAGGGAGTTCTGAAAATGATGGAGACGGTGATTCCGCCGAACGTTCATCTGATTGTTCAGGGGGACTGGGAGGAGGACAGTTGTATACTCTGCGGCGAAACGGAATTGAATCAGATTATGCTGAATCTCTGTACAAACGCATTTCATGCCATGAAAGGAAAGAAAGGCGTTCTGGTTATCGGAGGAGGAATTCTGACAGGCAAGCAGGCGGAGAGCAATTTTAAAGCTTCCGTTCACGCGGACTCCTATATGAGCCTTTTTGTAAAGGATAACGGCTGCGGTATTCCGGAGGACAAAATTCAGCGGATTTTTGAACCGTTCTTTACCACGAAACCGGTAGGAGAGGGAACGGGGCTGGGTTTGTCCACCGTTCAAAATCTGGTTGAATCCTTAAACGGAGGAATCCGGGTAGACAGTTCGTTGGAGAATGGAACCTGTTTTACTATTTATATTCCGCTGTGCAGCGGTACCGTTGAGACTTCCAGAAAAAAGACAAAAAAGAAATCTTCTCTGCCCAAAAACGCTAAGCGGATTCTGCTGGTGGAGGATGAGAAGAAAATTCTGAAGATGTTTGAGCGGGCGCTGAAAGGCGCCGGATATGAAGTGACGGCAGTATCCAATTCTCTGGAGGCAAAGAAGCTTCTTCAGGAGAAACGCTTTGATGTGGTGGTGACGGATTATGCCATGCCGGGGATGAACGGCGGGCAGCTGGCCGCCCTGATTCAGAAAATGGGACTCGCCTGTCGGGTTATTATGATTACAGGTTTGGTAGAGGATCAGGTACTGGAATATTACCGGAGCCATCTGATCGATATGCTCTTGGTGAAGCCTCTGGAGGTTCAGATTCTCATTGACGCAATCGAGAGGGAAGAACATTCCTCTTAAAATTAAGTTGAATTTAGTCCGTTGGTCCGGGAATGCCGGCTCCGGGACCGTCGGGTTAAAGATAAAGACAAGGTATAAATCACTCATACGATAAGGGGGAACTTATTCTATGACAATGACAATTATTGCATGGGCAATGATCATCGTATTCCTCGCGCTGGTTATGATGAAGAAGATGCAGCCTTTCACCGCGCTGCTCTTAGTGCCGCTGGTATTTACCCTCGGCGGCGCCTTCCTGGGCCAGTACACCGATGAGGTAGCTACGGTTATCATGCAGGACGATTACGCGGATGTTTACGATGCCTATACCGCGCTGGAAAGCACCAATCCGGAAGATTACGCTGCCGGAAGTGCGGAGCTTCAGGTTATTGCGGACTACGAGGCGGCTTATGCCGAGGCAGAGGCCAGCGTAGGATTGTGGGATCAGATCGCAATCATCGGTGACTGGACCGTAGATGGAGTAGGACAGACGTCATCTACCGGTATCATGCTGCTGTTCGCAATTCTGTATTTCGCGATTATGCTGAATGCAGGACTCTTTGATCCTGTAACCAGAGCGATGATCCGGTTTGCCGGAGGCGATCCGGTTAAGGTACTTGTTGGTACGGCTGTTGTGGCGGCCTGCGTATCCTTAAACGGAGACGGAACCACCACTACCCTGATCTGCTGTACCGCATTTATTCCGATTTATAAGAAACTGGGCCTGAAGATGATGAACCTGGGCGTTCTGGTGATCCTGATGAATACTATCATGAACCTGCTGCCCTGGGGCGGCCCCACTGCCCGTGTAATTTCCGTATTGCAGGGACAGCCTGGTGTTGACGAGCAGACCATCCTCCGTGCGCTGATTCCTGGCATGGCTGTATCAGTTGTTTATATGCTGTTTGTAGCCGTTCATCTGGGAATGCAGGAGAGAAAGAGAGTTGGAATTCAGAATATCAGCCATGAGGAGCTGATGGCTCTGACCGCCCCTGCTTCTCCTGAGGATGAAGCTCTCAAGCGTCCGAAAAATGTATGGATTAACGCTATCATGACCATCGCGATTGTGGTAATGCTGGTTCTGGGAACCTTCCCATCCATGTTCCTGTTCCTGGTTGGAACCGGATTGGCGCTGATGATTAACTACAAGAAGATTAAAGAGCAGAAAGCCCGTATCTCCGAGAATGCAGGCGATGCTCTCCAGGTAGTTATCCTGGTGTTCGCGGCTGGTATCTTTATGGGACTGTTTACCAACTCCGGCATGTCCGACGCCTTGGCAAACAGCCTGATCCACCTGATTCCGGCACAGCTGGGACGTTTCTGGGGCCTTATTACGGCAATCGTATCTGCTCCCGGTACTTTCCTTCTGTCCAACGACGCGTTCTACTATGGCGTACTTCCTGTATTTGCAGAAGCTGGATATACCTATGGATTCACCGCTCTGGAGCTTGGAACCGCTTCCTTGTTAGGTCAGGCGTTCCATCTGCTGAGCCCGCTGGTAGCCTTCATCTACCTGCTGCTGAACCTGACCGGACTGGATATGGGCGAGTGGCAGAGAGAGTCCGCAAAATGGGCGGTTGGTATCTTTGTGATCTTTATCGCTATGGCTGCCATTACCGGTTCCGTACCGCTGGTGAAATAGCAGGAATAGCATCTACAACCGCATAGTCATTGCCGGCACTGCATGAATGCGTAGATGCCTCTTTCCATAGACAGGCGTCTGGAACCAGAAGAAAAATGGTTTCAGGCGCCTGCTGCATATTGGAAATGTGCAATAAACTTGGAACTTATACATCCTATAAGGAATATAGTATTTGCCTGTTGGAGGCAAAAGTCGTACAATAATATCAGCGAATGTAACAAAATGGGATATGAAACATTGTACATAACCCAACAAACATTACAAGGAGGAAATGGAAATGGAAATCAAGAAAGCAGCGATGGCTGGCACCTTGGAATCCAGCGATGCCCAGGTTACGGTAGAGCCTGGCCAGGGCGGAATTGAGCTCTCCATTGAGAGCAGCGTAATCCACCAGTTCGGCAGACAGATCAAGGCTACGGTGATGGAAACACTGGAGCGCCTGGATGTGAAGGATGCCAAGGTGACCGTAGTGGACAAGGGTGCTCTGGACTGCACCTTAAAGGCCAGAGTGGAGTGCGCCGTTTACCGTTCCAACGACGTGTCTGAAAATCTTCCGTGGGGAGGTGCTATCAAATGATTCATCCCAATAAGAAAAGATTAAGAAGATCCATGATGTTCCTGAATGCTCAGAAGCCCAGCCTGATCAAAGATCCTTATATCTACGGGGCAGATTCCATTATGCTGGATTTGGAGGATGCGGTAGCTGAGAATCAGAAGGACGCCGCCAGATATTCTCTGTACCATGCCCTTCAGGAGATTGATTACCGCGGCACCGAGCGTGTGGTAAGAATCAACGGACTGGATACTCCTCACTGGAAAGAGGATATCCGTGTATGCGTTGCAGGCGGAGCAGATGTAATCCGTATTGCCAAGACCGAGAGCGCCCAGGATGTGCGTACGGTTGAGGAGCATGTGCTGGCTGCTGAGAAGGAATTCGGACGTCCCGAGGGTTCTACCCTTCTGATGGCTGCCCTGGAGTCCTGTAAAGGCGTGCTGAACGCCCTTGAGGTTTGCCAGTCTTCCGAGCGTCTGATCGGAATCGCTCTTTCCGGCGGCGACTATACCAAGGATTTACAGACCAAGATTACCGGAACCGGTGTGGAGCTGATGGGAGCCAGACAGCATATGATTATGGCTGCCAGAGCTGCAGGCGTACAGTGCTGGGATACCGTATTTACCAATCTGGACGACATGGAGGGTTTCGAGAAGGAAACCGAGATGATCAAGATGATGGGCTTTGACGGCAAATCTCTTGTAAATCCCCGTCAGATCGCTATTGTTCATAAGATCTTCACTCCTACTCAGAAGGATATTATCTTTGCTGAGAAGGTGGTTCGTGAGATTGACGAGAAGAAGGCGCTGGGCATCGGCGTATTTACCGTAGACGGCAAGATGATCGACATCGCGTTCTATGACGGCGCGAAGAGAACCATCGATCTGGCCAAAGCATCTGGTGTATATGAGGGGGATCTGTAATATGATAAACGCAGTTGGAAGAGATATTCCGGAGGAAGTATTGAAGGCCACAGGCAAGGACATCTTCAGAGGCTCCTTTGCAAAGGAAGGCTACGAGTATAAGAAGGCTGCTCCCACCGTTCGGGCGGCTATGGACCCCACTAAAAGCAAGCTGGTGGATTCCATCCATGATGTGCTGGTAAAGTGCGGAATTAAGGACGGCATGACCCTGTCTTTCCACCATCATTTCCGTGAGGGAGATTATGTGGTGAACATGGTCATGGAAGAAGTTCACAAGATGGGCATCAAGGACATTACCATCTGTGCCAGTTCCCTTGGAAAGGCCCACAATCCCATCGTTCCCATGATCGAGGACGGAACCATCACCGGCATTCAGTCCTCCGGCGTAAGAGGAAAGATCGGAGAGGCCATTTCCGCAGGAAAATTAAAGAATCTGGCAATTATGCGTTCCCATGGCGGACGTGTAAGAGCGATTGAGGCGGGAGAGGTTCATATCGACATTGCCTTTATCGGCGCTCCCACCTGTGACGAGTACGGCAATATGAAAGCCAACGGCGGAAAGAGCGACTGCGGCGTATTGTCCTACGCTATGGTAGACGCTCAGTACGCAGACAAGGTAGTTGCTATTACCGACTGCCTGGTTCCGTCTCCCAACCTGCCCGCCAGCATCTCTCAGGTTGATGTGGACTATGTGGTGGTAGTGGATGAAATCGGAAATCCGGCCAAGATTGCTACCGGAGCCGCAAAGCCCACCACCGATGTACGTAAGATTATGATGGCGGACTACTGCACTCAGTTTGTAATCAACACGCCTTATTTCAAGGATGGATTTACTTATCAGACCGGCGTAGGCGGAGCTTCCATCGCTTCCACCATCTCCTTGGGCGAGATCATGAAGGAGCGGGGCATTAAGATGAAATTTGGCGTAGGCGGCATTGCGGGCCCCATGTGTAAGCTTCTGGAAGATGGTCTGATTGAGAAGCTGGTTGATACCCAGGACTTCGACACCACTGCCATCGAGTCCATTAAGAAGAACCCCAACCACTATGAGATTTCCGCTTCCGAGTACGCAAACCCCTTCAACAAGGGCGCGTATGTAAACCAGCTGGATTTCGTAATTCTGGCTGCTCTGGAAGTTGACGTAAACTTTAACTGTAACGTAGTGGTAGGCTCTGATGGAATTATCACCGGCGCTCAGGGCGGACATCCTGATACAGCTGCCGGAGCAAAGTGCACCATCGTTATCGCTCCCCTGCTGCAGGGCAGAATTCCCGCGATCTGCACCAACGTAACCACTGTTACCACGCCTGGCGATACGGTTGATGTAGTAATTACCGACTACGGCATTGCCATCAATCCCAAGCGTCAGGATCTGATTGAGGCTACCAAGGACGCCAAGCTGCCCATCAAGACCATCGAGGAGCTGCGCGATATCGCTTATTCCATCGTAGGCGAGCCCGACCCGGTTCAGTTCGATGACCAGGTCGTAGGAATCATCGAGGCCAGAGATGGAAGCGTTATCGATGTGGTTCGTAAGGTAAAGGATTACGAGTTTAAGTAAAAAGACGATTACGGCTATATAAGAAAGACCGTTTTGTGAAATTCAGGCTCTTGGGGAGTTGTGATTCTTCACAGAACGGTCTTTCTGCTCATATAGAAACAGGTTTGCAGAAACTGCTTAGAACACAGCGTTTGCCAGCGGATAACCAATTACATAAGCAAAAATAATACTGATGCCGGACACGATTGCGCCCCATTTAAAAAGTGTTTTGGTATCAAACCATTCATCGGATGCAAGCAGTGCCGAACATGCGGTTGCGGAGGGAGTTGCGAAGGCGTAGCTTGCGGTGACTCCAATTAAAGCGGCCAGGACATTCAAGTCAATTTCCGGATACAGTTGAAGTACCAAAGGCATCCCAACGGACGACAGAACAGCGGCTACAACATTGTTTGAAACAAAATTTGTTATGATAATGGATGCCGCAATAATAATGAGTATAAGAAGCCAAGAAGGCATGCCGGAAATAGCGGCTCCGATATATTTGCTTAAAAATTCATTAAAGCCAACCTCTGGCTGCGTGAGCATAGTGGCCAAAAGCATTGTTACCATAATCAGGAATATCGCGGACCAGGAAACCTTTTCGGACATTGCCTTTTTGAAATCCAAAAGAGGCTCATCGTCGACTCGGATTAAACACAAGAGCATGCAGCCGAAGAGGGGAGGAAACGCAGTTCCCCATGTTGAAATTACTGTAAACGCGGGAAATGCGGATGCCAGGATACTTGGCATAGTCCAAAGAAGTAATGTAAAAATAAAAATTCCAACAGTGAGCTTTTCTCTTAGCGACATCGGCTGTATATCCCGTAAAAGCTTATCGGTATCAACATTCGTAAGCTTTGAAACATCCGGATTTAAAATGAATCGAAATGCGGCGATTGTGGCAGCTACAATCAGGATACCAAGAATTCCGCCAAACAGAAAAGTTTTCAGTACAGAGGGGATTGCTACACCGCCAACTTGGTTTGCGATTGTGAACGGTACGATGACCCAGGGGGTCCATTGCACCATTCCCTGCGCAATTTGGACACAGACAAGCAGGCCCATCATCATCATTTTGGGAAAATTGTCCTCTTTTTTATAACCGGCCTGAACAAATATTTCCTTTGCAACAAAAGAGAAAACGAAATAAGCCGGAAACGGACTTATAGCCGCCAAAACCAATGCGCCGGTGAAGAAGAGGATAATAAGTTTCCACGGACTTTGCTTTGCCATTGGAAGAGTAATGAACCATGCAGCGATTCGTTTCGTCCAACCGGAAGACTCCAGGGCAGCTCCAAGCAGGAAAGAGAAGATGCAAAGAGTTGAAACCCAGCTTCCGAGAGACCATTGAAATACCTGGGTGTAAGTGGCAACTCCAAATACGATAATTGCTACCATGGAAATACAGCCGGGCTAATCAACAGAAATAGTCAGCCAAGCAAAAATTGTGCCAATAAATATTCCCAATGCAGCCATACCGGTTTTTGATAGACCAGAGAATGGCTCGATACAGCCAAAGCCAAACATAAAAAAGATGGAAATCAACAGACATACGATATATTTTTTTGAAATCTTTTGCTTCATTTTCTTCCTCCAAACATAATAGCCCTGCTTACAATTCAAAATCTGTGATTCGCAAAGTAAAATGTGAAAAGTGAAATTGTAGAGAATTGAACGAAAAATTATGTAAAAACAAACAACAACCGCCATTTCGGTAGAGTATTTATCTACCGGATGGCGGTTATTATAGTATGAACGAAAGGATGATAAATTTTATGAATGATGAAAAATGGTTAAAGACTAGAAATTCGTGTTTAAAACTTAACGGTATTAATAACCCGCAAAAAATAGACGATTTTGTAGAAAGATTTTACACTTTAATGAAAGAAAGTGATTTATCAATCATCGAAGCTGAAAAAATTCTTGAATTTTTAAAAAACAAAATTGATCAAGATAAGATGTTGATATTAAGAGAGCCATTAATAACTACAGAAAAATATAAATAGTAATAGATATATCGACATTCTATAGTTTATACATCGTCATCTAATATATTCACAAGATAATTATATGATTTATAATAAAATTCATTATAAATGTAAGAATATTGTTCGGAATATTCCCTTATTTTGTCAAAATGTGGAGCATTTGCACTTATTGGAATTTGTCCTTTATCAATTTCTGTAATACTAGCTTGAGTAAGGATAGTTGCAATATTATGAGCTGCAATTTCTGGATTAATTTTGTGTTCTTTCATTTAAATATCCTCCATTTAATAAATTTGATAAAGGAGCCACTTTAATCCGGTTACTCCTTATTTTCAATGCCCTCTTTTTTGAGCTGCCTTTCCATTTCTTTATTTTTAATAACAAGATCTTTTTTTAACCTTATGTCAAAACGAATAATATCATTCGTTTCTCTAAAGTTTTTGATGAGACTGACAATGATTGCTCTCTGTTCTCCAGATAGTCCTTCAACATCAAGCAAATTATTGTCATTTCCTAAAAGTAAATAGTCCGTACTCACATTAAAAACGTGAGCAAGACGTATTAATATTTGAAAAGATGGCTGCCTTGAATTGTTTTCATAAGCGGCAACAGCAGAACGTGTCACATCAAGTCTCTTAGCAAGCTCTGGCTGTGTCATCTTTGCCTCTAGCCTAAGTTGTTTGATACGATCTCCAATCATCATGTATATGCACTCTCCTTAATGTATTTTACCGCATTTAGCGTACCCTTTTGGAATACGAAAGCGTTGCTAAAAGTTGACAAAACAAGGGTTTTATAGTATACTTAAAGTGACAAAAAAGTATACAGAAAGGAGGTGCGAATATGATTAGGCTGTGTAAATATAACCAGGAAAGTGTCTTGGAGAAAGTCCGTAAAGGCGAGATTGATGCTGTGGCACTCAGTCATTCCAATCTGATTGATGATATTATCCTTGAGATGCATAAAACAAAAATTTTTGAGCTGCTTAAAGATAATATCCCAGATTTACGTGCAGATAATACTACTATCCCGTATGAATTGGTCTGGGCCAGCGCAGTTGCAGCTAAAATGAAAGTGCAGACAAGCTTAAGTGATGTTCCGTTTGCAATTCACGATCATCGGACTCTGGCTAAGTTAGGATATACGCTTGTTGATACAGACGGTAATCTAAAGACTGGTCTAATGCGTGAAGGCAGTTTAAGGTTCTTATTAGGCAAGTACGACCCCAAGCTTTTCATCAATGGTTATAATGACACAGTTCAGAAAGGTGTAATGCCACTTCTGGATCTGGTTCCAAATATCCATATCCTCGATTGTACTGATTTAGAGGTCAATCTGAAGAATGAAAACTATGAGCATTCTGGTATTGGTCATAATAAGATGGATAATCGTCCGACTAGAGGATATAAACTCTCTACTCTCCGAGGTCTTGTTGATGATACTGGAATCATTGAGGAAATCAGATTTGGCAAAATCAGCACTCATGACTTAAAGCTGAGTGAAGAAATGTTAAAGACAACGCCAGTTTTAAAGCCAGGTGACATTCTTATTAATGACAGAGGCTTTATTTCCAGAGAAATGTTAAACTACTTAAAATTAAAAAGAGAAGTTGATACTTACATTCCTCTCAGGAAAGATATGGAAGCCTATACTCAGGCTGTGTTTGGAGCGAAAGAACAGAATACATGGAAGCCGCATCCGAATAGAAAGCGGAAAGATCAGGTCATCTCTTTGGTTTCTGGTATGGGTTTATATTGGGAGAGCGAACACCCAAAAGAAGATGTTCCTTTTAACTGCTGTGTGGTATGGGATAAAAAAGATGAGGAATATTATGTGTTCATTACCACAGATATGACAGCGAGTGCAAAAGACATCATCCGCACATATGAACTCAGACCAGAGATTGAAGAGGATTACAGGCAGTTAAAAGATTTCTGGAAGATTGAGGATTTCAAGAGTACCAAGATTAATGTGATTCTGTTTCATGTGGTCTGCGTACTCTTCGGCTATCTCTTCTTCCAGCTTTATACGTTATTACCAGATGGGGAGAAATTCTTACATAAATCTCTGCCAGTGATTTTAAAATCCTACTTTCCAGAAGTAATGCCATATGCAGTTCTCTATGTAGGATATGAATTTGGTATACTCACCTTGTTTGAGTTAATGGAGCTTTATGCTCAAGGCTCAGAAAAGGTTAAGGGGATTTTTGAGAAAATCATGAAAACTAAAAATGGAGAAAAATTATGATTATTTTAGTTTTGGGAATTGCGCTTTTTGTTTTTTATTTATTGAGTGAAATATCTAAGTCAAGTCGTAATCCACAATCGGCAAGACATATCCTTTTAGCTATTATGGCATTTATTTGTATTGTTCTTGATGTTATTTCAAAAGGCGCTGGAACTGTTATATTCCTCTTATTTCTATTAGGATATGGATGGTTCAAGCTTTATGACAAATAAAAAGGACTATTTAAAAATATTTAATGTATACGGAGGATAAGTATTCATGGGAAGAACACGGAGAAGTAAAAGGGGACGTTATTATAAATCATCATGTTATGTTGCTACGTGTGTTTATGGTTCATATGATTGCCCCGAAGTATGGACATTAAGAAGATTCAGGGATGACACGCTTTCTGAAACATGGTATGGCAGAACATTTATTAGATTGTATTATACGATAAGTCCTACGATTGTCAAAATATTCGGGAATCAAAGGTGGTTTAGAAATTTCTGGAAGCATAGATTGGATAGTCTGGTTGATAATTTAAACAAAAAAGGCATTGAAAATACATATTATGAGGATAAAGGGTTTATTAAATGAAAAAGAATATTTTGCTGTTCGCCATGCTGACACTTATCATAACAGGCTGTGGGAGTTCAGAGGAACTTCAAAATCAGAACGAGTCATTATCTAATCAAGTAGAAAGGTTAACTGCTGAAAAAGAAAGTCTCTCTGCTGATTTAGAATCCGTAAGTAGTGATTATGACAAGATAAATCAAGAACTCACTTCCATCAAAGAGTCTATTGCAACCGCAGAAGAGGAAACGAAAGTACAAAGTGGTGATGTTACAGTAGAGGTTCTGGATAAGGCCTCAAAGGAAGGAAATTATGGCATGATATACTGCACATTCTCTTTCCAGGTTACGAATAATACCGATAAAGATATACAGGGTGTTGAAGGAATTTTATCAATAAATGATTTATTTGATAAAGAAATTATACAATTTCAATGTGATTTCACAGGTCAAACCATACCAGCGAAACAGTCCATTGTTAAAAATGATATGTCAGTTGATATTAATCAATTTATCAGTGAACATCAAAAACTTTATACGACAGATTTTAAAGATTTGAAATTTGAATATGATGTTTCTAAAATAGTATGAGTATTCCGGGCGGTTTTACACCCCTATTCCGGAGATTGGAAACCATCGTTCCGATATGAAGGAAACCGCAATTCCGTTTTAATGGAAACCGCAGCTTCTTTCCTTATAATGTATTTATGCGTCGCTTGACGTAAATACATTTTAGGAGGTCAGCTGTTATGACCAAATACCGTGAGATTATCAGACTTGCCAGTCTGAATCTCAGCCAAACAAACATCGCGCTTAGCTGCGGTGTATCTAAGAAAACGGTCAATAAGGTTTTAAAAGCTGCAAGAGAAAAAGGAATCTCATGGCCGCTTGACCCAAAACAGACCGATGCAGTGATTGAGCAATTGCTGTTCCCAAAGAAGAACAGCCCTGAGTCTCAATCAAACAGGCGTATGCCAGATTATTCGCATATCCGCAAGGAACTTCTCCGCAATGGAGTAAATAAGAAACTCCTCTGGACAGAATACCTTGAGGAATGCCGCCTTTCCGGGGATGAGCCGCTTATGTACTCACAGTTTTGCTATTACATTCAGCAGGATGAACAGAAGCGCCGTGCCACCATGCATATCAACCGCAAACCTGCGGAACAGGTTGAGGTTGACTGGGCCGGAGATCCGGCACACATCATCGATCCGGATACCGGCGAAATCCTGGATGCCCACATTTTTGTAGGAGTTATGACCTATAGCCAGTACCCATATGTAGAAGCGTTCATGGATGAAAAGCAGCCATCATGGATTGCGGCGCATGTGCATATGTACGAGTACTTTGGCGGTGTCGCCAGGATTCTCGTGCCGGACAACTGCCGCACTGCGGTGGATCACAATAAGGGTTGGAAAGATCAGCGAATTAATGCTGTCTATCAGGAGATGGCCGAACACTATGGCACTGCGATCATTCCGGCCCGCGTCCGGGCTCCGAAGGACAAACCCAATGCCGAAGGCAGTGTGGGGAATATTTCCACCTGGATCACCGCAGCCCTGCGTAATGAGCAGTTCTTCTCCCTCGGTGAGTTAAACCGGGCAATCCGACAGAAACTGGAAGATTTCAGCCATCGCCCTTTCCAAAAGAAAGAGGGCAGCCGGTATGAGATCTTCCGCGACGAAGAACAGCCACTCCTGGCACCTTTACCTGCCGCCCCATATGAACTGGCGGAATGGAAACAAGCCACCGTTCAGTTCAATTATCACATCTAATGTTAAGCTTAACATTATACGGTAAATGGAAAGTCAGGTAAAATGTAAAGCTACAGCGATTTTATAAGGTAT
>URFM01000007.1 GCA_900547035.1 uncultured Clostridium sp. | reverse complement strand
GCCTGACGAGAACCTATAAAGGGGCTGTTCGGATAGGCGCGGGAATATTATTGCTCTTTTATGGCATCAGCATCACCGCCGAATATCTTGAAGCTCCAATGCTGTACTGCTTAACGCCATTAAAATTCTTCGATGTTTACACAGTGGCAATAAGTGGAATACAGTTTTCGTTCTTCCTATTGGCTATGATAATTGCGATTGGTTCTGTTATCACAGCTCAAAAAGTTTGGACGCTCAGGGAAATTTGAAATGAACGATATGGATAGCTTCGAGTGGCTGCTATGTCCTGTCTGTAACAGTAAAACTCGTATCAAGCTGCGGTTAGATACTGAGCTGAAAAACTTTCCTTTGTTTTGTCCTAAATGCAAACAAGAAACTTTAATCAGCGTAGAAAAATTTAAGATTTTAGTTATCACAGAGCCAGACGCACAGACGCAGAGCCGATAACCCGTTAGCCCTCAGGCGCGGATTATCGGCTCTTTTGTTTTCGGCGGCTGTCAATTAAAGCCGCCGCGTTATACGACGACTTTATGAGGAACACGGCGGTTTCCGAGGAGGGATCGTCGTGTTCATTTTGCTTTTTCATAGTACGCATGATCTTCACCAGCTAAAAAAAGCGTAGCTCCCCCTCCGGGCAAGTCCGGCATTGGACGCGAAATTTGCCAGTACATTAAGAATAATGTCATTTCACGCGCTTGTGTGGCATCACGCCATGCGAGCGCGTTTTCTATACCCACCTTGGGACAAGTTGTCCCGAGGTAGGCAGGGGCGGCCCCGGCTGCCGATCCCCGCCATCCCCCGTTCAGATCGTCCACCCACAACAAAAATCTGAACGGAGGAAAATATAATGACTACTATCAATCTGAAGGACTTTTACTCTTGGCACACCCATGATGAATATATCGAAGTTTCCGATGAAGTGGCCGCCGAGCTGCGGGCCGACAAGCTGTATGAGGCTGCCTACCAGCGGCGGATAATCCGCAATAAGGCACAGTATTCCCTCGACTGTGATGATGGGATCGAATACTCTGCCTGCCTTTCCGAGCCGACCCCGCAGGAGCTGCTGGAGCGCATGGAGCGTTTCTGCGATCTGTGGAACGCGCTGAACACTTTGCCCGAAACGCAGGGGCTTCGCATTGATGCCTGTATCATTGAAGGCAAGAGCATGACTGAGGTTGCCGAGGCCGATGGCGTAAGCGTGGCCGCCGTACATAAATCTATCCAGCAGGGTTTGAAGTCCATGAAAAAATATTTGCAAAATGTTTGATGTAGGGGGTTAAAAAACATCTTCCAAATGTCCTTGGTATATGAGAGGAGTTGATCCTCTCCACAACTGAATAGCGGCGGCTCCGGGCATAGTGCGAGGAGCCGGGCGGCGGGTGCGCCAGGACTTCTCCAACACGGAGGACGAGCGATCCACACCAACGCCGCAAGTGGGGACTTGCCACCCCACGGCCACGATCCGCGAGTGGACAGGCTGGCAGCCTGTCCACCGGAGTTGCCGCATCACCCCAGCAAGGAGCGTCGCGCCGAGTATAGCTGTCTTATGACGGGCCAAGAAAATGAGCGCGGCGCTCCTTATTCTAACTTCGAGACAAATTGTCCCAATGTGGAGAAAGGCAAAAGGGCGACACCCAATCGCGGGTGCCGCCTTTTCGTGTTTCCCCAACAGACAACGGGGATCAATCAGTTCTACGCCATTTGTGAAGGAGGTCATCTATGGAGCGCACAAGAGAATTAACCACTTTCGCCATTGACGGTTATCAAATATCCGCTACCTTTGCCGATAGCAGAAACACAACGGCCCTCGGCCATGTGAAACAGATTTTGCTATCCTCTTTTGCCAACAATGCCGCCAAGCATACCCACGGCGACATCCTTGCAATCCACCCCAATCGGAGCGATAATAATAGTGGGGGTAGCCCCTATGTACCTTGAAAAGTTCATATCTCCCGCGTATTGATTCGCTCTTTTGGTTTGCCCTTATGACAAATGAAAGGACGGATCAATATGGAAAATAACATTCTTATCGGAACTCGCGTTGACTGTTTGTATAGAGTGTCCACCGACAAGCAAGTGGACTATGACGATAAAAGCCAAGCCGACATCCCCATGCAGCGCAGAGAGTGCCACCGCTTCTGTGAAAAGATGGGCTGGACGATTGTTCACGAAGAACAGGAGGACGGCGTATCCGGCCACAAGGTACGGGCCGAAAACCGCGACAAACTCCAAATCATCAAAGAACGGGCCAAGCAGGGCAAGTTCGATATTCTGCTGGTGTTCATGTTTGACCGCATCGGGCGTATCGCTGACGAAACGCCCTTTGTGGTGGAATGGTTTGTCAAGAACGGCATCCGGGTATGGAGTACCCAAGAGGGTGAGCAGCGTTTTGATACCCACACCGACAAACTCACCAACTATATCCGCTTCTGGCAAGCTGACGGTGAAAGCGAAAAGACTTCTATCCGCACAAAAACCGCCCTCGGCCAGCTTGTCGAGGACGGCGGTTTCAAAGGCGGGCTTGCTCCCTACGGCTACGATCTCGTAAAAAGTGGCCGCTTCAACAAGCGAAAGCATGAGGTTTATGAGCTGGTTGTCAACGAGGCCGAGGCCGCTGTGGTGCGGATTATCTTTGACAAGTATGTGCATGAGGGCTACGGAGCCCAGCGGATCGCCACCTATCTGAATAAGCTCGGGTATCGGGCAAGGTCGGGTAAGATGTGGCACCACGCCAGCATCCGGGGTATCATCTGCAACCTCACCTATACCGGCGTACTCCGCAGCGGCGATAGCCGATCCCAAGTGCTGCTGCACTTGCAGATTATCCCGCCGGAACTCTTTGAGGCCGCACAGCATATCCGCACTTCCCGTGCCAATTCTGCCGAACAGGAGCGCCGTGTTCCTCTCAACACCCGAGGCCAGTCCCTGCTGGCCGGGAATGTGTTTTGTGGTCATTGTGGCTCCCGGCTCTCACTCACCACAAACGGCAAGGCTTATCCCTGCAAGGACGATCCAAACCGCATTGTAAAGCGTGTACGGTATATCTGCTACGGCAAAACCCGCAAGCAAACGGAATGTGACGGTCAGACCGGGTACACGGCACATACCCTTGACGGCATCATTGATAAGGTGGTGCGACAGATCTTTGAGCGTATGAAAGCTGTCCCCAAAAGTGAGATCGTCAATATCCGATACAAAGAAAAGATGGAGGAACGGAAAGCGCTGCTCCGCAGCATCCGGGCCGAACATACAAAAGTATCTGCCGAGCTGAATATGCTGAAGGCCGAGGTCATTAAATCCCTGCGCGGCGAAAGTGCTTTTTCGCAGGACTTGCTCGGCTCTCTGATTTCTGACTGTGAGACAAAATGTCTCGAAGTTCAGCAGCAGCTTGAGGCGGCGCAACTGGCCTATGACGAAGGACAGGCTGTGCTGGAACACTTGAACGCCCAATACGATGACATTATCTCTTGGGCTGATATGTACGACACCGCCAGCATGGAGGCAAAGAAAATGATCGTCAACTGCCTTATCAAGCGGGTGGAGGTCTACCGGGACTACAAGTTGCATATCGACTTTAACATTGACTTTGAGCAGTTCAGCATGGGCATGGACATCGTTGCCATCGCTGCATAAAGCAAAAACCCCACTTCCGAAGAAGTGAGGTTTTCGTTCACAATCTCTTGGTGATGGTGGAGATAAGCGGGATCGAACCGCTGACCTCTTGAATGCCATTCAAGCGCTCTCCCAGCTGAGCTATACCCCCAGATAAGAGAGATTGTGATGTTTAATTTTTATGTTCCCTGTACGGGGGTTGTTTACCGCTTCAACCGGGCTCCCAACTGCGCTAATGCCCCGACTCCGACATAATAGCATAGATAAGGGAGAAATGCAAGAACTTTTTACAAAATTTTTCCTGATCGAATTGCTGCTAAAATGGAACAGTTCATATACAAGCGGGAGAATCTGTGATATGATATGGAAAAATAGGGGGGACGAAAAAGAAGGAGAAGGGTTAAAATGCAAATGGGAAAATGGATGACGGCGATGGGGGCCGTGCTGCTGTTTGGTCTGACCGGATGTGCCAGATATGAACCGGCCGGGGCCTTTGAGGAGCCGGTAACCCTGACGGAAACAGAAAGCGAAACATCTGCCGGCTTAGAGCGGAACGCGGCAGAAGAAAGTACGGAAGAAGGCGCGGCGGCGCTGACGGAAAAGGAGCCGGAGCCTATTGCTATCTCCACGATTTCAAGGCCGGAGCCGGTGAAGGTGAGGGGAATCTACGTGTCCGCCTATGTGGCGGGGACGGGGAACCGGATGGACGAGATTCTCGGTCAGATGGAAGGGACCGGGCTCAACGCGGTGGTAATCGATTTGAAGGACGACGAGGGGAGGATTACCTGCCAGATGGACAGCCCCCTGGTCAATGAGATTGGCGCTTCCCGCGTACTGATTCAGGATATGCCGGGGCTGATTGGGAGACTGAAGGAGAGGGGAATCTATCCCATTGCCCGGGTGGTGGCATTCCGTGACCCCTATCTGGCGGAGCAGAAGCCGGAGTGGAGCCTTCATATGGCCGATGGCAGCGTTTACCGGGATGGAAACGGCCTGGCCTGGGTGAATCCTTACCGGCAGGAGGTGTGGGATTACCTGGTGGAAGTGGGAAAGAAAGCCGGGGAGCTGGGATTCGCGGAGGTGCAGTTCGACTATGTCCGCTTCTCCGTGGACAGCGGAGCGGAGGGAGTGGCCTTTGCGCCCGAGGACACCCAGGGGCGGAGCAAGACGGAGGCCATCAGCCAGTTTATGGATTATGCCTATGATGAGCTGTCCCGGGAAGGGCTGTATGTGTCGGCGGACGTGTTCGGAACCATTATCCGCAGTGGCCAGGACGCCCAGGCGGTGGGGCAGGACTACCGGGAGATGGCGGGACAGGTGGATTATCTCTGCCCTATGATTTACCCCTCCCACTACGGGGATGGCAGTTTTGGGATTGAGCATCCGGATACCCAGCCTTACGATACGGTCTACCAGGCCCTTCTGGGTTCCAGGGAGGCCCTGGAAGGCCCGGGAGATGGAGATGAGAACACAGGGGATGGAAGTACAGGGGCGGAGGGCGACCGCCAGGCGGTGGTGAGACCTTGGCTCCAGGATTTTACCGCTTCCTATCTGGACCACTATATCGACTACGGGGACGAGGAGGTCCGTGCTCAGATTCAGGCGGTCTACGACGCCGGATATGAGGAGTGGCTTCTCTGGGATGCGGGAGTTTCCTATCATTTTGGGGGAGCGGCGGAAGCGCCGGTGGAGAGAACGGCAGAATAGCGGAAAATAACAGTTAAAAAGAGATTTGCGGAGGCCGATTGAAAAAATCGGCCTCTTTTTTTGACAGCTTTTTACTAATGTAAAAGGAATGTAAAAAATAGTTCAAAAAACAGCAAATTAAATCGATAAATATTGACATATTACACAAAATGTATTAAAATGTATTCAAAAGTTGATTAAGGAAATCAGAAAGGAGAAACGATTATGAAAAAACTTGTAGCGGCAATACTTGCGGCTTCGATGCTCGCAGGAACACTGACAGCCTGTTCCGGCGGCCAGACTGCTTCGGAATCCCAATCTGCCCCGGAGCAGAGTGAGAGCACAGGAGCGGCGGAGGGAGGAACGAGATTTCTGAATATTCAGAATGAAACCGGAGTGGACTCCCTGGACCCACAGATTGCCACGGACGCAAGGTCCCATGAACTTCTGGGAACATTTCTGGAAGGACTGTGTACGATTGATGCGGATGGAAATGTGGTTCCCGCTTTGGCGGAGAGCTATGAGGTCAGTGAGGACGGCCTGACCTACACCTTCCACTTAAGAGATGCCCTCTGGTCCAACGGCGACCCGGTTACGGCCAACGACTTTGTATTTGCCTGGCAGAGAGCGCTGAGCACGGATGTGGCCAGCGAGTATGCTTTTATGCTGTATGAGGTGGCTCAGTTGAAAAACAGCCAGGCCATTGCAGATGGAGAGATGGACCCATCTGAGCTGGGCGTCCGGGCGGAGGATGACAAAACACTGGTAGCGGAGCTGGAGAACCCGGTTGTATTCTTCCCCAGCCTGACGGCCTTCCCTACCTTTTTCCCGGTAAATGAAGCCTTCTATGACAGCTGCAATGGCTCTTTTGCCACCAGTCCCGATACCCTGCTCTCCTGCGGGCCGTATATCGTGACGGAGTTTGACCCGGCAGCAACCACCTATCGGGTGGAGAAGAATGACCAGTACTGGGATGCGGAAAATGTTTCCCTGGCGGGCATCTCCTTCCAGGTCATCAGCGACAACCAGACCTCTCTTTTAAGCTTCCAGAACGGCGAGATGGATGTGGTCCGTATCGGCGGCGAGCAGGTGGAGCTGGTGCGGGATGACCCGGCCTTCAGCGTACTGCCATTTGCAGGATATCTGTGGTATCTCTCCCTGAATATGGAGGGTGTGGAAGCTCTGGATAACCTGAACATGAGAAAGGCAATCTACTATGCGATTGACCGGGACCTGCTGGCAAACAACGTGCTGGCAGACGGCTCTGACCCTGCCACATACTTAGTGCCTACCAACCTGGCCAATGGACCGGATGGACAGGATTACCGGGCCACCGGACCGGAGTATGAGGGAGGAGATGAGGCAAAGGCCACAGAGGCTTACAACCTGGCATGCCAGGAACTGGGGCAGAATGAGTTCAGCTTTGAGATGACCATTGAGGATACCGATACCTGCGCCAAAGTAGCCGCTTTCCTTCAGGACCAGATTCAGACGAAGCTTCCCGGCGTGATTATCTCTATCCGTACTGTCAGCCGTAAGCAGCTGAATGATGATATGAGAGCAGGAGAATACAACATTGGCCTGACCAGATGGGGCGCCGATTATCTGGACCCCATGACATTCCTGGCCCTCTGGAAGACAGGTGCTTCCAACAACTTCGGCGGCTGGAGCAATGCGGAGTATGACGCCATCCTGGATGACTGCACCACCGGAACCCTGGCAACGGATGCCCAGGGCAGATGGGACGCCCTCCATGATGCGGAACAGATTGCCATGAACGACTGCGAAGTGATTCCGCTGTATGAAACCCATAGCTGTGTACTGCAGAACCCCAATGTAACGGGACTGACGTTCCAGCCCTATGGTATTCTCAGAAACTATAAGTATGTAACCATTAACGAATAGCAGTGTTGAATGGTTGGGAGACTGGTCAGCGGAGGGAAAATACCTCTGTTGCCAGTCTCTCTCCTTCCAATGAGGAATCGCCCATGAAAAAATATATTTTAAAACGTCTCCTTGTTTCTGCGCTGACGCTGATTATTATTACTCTGATGCTGTTTCTGCTGCTGCAGCTGATGCCCGGCTCGCCTTTCAATGATGAAAAACTTTCTCCGGAGCAGCAGGAAGTGCTGTATCAGAAATATGGCCTGGACCAGCCTCTGTACGTCCAGCTTGGCCGTTATATGGCCAATATGCTCAGAGGGGATTTTGGCGTTTCCTATTCCATCGCCAAGAACATCTCCATTAACAGCATCCTGGCGGTCCGCCTTCCGGTCAGTATACGGATTGGAGGTCAGGCGGTTGTGGTGGGAGCATTCATTGGAATCATCCTGGGTTGTATTGCCGCATTAAAGCGCAATACCATCTGGGATTCTATTACCACCGTGATTTCCGTTCTGGGCGTCAGCATTCCCTCCTATGTATTTGCCATGGGTCTGGCTTATCTGTTCGGGTTTAAGATGAACTGGTTTCCTCTTCTGTACAATGAGTCCTTGCCAGTCAAATCCAGCGTCCTTCCCTGCATTGCCCTGTGTATGTTTACCATTGCCTCCATCGCACGGTTTATGCGCAGTGAGATGATTGAGGTTCTGGACAGCGATTACATGCTTTTTGCCCAGAGCAAAGGGATTTACGGCCCCAGGCTGGTAATCTGCCATGCTTTGCGCAATTCCCTGATTTCCGTCATTACGGTTCTGGGCCCATTGATTGTAGGCCTGATGACCGGAAGCCTGGTGGTGGAAAAGCTGTTCGCCATACCGGGAATCGGGAGCCTTCTGGTGACGGCTATCCAGTCCAACGACTATAACGTAACCATTGCCCTGACCTTCGTTTACAGCGCACTCTATATCGGGGTGATGCTGGTGGTGGATATTTTATATGGAATTATTGACCCGAGAATCCGAATCACGAAAGGAGGAGGACAATGAACCAACAGCCGGATTTGACGCAGATTACCTTCCGCGAGGACGATTTTCAACTGTGCCATGTAGATGAGAAACTGGACATTGACCGCAATTTTTCCAGCCAGAGCTACTGGAAGGAGGCCTGGGTCCGTTTTCGGAAAAACCGCCTGGCAGTATTTGCCCTGATTGCGGTGGTTGCCATTATCATTTTAGCTTTGGCAGGGCCTGTATTCAGCGGCTACAGCGTAACGGAGCAGGACGTCACCCGCCAGAATATGGCACCCAGGATACCGGGGCTGGAAAAAATGGGGATTTTTGATGGAACGGAAACCCTGAACAAGAGTACCGGCTCGGTCACCTACAACAAGTACCAGGAAAACGGCCTGGAGGATGTGTACTACTGGTTCGGAAGTGATTCCCTGGGGCGGGATATCTGGACCAGGGTGTGGTCCGGAACACAGGTAAGCTTGCTGGTTGCCTTTGTTGCTGTGGCAATCGACCTGGCGATTGGATTGAGTTACGGCTTGACTTCCGGATATTTCGGTGGAAAAACCGACATGATTATGCAGCGGATTGTGGAGATTATCAACAGCATCCCCACCCTGGTGACAGTGACGCTGCTGATGCTGGTGATGAAGCCGGGGTTAGTGACTATCATCCTGGCCCTGGGCTTTACCGGGTGGGTCGGTATGAGCCGCATTGCCAGGGCGGAGATGCTGAAGCTGAAGGAGTCAGAGTATGTGCTGGCCTCCAAAACATTGGGAGCCAAGGCCTATTTCATTATTTTCAGGGAAATTTTCCCCAATATGATTGGCCCGGTGATTACCAACACGATGTTTTCCATTCCCAACGCTATTTTCATGGAAGCTTACTTAAGCTTTATCGGACTGGGCATTCCGGTACCCCTGGCCTCTCTGGGTTCCCTGATTTCGGATGCCTATAAGCAGTTTACTACTCACCCCTATCAAATCGTGTGGCCGGTGGTGGTGCTGTCCGTTTTGATGCTCTGCTTTAATATCCTGGCCGATGGGCTGCGGGAGGCATTGGACCCGAAAATGAAAGAAATGTAGGAGGAAGCGGAATGTCTGAGAAAGAAACAATATTGTCAATACGTGACCTGGCGATTTCCTTTACCACCACCTCCGGCGATTTGAAGGCCCTGCGGGGAGTGAACCTGGAGGTGGGCAAGGGGGAGACGGTGGCGATTGTGGGAGAATCGGGTTCCGGAAAATCCGTGACCATGAAGGCCGCCATGGGAATCCTGCCTTCCAACAGCAGGGTGGACGGAGGAACCATTGAGTTTACCTATCGGGATGACAATGGGGAGAAGGTTACCAGGGATTTGCTGAAGCTGTCCAAAAAGGAAATGCGGCGCACCATCAATGGTAAGCGGATTGCCATGGTGTTCCAGGACCCGATGACTTCTTTGAATCCCACCATGTCCATCGGAAGCCAGATTATGGAAGGAATGATTTGGCATTACCGGACGCCCCGCAGGCAGGCATGGATGAAAGCGGTGGAGCTTTTGAAAATGGTAGGGATTACGGATGCGGAAAAGCGGATGAAGCAGTACCCCCACCAGCTGTCCGGAGGAATGAGGCAGAGGGTGGTCATTGCCACGGCCCTGGCCTGCAATCCGCAGCTCTTAATCTGCGATGAGCCCACCACAGCTCTGGACGTGACTATCCAGGCAAAAATCCTGGAGCTGATTAAAAGCCTTCAGGAGCAGATGGGGATTGCGGTGGTCTATATTACCCATGACCTGGGAGTGGTGGCCAAGGTGGCGGACTTTGTCAATGTAATGTATGCGGGAAAGATTATCGAATACGGAACCATCGATGAGATTTTTTACGACCCCCGTCATCCATATACCTGGGGATTGCTGGCAGCGATGCCGGATTTGGGAACCGATGACGAGCGCCTTTTTGCGATTCCCGGAAGTCCGCCCAGCCTGCAGAACCTGCAGCCGGGAGATGCATTTGCGCCCAGAAACCGGTATGCCATGAATATTGACTACCGTATTGAACCGCCTATGTTTAAGGTCAGCGATACTCACTACGCAGCTACCTGGCTGCTCCATGAAAATGCGCCTAAAGTGGAGATGCCCCAGGAGTTGAAGCGGAGAATCCGGCGTCTGAAGGAGGAATGGCAATGATGGAAGCACAAAAACCCCTGCTGGAAGTAAAGGATTTAAAGCAGTATTTTCCCGTAAGCCGGAAGTATACCGTAAAGGCGGTGGATGGTGTCAGCTTTTCCATCTATCCAGGGGAGATTTACGGACTGGTGGGAGAGTCCGGCTCTGGAAAGTCCACAATCGGAAGGGCCATTATACGCCTTTATGACCCAACGGCCGGAAAGATTTTCTTTGAGGGAATGGATATTTCCGGACATATGGACCGGGAAACAAAGGAACGGCTCAGAGGAGACATGCAGATGATTTTCCAGGACCCGATGGCATGCTTAAATCCCAGGAAAAAGGTTATCGATATTATTGCGGAGGGCTTGGATGTACAGCATCGCTGCGCCACCTCCCAAGAACGGTCCGGAAAGGTAGCGGAGATTTTAAAGAGGGTGGGCCTGGCACCGGAGCATGCCCTGCGCTATCCCCACCAGTTTTCAGGGGGCCAGAGACAGAGGATTGGCATTGCCCGGGCCCTAATCATGGAGCCCAAGCTGATTATTGCCGATGAGTGCATCTCCGCCCTGGATGTTTCCATACAGGCTCAGGTGGTGAACCTGATTAAGGACATTCAGAAGGAGACGGGAACTGCCTACCTGTTTATCGCCCACGACCTGAGCATGGTGAAATATATTTCAGACCGCATCGGGGTGATGCACCTGGGACATCTGCTGGAGACCGGCACCACGGAGGAGATTTTCTCAAATCCTATCCATCCTTATACGAAGAGCCTCCTCTCGGCGATTCCACACCCGAATCCCAGGACGGAGCGGAACCGTAAGGTGACCTACTACGATTATAAGACCGCAGGGGTGGATTATACCAAGGGAACCCTCCATCTGGCAGGGGGAAGCCACTGCGTGCTGGCAACAGACCAGGAGTTCCTGGAATGGACAAAATCAATGTAACCGGAGGAAGCGAGCATGAAAAAACGATTGTTTGTAATCTCAGTAGATTCCCTGTTTTTTGAAGACCTGGACTGGTTAAGGGAGTGTCCCAATTTCTATCGTCTTTATGAGCAGGGGGCGGTGGTGCAGAAGATGAAATCCACCTATCCCGCCATGACCTATGTGGCCCATTCCACCATGATGACCGGCTGCCATGAGGAAAAGCATGGTATCTATCATAATGAGCGGGTGGAGCCTCAGATGCACCATCCCCGCTGGCATTGGCATCGGAGCCAGCTGAAGACAAAGACCATTTTTGACGCGGCCAAGGAGGCGGGATATACCACTGCCTGCGTCAACTGGCCGGTAACGGGAGGGGACCCCAGTATCGATTATCTGGTTCCGGAGATTTGGGCGGATACAGCCCAAGAGGATGTAAGGCCCCGGTTTTTAAGCGCCTGCTCCAAACCGGTGGTGCCGCTCTTTGACCGGTACCGGCATATTTTAAACTGGGACTGCATACCGGAGCTGGACGACTTCGGTGTGGCCTGCCTGAAGGAAATTTTAAGAGAGTATCAGCCGGAGGTGACCTTCCTCCACTTATCCTACCTGGACCGGGCCAGACATGACCATGGGACTTATTCGGAAGAAGCCAGGCATGCCTTAAAGGAATGCGACCGGAAGGTGGGGGAGCTGTTTGAAATTTTAAAGAGCCAGGGCATTTTTGAAAAAACGGATTTCTTTGTAATGGGGGACCATGGCCATCTTCCGGTAAAACGGGTGGTGCAGTTAAATACGGTCTTGGCCCGGAAGGGGCTGCTGGATTTGGATGCGGAGGGACATATTCTGGATTACCGCTGCTACATCCATGCAGCGGGGCTGTCCGCTCATGTGGTGTTAAAGGACCCGGAGGACGTCCGCACAAGGCGAACGGTGGAGGAACTGCTGAAGATTTGGCAGGAGGATGAGAAATACGGCTGCCAGCAGGTGTTTACCAAGGAGCAGTTAAAGGAGCTCCATCTGGTGGGGCCATTTGAATATGCCATTGAGAGCAGGCCGGGAACTTCCTTCGGGGGACGCTGCACGGGAGAGATGGTCTGCGATGCCCAGGACCCGGCCCAGAAACTCTCCGTTTCCGCCCATGGACACCTGCCGGACCGGGGGCCTCAGCCCATTTTCTTCGGGGCTGGGCCGGATATCCGTTCAGGGGTAACAGTGGAACGTGGAGATTTGATTGACGAGGCCCCGACCTATGGCGCGGTATTAGGAGTTAGTCTGCCCTGGGCCCAGGGAAGAGCCATGAAGGAATTATTAAAATAAAGAGCGAGGAGGAGAAGAACAGTGACAGCTAGGGAGAGATTTGAAGCTCTGTTCGGACATAAAAAATGTATTTTGGGGATGCTTCATCTGAAGGGGGAGACGGATGAGGAAATCCTGGAGCGGGCAAAACGGGAAATCGATATCTATATGCGACAGGGCCTTTCCGCGGTGATTGTTGAAAATTACTTTAAGCAGGAGGAGACCAAATATGCGGAAAAGGTTCTGAGATATCTTCAGAGCTTCAGGAGGGATGTAACCTACGGAGTCAACATGCTGGAGCACGACAGGGAGGGATTTGAAGCTGCCAATGCCTACGATGCGAAATTCATCCAGTTGGATTCGGTGGCAGGCCACCTTTATCCTCAGGAGGATGTAGACTTTGGAAGAACTTTGGAAAACTGGAGAGCGAATACCAGAGCTCTGGTATTTGGGGGCGTGCGCTTTAAATATCAGCCTTATCATTCCGGGCGGTCGCTGAAAGAAGACCTGGCTCTTGGAATGGTCCGCAGCGATGCCATTGTGGTGACGGGAGAGGGAACCGGCATGGAAACCTCCATAGATAAGGTAAAACAGTTCCGGGAGCTGATGGGAGAATTCCCTCTGATTGTGGGAGCCGGGATGACGCCGGAAAACGCGGGAGAGCGGCTGAGGGTAGCGGACGGAGCCATTGTAGGGAGTTATTTTAAGGACAACTATAAGGACAACGGTGATGTGGACGAGGACCATGTCCGTCGCTTTATGGAAGCAGTGGAAAGAGATGTGATGGAGTGAACGTAAGCGGGCTGTTGGGACGTTTCGATTTGGTTTACCAAGGAGAGCTGCTCCTGCGGATTGTGGTGGCGGCCGTGATGGGATATTTAATCGGATATGAGAGGAAAAACAGGGAAAAGAGCGCCGGCATGCGGACTCACTCCATTGTCTGTATGGGTGCTGCCCTGATTATGATTGTTTCCAAATACAGCTTCCGGGATATTCCGGATTACGATGCTTCCCGTGTGGCCGCTCAGATTGTCTCCGGCGTGGGATTTTTAGGGGCTGGGGTTATATTTATCCGGAACAATGCGGTCAGCGGATTGACCACAGCGGCCGGAATATGGGCCACAGCCGGAGTGGGAATGGCCATAGGGGCAGGTTCCTATTTCATTGGCATCAGTTCGGGGGTGTTGGTTGTTGTGATTCAAATGATTTTGCATACAGCTTCATTTCTTACAGCGGAGCCCTACCGGGGATTTTTAAAGATTACTACCAGCGATTATGAGGCAGTAATCAGCGAGCTGCGTCAAATATTCCGCAGGGAACATATCCGGGAGGTCAATGTAAAAATCACAAAGAATAAGTCAAAAGATGAGACAAAAGTGGAATTTGACCTTCTTTACCCCGCTAAGTATGAGAAAAATCAGCTGGTTTATAATCTGGCAAAGGATGGCCGGATTCATGGGGTTTCCGGCTGAAGGGACGTTGACAGGGGGACTGGGAAATGATATGGTTATACTATAAACTTTAGCGAGAAAGGCGAAAAACGTGTATTTATGAAAACGTTGAAAGCAGAAACGGCGGTTCCGCTGTATGAGCAGATTTATGAGGATATTGCCAGGCGGATTGAGACCGGGGAATATAAGGCCGGGGATAAAATCCCTACGGAAACGGAGCTTTTGGAACAGTACGGTGTTAGCCGTGTAACGGTCCGCAGGGCTATGAGCCGGCTGGTGAGCGAAAATCTGCTGGTCAAGAAAGCGGGAAAGGGAACCTTTGTATCGATGCCAGCCTTCCTGGAGGCCACCCAGTCGGAGGGCAGTTTCAGCAAGTCTGTCCTGCTGAGAAATGCCATTCCTGGTACCCGGATTTTGTTTAAGGGAGTTGTCCGGGCAGAGCGCGGGGCGGCAGAGGCCTTGGGAATGGAGCGTGGGGACCAGATGATTTGTCTGAAGCGGCTCAGACTGGTAAATGAAATCCCATCTATTTTTGAGGTGGATTTTTTTCCTATGTGCTTTGATTTTTTGCTGGACGTGGATTTGGAAAATAAATCTCTGCTTGAGGTAATCCGGGAGAAAACGGGAAAAGCCGGGAATAAGAGCGATTCCTATATCTCGGTCAAGCTTGCCAGCAGGGAGCAGGCCAAAAGCCTGGAATGTTCAGCGAGGACTCCTCTGTTGGGAGTGGACCAGACAGTGATGACAGAGCAGAAGGAGATACTCTACTATAATGAACAGTATATTCGCAGTGACCGCTATAAATATTATGTAGGGTCCTAAGAAGATGAAACCGGAGGTACGAAAAAGGGTACTTCCGGTTTTGCGCGGATTAAGGTTTGGAGGAAAGAAAATGGAGACAAAGGCGGACAGAACCCCAAAGCCGGGAGAAATCTACCGGCATTTTAAAAACAGGTTGTATCAGGTAATCGGAGTGGCGAGGCATTCGGAGACCGGGGAGAGAATGGTGGTATACCAGGCCCTGTACGGAGACTTCGGACTGTATGTCAGGCCGCTGGAAATGTTTATAAGTCCGGTGGACCGGGAAAAATATCCCCAGGCGGCCCAGGAGTACCGCTTTGAGCGGGTCAGCCCGAAGGCTAATCCGGAGGCCAGCCTGGACGGAGCGGATTCGGAAACAGCGGAGGATTCGGAGGCAGCGGAGTATTCAGAAGCGCCGCAAACCCCGAATCCGGACCTGATTCGCTTCCTGGAGGCGGAGGAATTGGATGAGAAGCTGGCGGCTCTGGCACAGCTGGAAAAATCTGCCTCCCCGGCTGATATGAGAGGGGCGGCTGCGGCTCTGGAAATCGAGCCGGGGGAAGGAGACGTCCGGGAGCAGATTGAAAATATCCGGAAATTCCTGAAGATTCAGGCCAAATACGACGGCTCCCGCCTGCGGGACCGATAGAAGGATTCACCCGCTTGCGTCCCGGGCCGGTTTGGGGTAAGATATAGGGGACGAAATAACAGGAAGAGGTGGTCGCCTTGTTTAATCTGGAGGAGGAGCTGAAGAAGCTTCCGGCGTCCCCGGGAGTCTATCTGATGCACAACGACCGGGATGAGATTATCTATATCGGAAAGGCCGTCAGCCTGAAGAACCGGGTGCGGCAGTATTTTCAGAGCAGCCGGAATAAAACGGCCAAGATTACCCAGATGGTTTCCCATATCGCGTGGTTTGAATATATCCTTACGGACTCCGAGCTGGAGGCCCTGGTGCTGGAGTGCAACCTGATTAAGGAGCATCGGCCCAGATACAATACCATGCTGAAGGACGATAAAAGTTATCCGTACATTAAAGCCACGGTTGGAGAGGATTTCCCGCGGCTTTTGTTTTCCAGGGATATGAAAAAGGATGGCAAGAGCCGTTACTTTGGTCCCTATACCAGCGCCGGAGCGGTGAAAGACACCCTGGAACTGATTCACAAGCTTTACAAAATCCGTACCTGCAGCCGGGTGCTCCCCAGGGATATCGGAAAAGAACGGCCCTGCCTGAATTATCACATCAAGCAGTGCAGCGCTCCCTGCCAGGGCTATATTTCAAAGGAAGATTACCGGACCTCTCTCGACCAGGCCCTGGATTTTTTGAGCGGGAAATACGGGCCCTTAATTCACTCTCTGGAGGAGAAAATGAAAGAGGCCAGTATGGCCATGGAGTATGAGCGGGCCATTGAATACCGGGAACTGTTGAACAGCGTAAAGCAGGTAGCCCAGAAACAGAAGATTACCAGCAGCTCCGAGGAGGACCGGGACATTATCGCCCTGGCCAGGGACGAGCAGGATGCGGTGGTCCAGGTGTTCTTTATCCGGGAGGGAAAATTAATCGGAAGGGACCATTTCCATCTGAGGGCCGCCGTGGAGGAGGAAGAGGGAGAGATTCTGGACAGCTTTGTGAAGCAGTTTTACGCCGGAACTCCTTTTATTCCCAGGGAGCTGTGGCTCCAGTACCCGGTGGCGGATGAGAAGGTCATCAGCCAGTGGCTGACGGCCAGGAAGGGACAGCGTGTGAAGCTGGTGGTGCCCCAGAAGGGACAGAAGGAGCGTCTGGTGGAGCTGGCGGCCCGGAATGCGGCCCTGGTACTGGACCAGGACAAGGAGAGAATCAAGCGGGACGAGCAGCGGACCATCGGGGCGGTGCGCCAGATTACGGGGCTCATGGGAATCGAGGGAGTGCGCCGCATCGAGGCATACGACATCTCCAACACCAGCGGGGTGGAGTCGGTGGGATCCATGGTGGTTTATGAGGACGGAAGGCCAAAGCGCAGTGATTACCGGAAATTTAAAATCCGTACGGTTCAGGGGCCAAACGACTACGCTTCTATGCGGGAGGTGCTGACCCGCCGTTTTTCCCACGGTTTGCGGGAGCTGGAGGAATTAAAAAGCCAGGAGGAAGAACTGGGAAGCTTTACCCGTTTTCCGGATCTGATTATGATGGACGGAGGACGGGGGCAGGTGAACATCGCCCTGGAGGTGCTGGGAGAGCTGGGACTTTCTATTCCGGTCTGTGGGATGGTGAAGGATGACAGCCACCGGACCAGGGGGCTCTACTATGAGAACCGGGAGCTGCCCATCGACCGCCACAGTGAAGGATTCCGCCTGATTACCCGGATTCAGGACGAGGCCCACCGGTTCGCGATCGAGTATCACCGGAGTTTAAGAGGAAAAGGACAGGTGCATTCCCTTCTGGATGAGATTCCAGGCATTGGGCCATCCAGGAGAAAGGCGCTGATGCGGACCTTCGGGGATATTGAGTCAGTAAGGGAGGCCGGAGAGGAGGCTTTGGCTGCCGTACCGGGGATGAACCGCGCCGCGGCCCGGTCG
The DNA here is from genome assembly GCA_900547035.1 of uncultured Clostridium sp. GTDB lineage: Bacteria > Bacillota > Clostridia > Lachnospirales > Lachnospiraceae > Enterocloster > Enterocloster excrementigallinarum. The sequence continues at coordinate 77,085 of URFM01000007.1, read as the reverse complement.
GTTTATGAATTCTTCCACGCAAAAAAGAATGACATTTCCTAAGAAATGTGATAGGATGATACAAGTGTTAAAACGCCTTTTTGAAGCCCTGCGCGCCGGGAATCAAAGAGGCTGTGTGAATGATAGAAAACAGAAAGGGGCATCATCATGCATGGAGTTACCATTACGGAACTGATTGAGAAGTTCAAATTAAGAAATACCACGCCGGATATTGATACGGACAAGATTGTGCTGACCCATCCGGATGTGAACCGTCCGGCTCTGCAGCTGACCGGGTTTTTCGATCATTTCGACCGGGAGCGGGTTCAGATCATCGGATATGTGGAACAGGCATATATTAATACCATGGAGCGGGATGTAAAGCGGGCGATGTATGAGAAGCTGACCTCCAGCCAGATCCCCTGCCTGGTATTCAGCCGCGATCAGGAACCGGACGAGGATTTGCTGGAATACTGCAGCTACTACGGAGTGCCCTGCCTGGTGTCCAAGAAAACTACCTCCTCGTTGATGGCAGAGGTGATCCGCTGGCTGAATGTAAAGCTGGCGCCCTGCATCAGCATTCACGGAGTGCTGATCGATGTATTCGGCGAGGGCGTTCTGATTATGGGCGAGAGCGGGATCGGAAAAAGCGAGGCGGCTCTGGAGCTGATTAAGAGAGGACACCGTCTGGTAACGGATGACGTGGTGGAAATCCGCAAGGTCAGCGATGATACCCTGGTGGGAAGCGCTCCGGATATTACCAAGCATTTTATTGAGCTGAGAGGCATCGGCATCATCGACGTCAAGAGCCTTTTCGGCGTGGAAAGCATCAAGGATACGCAGAATATCGATATGGTGATTAAGCTGGAGGACTGGAGCAAGGATAAAGAGTACGACCGTCTTGGTCTGGAGGATCAGTATACGGAATTTTTGGGCAACCAGGTGGTATGCCATACCATCCCCATCCGTCCCGGACGGAACCTGGCGATTATTGTAGAGTCTGCGGCCGTCAACTACCGCCAGAAGAAGATGGGGTACAACGCGGCTAAGGAGCTTTACAAGCGCGTCCAGGAAAATCTTGGAAAAAGAGATTGATTTGGAGAAGTGAGAATGAATCAATTGGAACAGCGCTTAAAAAAAGTTCTGACTGGAGAAGGGGCAATTTTAAAAGCGATGGAGCCTATGGCCCGGCATACTACCTTCCGGATCGGAGGTCCGGCCCAGTGGTACGCGGCTCCGTCCGGCGAGGAGGAACTGCGGGAGCTTTTGGCCGTCTGCCGCAGTGAAAACCTAAAAATCCGGATTCTGGGAAACGGAAGCGACCTTCTGGTCAGTGATGAGGGCTGCGACGGCCTGGTTATCTCTATGACGGAGAATTTCAGCTGGGGAGCGACAGAGGGAACCTGCCTGCGGGCGGGGGCCGGTCTTTTGCTTCCGAAAGCAGCATCCATGGCTTTCAGGGAAGGGCTTTCCGGTCTGGAGTTTGCCTCCGGTATACCGGGGACTGTGGGAGGCGCGGCGGTGATGAACGCCGGGGCCTACGGCTCGGAGATGAAGGATGTGATGGTCTCCATGCGGGTTATGGATCAGGATGGACGGATTCTGGTTCTTAAAGGAGATGAGATGGGTTTCGGCTACCGGAAAAGCTGTGTGGACCGGATGGGATATATCGTTCTGGATGCGGAGTTTGCGCTGCACAGGGATGAACCCGCAGAAATCAAACGGCGGATGGAGGAGCTTTCTGCCCGCCGCAGGGAGAAGCAGCCGTTGGAGTACCCCAGCGCCGGAAGTACCTTTAAGAGGCCGCAGGGATATTTCGCGGGAAAGCTGATTCAGGACGCCGGTTTTAGCGGATACCGGGTGGGGGATGCTCAGGTATCGGAAAAGCACTGTGGTTTTGTAATCAACCGGGGAAACGCAACGGCTGCCCAGGTGATGGAGCTCTGCCGTCAGATTCAGAAAAAAATTCTGGAACAAGACGGGGTGAAGCTGGAACTGGAGGTAAGACGCTGGGGACGGTTTACGGAGGACAACAAAGGAGAAGCGTAAGATGCAGAAACTGGTAATTGTAACGGGAATGTCCGGGGCGGGAAAGACCATTGCCCTGAAAATCCTGGAGGACCTGGGATTTTACTGTGTGGATAATCTCCCCATTCCCCTGGCAGATAAATTTGCCCAGCTGGCGGTTTCCGGGGAACAGATCCGGAAAGCGGCTTTGGGACTGGATATCCGCAGCGGCAACGAGCTGTCCCAGCTGGATGAGGTGATCGAGAGCTGGAAACATAAGGGGATCTGCTGCCGGATTCTGTTTTTGGACGCCAGCGACGCCACCTTGATTAAGCGGTATAAGGAAACCCGCAGGAGCCATCCTCTGGCAGGAGGAGGCCGGGTGGACAGAGGGATTGAGAAGGAGAGGGACAAGCTGGCCTTTCTTAAGGCCAAGGCGGATTACATTATCGATACCAGCAATCTGCTGACCAGAGAGCTGCGCCAGGAGCTGGAGAAAATTTTTGTGGAGAATGAGCAGTTTCAAAATATGTTCGTTACCATTTTATCCTTTGGCTTCAAATATGGGATTCCCCAGGATGCGGATCTGGTCTTTGATGTGCGTTTCCTGCCAAATCCCTACTATGTGGACAGCTTAAAACACTGTACTGGAGAGGACAAAGGAGTGCAGGATTATGTGATGCAGGGAGGGACGGCGGGGAAGTTTCTTGCCATGCTTTATGAGATGATGGATTTTCTCATTCCCAATTATATCCGGGAGGGAAAAAATCAGCTGGTGGTGGCTATTGGCTGTACCGGCGGCAAGCATCGCTCCGTTACCATCGCAAAGGCCCTTTACGACCATATGGCAGGGGAAAAGGGGTATGGCCTGAAAATAGAACATCGGGATATTGACAAAGACAACCGTGTAAGAGGGTGATGGCATGTCTTTTTCATCCGGAGTCAAGGATGAGCTGTCGCGGCAGATTCCGCCCGCCCGCCACTGCAAAATCGCGGAGACGGCGGCGATTTTAAGCCTGTGCGGTCGGGTAAAAATATCGGGACAGGATCTGTTTTCCATTGAAATCCATACGGAAAATGTGGCAGTTGCAAGAAAATACTTTACATTACTGAGAAAAACCTTTAATATAGAAACGGATGTTTCCATACGTCGTAATCCATACCTGAAAAAAAACCGTACCTATATTGTGGCAGTGAAGGCTCACGAGGATGCGGTTAAGGTGCTGCAGGCTACAAAGCTTCTGGATGAGGAGGGACAGATTCGGGAAAACTTATCTGTGGTGAAGAACCGGATTGTCCAGAATCCATGCTGCCGGCGGGCCTTTCTCAGAGGCGCCTTTCTGGCTGCTGGTTCCATCAGCGATCCCGAGAAATTCTACCATTTTGAGATCGCCTGCGCCTCCATGGAGAAGGCAGGCCAGATTCGGGAACTGATGGGGACCTTCGGGATTGAGGCCAAGATTGTGCTCCGCAAGAAACACTATGTGGTCTACATCAAGGAAGGAAGCCAGATTGTGGATATGCTGAACGTGATGGAAGCGCCGGTAGCTCTGATGGAGCTGGAAAATATCCGTATCCTGAAGGAGATGCGCAACAGCGTGAACCGTCAGGTAAACTGCGAAACCGCGAACATCAACAAGACGGTATCGGCGGCTGTGAAGCAGACAGAGGACATCCGCTATATTCAGGAGACCATTGGCCTAAGCGGTCTTCCCGCAAATCTGCAGGAGATGGCCAGGGTCCGCCTGGAACGGCCGGAGGCGACATTGAAGGAACTGGGAGAGGCGCTTGATCCGCCGGTGGGAAAATCCGGGGTGAATCACCGCCTGAGGAAACTGAGTCTTTTGGCACAGGAGCTGCGGCAGGGCTCCGACAGCCATTAAGAGCGATACGGTTTTACGGCATCAGAATGGCACTCGCCCAAGGGGTGGCCATTCAAAAAATGAGGAGGATAATTATGGTAAAGAAAATGGTCATGATTGAAGGACAGGAAGGTTTGGAAGCAAGGCCTGCTGCGATGCTGGTGCAGGTGGCAAGCCAGTATGAGAGCAAAATCTATCTGGAATGTGGCCCCAAACGGGTGAATGCCAAGAGCATCATGGGCATGATGACGCTGGCCTTAAGCTCCGGTGACAATGTAACGGTAGAGGCAGAGGGGAGCGACGAGGAACAGGCGGCAAAGGCCATTGTGGATTATTTGAATCAGTGAGCCGGAAATTCAGTACGGTTATGATGATAGAAAAAGGGACTGGTCCTGCCGGTCTCTTTTCTTGACATCAGGAGAGCGGAGGATACAGGAGAATGGCGTTTACACATCTGCATGTTCACACTGAATACAGTCTTTTAGACGGTTCCAGCAAGATTAAGGAGCTGGTAGCCAGGGCAAAGGAACTGGGAATGGACAGCCTGGCCATTACGGACCATGGGGTCATGTACGGTGTGATTGACTTTTATAAAGCTGCTAAGGAGGCAGGGATCAAGCCTGTTTTAGGAAGCGAGGTATACGTCGCTCCCGGCTCTCGCTTTGATAGGGAGCGGGTGGACGGGGAGGACCGCTACTATCATCTGGTACTGCTGGCGGAAAACGATACCGGTTATCACAACCTGATGAAGATTGTGACCAAGGGATTTGTGGACGGATTCTACTACAAGCCCCGGGTGGACTATGAGATACTGGAGCAGTACCACGAGGGAATCATCGCCCTCAGTGCCTGCCTGGCGGGGGAGGTTTCCAGATACCTGGCCCGGGGAATGTATGAGGAGGCCAAACGGTCGGCCCTTCACTATCAGGAAATTTTCGGAAAGGGAAACTTTTTCCTGGAGCTTCAGGACCACGGTATGGATGAACAGAAGATGGTGAACCAGGGAATGGTGCGGCTGTCAAAGGAGACGGGAATTGAACTGGTGGCTACCAACGATATTCACTATACCTTCGCGGAGGACGCCCAGGCCCACGACATTTTGCTGTGCATCCAGACGGGCAAAAAGGTCAGCGATGAAAACCGGATGCGCTACGAGGGCGGACAGTATTACTGCAAATCTGAAGAGGAGATGCGCGCTCTTTTCCCCTACGCCCAGGAGGCCCTGGATAATACTTACAAAATCGCTAAGCGCTGCAATGTGGAAATTGAATTCGGCGTTACCAAGCTGCCGAAGTTTCAGGTGCCGGAGGGCTACGATTCCTGGAGCTATCTGAACCATCTGTGCCTGGAGGGATTTTTAAAGCGTTATCCCGACGACGACGGAACCCTGAAAAAGCGGCTGGAGTATGAGCTGGACGTCATCCGGACCATGGGATATGTGGACTATTTCCTCATTGTGTGGGATTTTATCAATTACGCCCGGTCAAAGGACATTATGGTGGGGCCGGGCCGGGGCTCCGCGGCGGGGAGCATCGTCTCCTACAGCCTGGGAATCACGGATATCGATCCGGTGCGCTACAATCTGCTTTTTGAGCGCTTCCTGAACCCGGAGAGGGTATCCATGCCCGATATCGATGTGGATTTCTGCTATGAGCGCCGCCAGGAGGTCATCGACTATGTGGTGGAGAAATACGGCAAGGACCAGGTGGTGCAGATTGTCACCTTCGGTACCCTGGCTGCCCGGGGAGTCATCCGGGACGTGGGGAGGGTGCTGGATTTGCCCTACGCTCTCTGCGATTCTATCGCCAAGATGGTCCCTAATGACCTGGGGATGACTCTGGACAAGGCCCTGACGGCCAACCCGGACCTGAAAAAAGCTTATCAGGAGAATCCGGAGATCCAGAACCTGATTGATATGGCCAGACGTCTGGAGGGGCTTCCCAGGCACACCTCCATGCACGCCGCGGGAGTGGTAATCGGCAGCCGCTCCATTGATGAGTTCGTCCCCCTGTCTAGGGCGGCGGACGGGACCATTACCACTCAGTTTACCATGACCACCATTGAGGAGCTGGGACTTTTGAAAATGGACTTTCTGGGACTCAGGACTCTGACGGTGATCCAGAACGCGGTGCGGATGGTGGAGAAGGATTTCCGGATAAAGCTGGATTTGGACAAGATTGACTACAACGACAAGAAGGTGCTGGATTCCATCGGGACGGGCAAGACGGAAGGGGTGTTCCAGATTGAAAGCTCCGGGATGAAGAGCTTTATGAAGGAGCTGAAGCCGGAGAATCTGGAGGATATCATCGCAGGAATCGCCCTCTACCGTCCGGGCCCCATGGATTTTATCCCCAAATACCTGAAGGGGAAAAATGACCGCTCCTCCATCACCTACGACTGCCCCCAGCTGGAGCCTATTTTAAAGCCTACCTACGGCTGCATCGTCTATCAGGAGCAGGTGATGCAGATTGTACGGGACCTGGCAGGCTACACTATGGGACGCAGCGACCTGGTGCGCCGGGCTATGAGTAAGAAGAAGGCGTCGGTGATGGAGAAGGAACGGCAGAACTTCGTCTATGGAAACCCGGAAGAGGGAGTAAAGGGCTGCATAGGCAATGGCATCGACGAGAAGACGGCCAATCACATTTATGATGAGATGATTGATTTCGCCAAGTACGCCTTCAACAAGTCCCACGCCGCCGCCTATGCCATCGTCTCCTACCAGACGGCTTACCTGAAATATTATTATCCCCTGGAATTTATGGCGGCCCTCATGACCTCGGTGATGGACAACGTGACCAAGGTTTCCGAGTATATCCTGACCTGCCGCCAGGTGATGAACATTTCCATCCTGCCTCCGGACATCAACGAGGGGGAGAGCGGCTTCTCCGTGTCGGGCAATGCCATCCGCTACGGCCTATCTGCCATCAAGAGCGTGGGCCGCTCCGTGGTGGACGTGATTGTGGCGGACCGGGAGGCCAGAGGACCTTTCCGCTCTATGGAGGATTTTGTGGACCGGATGAGCAATAAGGAGGTAAACCGGAGGACCCTGGAGAACTTCATCAAGTCCGGAGCACTGGATACTCTGCCGGGAACCAGAAAGCAGAAGATGGCGGTGATGCCCTCCATGCTGGAGGAGAAAACACGGGAAAAGAAAAATTCCATCAGCGGCCAGATGAGCCTTTTTGATATTGCCGGTGAGGAGGAGCGGGAGGCATTTCAGATTACTTTCCCGCCTATTGGGGAGTATGCGAAAGAGGAGCTGCTGGCTTTCGAAAAGGAGACTCTGGGCGTCTATGTCAGCGGACATCCTATGGAGGACTACGAGGACAGCTGGAAGAAGAACGCTACGGCTACTTCCGCGGATTTCGTGGTGGACGAGGAGACGGAGGAAGCTGTTTTAAAGGACGGGGACCGGGTGGTCGTAGGCGGCATGGTGGCCGGAAAAACGGTGAAAACTACCAGAACAAACCAGTTGATGGCTTTTGTGACTTTGGAGGATTTGGTGGGCTCCGTTGAGATTGTGGTATTTCCCAGGGATTACGAAGCCAATCGGAATCTCTTCGTAGAGGAGTCCAAGCTCTTTATACGGGGAAGAGTTTCCATTGGCGACGATCCGGTGGGCAAGCTGGTATGCGAACAGGTGGTCCCATTTTCCGATGTGCCAAGAGAACTCTGGATTCAGTTTGCCGACATGGAGCAGTATCATCAGGGAGAGAGGCGGCTGATGGAAATTCTGGGGGCCAGTGAAGGAAAAAACCAGGTTGTTATTTATTTGGGAAAGGAACGGGCTAAAAAAGTTCTGCCGGCTCAGTGGAATGTGACGATTTCCAGGGAACTGACGGGGAGTTTGTCAGAAGCTTTCGGGGAACCGAACGTTAGGACGGTGGAGAAAACATTGACATTTCCTGGTAAAATGGGAGCTTCCAGATAGGAGAAATGCAGCAAAGAAAAGAGAGCTTTGTCAGGAAGAGAAGAGTTCGTCAAAAAAATGTCAAACTTATGAAAAAGCCCTTGCAATGATGCATGAAATGCATTAAAATAGCGTTGATTGAGATATAAAATGAGGAAGATCATTTGTTCCGGGGCAGGGAAGTGCCGGGAGGAACATTGAAGGAGGTAAATTGCGATGGCAAAGGCAATTAAAACCATAGGAGTACTGACAAGCGGCGGCGATGCTCCGGGCATGAATGCTGCGATCCGCGCGGTGGTCCGGGTAGCCATTAACAAGGGACTGAAGGTTAAGGGAATTATGAGGGGATATGCCGGTCTGCTGGACGAGGAGATTGTGGATATGGACTCCACCAGCGTTTCCGATATTATCAACCGGGGCGGCACCATTCTCTATACCGCCCGCTGCATGGAATTTACGACCCCTGAGGGCCAGAAGAAGGGCGCTGAGATCTGCCGTAAACACGGCATTGACGGAATGGTGGTAATCGGCGGAGACGGTTCCTTCAGAGGCGCGGGAAAGCTTTCCGCTTTGGGAATCAATACCATAGGTCTTCCGGGAACCATCGACCTGGATATTGCCTGTACCGATTACACCATCGGATTTGACACCGCGGTAAATACTGCTATGGAAGCCATTGATAAAATCCGTGATACCTCTACCTCCCATGAGCGCTGCAGCATCGTGGAGGTAATGGGACGGAACGCGGGATACATTGCTATGTGGTGCGCAATTGCGAACGGCGCAGAGGATGTGCTTCTTCCGGAGCGTTACGACGGAGATGAGCAGGCTCTGATTAACCGGATTATCGAAAACCGGAAACGGGGCAAGAAGCACAATATCATTGTAAATGCGGAAGGCATTGGCCATTCAACCTCGATGGCGAAGCGCATCGAGGCCGCTACGGGCATCGAAACCAGAGCTACGATTCTGGGACACATGCAGAGAGGCGGCACGCCTACCTGTAAGGACCGTATGTACGCCTCTATTATGGGAGCCAAGGCGGCTATGCTGCTGGCTGAGGGCAAGAGCAATCGTCTGGTAGCCTATAAGGGCGGTCAGTTTGTGGATTATGATATCCAGGAAGCGCTGAATATGAAGAAGGATATTCCGGAGGAATATTACGAGATCAGCAAGCTGCTGGTTCGGTAACAGAGGATTTTCAAGAAGTGAAAAAGTCCGCCGTGGATGAGAAACGGCGGACTTTTCAGGCCTGGAGAATAAAAAGGGAGAGAAGGATGGAAGAAAATACGGTGCTCTGCGGAGCCAACTCATATCTGCAAAAATTTTATTTTAACCAGGAGTTCGATTCTCTGCCTCAGGAGGTAAAGCAGGAGCTTCAGATTATGTGTGTCCTGTATACAGAGGATGTAGGAGGAATCTTGACTCTTGAGTTTGATGAGAAGGGAAATCTGGAGTTTAAGGTCACCTCCGAAGAGGGAGACTACCTGTTTGACGAGATTGGCAGCGTGCTGAAAATTAAACAGTACCAGGAGGAGAAGCGGGAGCTTCTGGAAGCTTTGGAGCTGTACTACCGGGTGTTCTTCCTGGGCGAAGAGGTGGAGAACGAGGAAACATGAAGCTTACAATCGGAAATGTGACTCTGGCCCACAATGTAATATTGGCTCCTATGGCGGGAGTGACGGACCTGCCGTTCCGCCTGCTGTGCAAAGAACAGGGCTGCGGTCTGACGGTGACGGAGATGGTCAGCGCCAAGGCTATTTTATATGGAAATAAGAATACGAAGGAGCTGCTGGAAACAGACCCGGCGGAGGAGCCGGTTTCTGTGCAGCTTTTTGGCTCGGAACCGGAGATCATGGGAGAAATCGCGGCCAGGCTTTCAGAAGGACCCTACGCGTTCATTGACGTGAACATGGGGTGCCCGGTGCCTAAGATTGTGAACAATAAAGAGGGCTCGGCCCTGATGAAGGATATTCCCAGAGCGGAGTCCGTTTTAAAGGCTATGGTCCGTCAGTCCAAAAAGCCGGTAACGGTTAAGTTCCGTAAGGGCTTTAACGACTCCAGCGTCAACGCTGTTGAATTTGCAAAAATGGCGGAAGGCTGCGGAGTAGCCGCGGTGGCGGTCCATGGAAGAACCAGGGAACAGTATTACTCCGGAAAAGCGGATTGGGATATCATCCGCCAGGTAAAAGAGGCGGTGAAGATCCCGGTTATTGGAAACGGGGACATTTTTGCCCCGGAAGACGGCGCCAGAATGATCGAGGAGACAGGCTGCGACGGCATTATGGTGGCCAGGGGAGCAAAGGGAAATCCCTGGCTCTTTTCCAGGATTAACCACTATCTTGATACGGGAGAGCTTCTGCCGGGTCCGGACCGCAATGAATTAAGGGCAATGATCCTGCGCCACAGCCGGATGCTGGTTCAGTATAAAGGAGAAAATCGGGCGATACGGGAGATGCGGGGTCATGTGGCCTGGTATACCAGAGGTCTGCCCCACTCAGCGGCGTTGAGAAATGAGATTAACCAGGTTGAAACGTTAAAAGAGCTGGAAGGATTTTTGGAGAATCGGCTGTGAGGGCCGCTTGACAATAGGCGCATTTTCTTATATAATACACTGAATGTGTGAGGCGGTAAGCTCCTTTTGGAGGGGCTTATTTATTGCTGTCTACAGGGCTTTATCACTGTCTGCATGACGGGGAGGAGTTTTGCCTTGTGCTTCTAAGCCCCGATACAGCCGCAGGGACCATAGGACTGGTGCCGGCGCAGCGCCTCATGAAAATAAAAAGGAAGAAGGAAGGATACGGATTATGGCGGACAAGAAACACATCTTGACATATGCGGGTTTAAAGCAGTATGAGGATGAACTTCAAAATTTGAAGGTAGTTCGGCGTAAAGAGGTTGCACAGAAGATTAAAGAGGCCAGAGAGCAGGGCGATCTGTCCGAGAACGCGGAGTACGACGCGGCGAAGGATGAGCAGCGGGATATCGAGCTGCGGATCGAGGAGCTGGAAAAACTTCTGAAAAACGCTGAGGTTGTAGTAGAAGACGAGATCGACACCGACAAGATTAATGTAGGCTGCAAGGTAAAGCTTCTGGATGTGGAGTACGATGAGGAGATGGAGTACTACATCGTAGGTTCCACCGAGGCAAACAGCCTTCAGAATAAGATTTCAAATGAGTCCCCTGTAGGCCACGCGCTGATTGGCAAGGGCGTCGGCGATGTGGTGGATGTGGAAACACAGGCCGGAGTTATTCAATATAAGGTTTTGGAAATTCAGAGAGTATCATAACACAAAGGAGTGTGGAAAGTGGCAGAGCAGCAGAACCAGAAGCAGGTGGAAACGGAGCTGAATCATGTGTTGAAGGCCCGCCGGGAGAAGCTGGCCCAGCTTCAGGCGGAGGGAAAAGATCCCTTCCGGATTACAAAATATGATGTGACAGCTCACAGCGCGGATATTAAGGAACACTATGAGGAGTGGGAGGGCAAAGAGGCTTCCGTAGCCGGACGTTTGATGTTTAAGCGGGTTATGGGCAAGGCATCTTTTGCCAATGTTCAGGATTTAAAGGGAAATATCCAGATCTATGTTTCCAGGGACAGCCTGGGAGAGGAGTCCTATCAGGAATTCAAGAAACTGGATATCGGTGATATTGTGGGCGTGAAGGGCTCCGCCTTTACCACAAAGACGGGAGAGATTTCCATTCACGCTGACCAGGTAGTTCTGCTGTCCAAGAGCCTTCAGGTTCTGCCTGAAAAGTTCCATGGACTGACAGATACGGATCTTCGCTACCGCCAGCGGTATGTGGACCTGATTATGAACGCAGACGTGAAGGACACCTTTATCAAGCGTTCCAGGATTCTGGCTGCCATTCGTAAATATTTAAGCGGAGAGGGCTTTATGGAGGTTGAGACTCCCATGTTGGTTTCCAATGCGGGAGGCGCTGCGGCCCGTCCCTTTGAGACCCATTTTAACGCTCTGGATGAGGATTTGAAGCTTCGGATTTCCCTGGAGCTGTACCTGAAGCGCCTGATTGTAGGAGGCCTGGAGCGGGTCTATGAGATTGGAAGGGTGTTCCGCAACGAGGGACTGGATACCAGACATAACCCGGAGTTTACCCTGATGGAACTGTATCAGGCATACACGGATTATCACGGTATGATGGATTTGACGGAGAATCTGTACCGCTTTGTAGCCCAGGAGGTTCTGGGAACGACTACCATTGTATATAACGGGGTTGAGATGGATCTTTCCAAGCCTTTCCCGCGTATTACCATGGTAGATGCCGTGAAACAGTATGCAGGGGTGGATTTCAATGAAATCCATACACTGGCGGAGGCAAGGGCCATCGCAAAGGAAAAGGGAGTGGAGTTTGAAGAGCGTCATAAAAAAGGCGATATTCTGAATCTGTTCTTCGAGGAATTTGTGGAAGAGCATCTCATTCAGCCTACCTTTATTATGGACCATCCCATTGAGATTTCTCCTCTTACTAAGAAGAAGCCGGAGAATCCTGAGTATGTGGAGCGGTTTGAGTTCTTTATGAATGGCTGGGAGATGGCGAACGCCTACTCTGAGCTTAATGACCCCATCGATCAGAGAGAGCGGTTTAAGGCCCAGGAGGAGCTTTTGGCCCAGGGCGACGAGGAGGCAAATCATACCGATGAGGATTTCTTAAACGCTCTGGAGATTGGTATGCCGCCTACGGGAGGTATTGGATTTGGCATCGACCGGATGTGTATGCTGCTGACTGATTCTGCCGCAATCCGGGATGTACTGCTGTTCCCCACAATGAAGTCATTAGACCCGAAGAAGGGGGCTTCCGCTTCTGACGCAAAGGCGGAAAGCAGGGGCGAGACCGCAGAAGCAGCCGTTTCCGGACAGACAGGGGCTGTGAACGTGTCCGTTCCCAGCGTACAGCTTGACCTTTCCAAAGTGAAGGTGGAGCCGCTGTTTGAGGATATGGTGGACTTTGAGACTTTCTCTAAGTCCGATTTCCGGGTGGTGAAGGTGGAGGCCTGCGAGGCGGTGCCGAAGTCAAAGAAGCTTTTGAAGTTTACCTTAAACGATGGAACGGAGCGCAGACGCACCATTTTAAGCGGAATCCACGAGTACTACGAGCCGGAGCAGCTGGTTGGAAAGACCTGCGTGGCGATCACCAACCTGCCTCCCAGAAAGATGATGGGCATCGATTCCGAGGGTATGCTGATTTCCGCGGTGTACGAGTATGACGGACGTGAAGGACTGAACCTTCTGATGCTGGATGATGGGATTCCGGCGGGGGCGAAGCTGTATTAAGGCAGGCGAAAATTAAACTGTATACAGGATGAAGCAGGACACTTTTCTAAAAAACTTTTAGAGAGGTGTCCTGCTTTTATTGTTGCGAGTACTTAGCATTAAGAGACCATGAAGTGGACTGCCGGGCCGCCCAGTTTCAGCTGAAAGAGGTCAAACAGTTGGAGGACGGCGTACTATGGCTGCGGTATCAGGTAAAAGGGGATTCCTAACGGAACTCGGCTTCAGACAGATCCACCGGCTGGCTGCAGCGGTTGTCCAGATCGGTTTCATTGTGTTCGAACACGCACTGGCCGAAATTCAGAACAGTATCGGTGGGGACCTGTTCCAGCAGAACGGCGGTATCGTTCCCCCGGAAGATGTTTCCGGTATAATGGGAATCGGTTGCGGTTACATCGGTGGAATTCCAGTGAAGGCCGATTCCATTGTTCTCAAAGGTACAGTCGGTGGCGTTGACCCACATGTTTCCAAAGCCTAAAAGAGCGGTTTTCCATCCTTCAAAACGGCAGTTTTTGGCCCAGACTGTGCAAGCCGCTGAGATGGCTACGCCGGTTCCGTCCCCGATAAAATCGATGTCGGAAATATAGCTGATCCAGTAGGGGCTGTTCCGAATCTGGATGCCGGAGGTAAAGGTGGTGCGCCCTTCTTCCGACTGGGAGCCGATCAGGTTGAAGGAACGGCTGTGGAGGACAACAGGCTCTTCATATGTAACCGGAGGAAGGTACAGATTGACGATATCTTCCTCCTGTGTTTCTTCAGCCAGGCGGTCGATCAAGGCCTGAAGGGACTGGGAATCGGACATGTCACAGTTTGTGGAATCATAATCATAATTATTTGTGGCGCGGATGGCCAGCTCCATCCCCAGTTCAATGGTATCCCCGTTTTCCATAGAGAGGGTCCACAGAATCCGGACCGGACTATAGCTGTCTCTGGAGTAGTCGATGAGGCTTACCAGAGCAGCTTCTTTATTAAAGTCCATTGGCACAGGTTCCGAGCAGACGACCGGTGATGGACTGTCGTCCGGCTGTTCAATCTGAACCTGAGCAGACGTTACCTTTGTCAGAAATTCCTCACCGGCGTCTGCTCCGGTGGCCTTGTGATTGACATAGAGACAGCAGGGGAAACGGTAGGAATCCTGTCCCCCGGCGTCCAGCTTGATCTGCGGTTTGGGAGAGTAGCGGTCCGGCAGACTGTCATTGAGCAAAATCTGGTAGGAGCCGTCGGAATCGGTATAGGCTATCTCCCCCATGCCTTCAAGGGTTTGGGGCAAAGTTTGGATATAGAGGACGGCGGCAATGCCGGCTGCCAGAACAAGGACGGCGGCGGCGAGAAGAACCCTGGCGGAGATATGCCAGGGCAGCCTGAGACGCCTGGGATGAGCCAGGCTTCTGGCGCAGTAGGGACAGAAAGAGGCCTCATTTGGCAGCTCGGTTTGGCAGTAAGGGCAGATTTTTTTCATACGGTGAGAACTCCTTTACTGGAAGATGGCTTCCTGAATGTTGACGGACTGATTGCAGCGGTTGTCAATATCCGTCTGGTTTCCGTCAAACAGGCAGCCGCCAAAATCCATCCGGACGTCTGTGGCCACATTCTCCAGAACAACAGCGGTCTGGTTGCTGCGGAAGGTATTTCCCGTAAAGCGGTTGTCATCATGGAGGCCGCCGGTGACATTGTAGTAAAGTCCGGTTTCGTTGTCTTCAAATACACAGTCCATGGTATTGATCCAGGCATTTCCATAGGCCAGCAGGGCGGTTTTCCAGTTGGAAAAGTAACAGTTCTGGGTCCGCACCCGGTTGGAAGTGGAGATGGCAATCCCGCTGCCGCTGCCGATGAAGTCAATGCCGGTGATACGGCTGATCCAGTCGTCGGCTTCATCTGAGGCTTTCACCAGAATACCGGCGGTGAAGGTGGTTCTTTGACCGTCGGACTGGGCGCCGGTCAGGTTGAAGGCGCGGCTGTGGAGCGTGACGGGCTCTTCATAGGTGACGGGAGGAAGTTCGATATTTACGGTGTCTTTCTTTCCGGTTTCTTCAGCCAGCCGGTCAATGAGGGCCTGAAGGGCCTGAGAATCGGACAAATCCGCATTGCCGGCGTCATACTGGTAGGTGCGGACAGGCGTGATGACCAGGTTGGAGCGAATGCGGATGGTGTCCGAGTTGTCCATGTGGAGAACCCAGACCAGCTCGATGGGGCCGGCGCTTAGACGGCTGAAGTCAATGGAGCTGACCAGGGCTGCGCCGGGGATGTCGTCACTGGAAAATGGCCGGGAAGCCGTGACCGGCTTCGGACTCTGGCTGGGCTGCCGGATTTCCAGTTCAGCGGATTCCACCTTCTGCAGAAACATCCCGCCGGCATCTGCTCCGGTATCCCTGTGGTTGATGTACAGGCGCAGCGGAAAGCGGTAGCTCTCCTGGTCGCCGGCATCCTGGTGAATCTCGGTCATGGGGGAGTAGCGGTCACTGCTGACGTTGGAGAGAAGCTGGTAGGTGCCGTCGGAATCGGTGTAGGTGATTTCTCCCATGCCGTCATAGGTTTTGGGACTGATACGAAACCAGATTCCCAGGGCCAGCACCGCTGCCAGGCAGCAAAGCAGGAGCCTTTGCAGGAGTCTTGCAGGAAAGGGCCGGGGAGGCTTATTTTTGCTGCGCCGGTTTATGCTTTTGGCGCAGCGGGGACAGAAAGCGGCCTCCTCAGGAAGAGGGGCGCCGCAAAAGGGACATTGTTTTGTTATCATGGGTTTCTTCCTTAATAGAGAGTTTTACTTAACTTTTTAAGCGGTCCGAAAGGACTACTGAAAGGAGGCCCCGGAAAGATCCAGGGGCTGGCCGCAGCGGTTGTCAATATCCGTTTCATTATCTTCAAAGATACATCCGCCTAAATCCAGTATGAGATCGATTCCCACACGTTCCAGAAGGATTGCCGTGGTATTGCCCTTAAAATGATTTCCGGTAAAGCTGTAGTCGCTGGGGCTGGGCTCGTTGGTATTATAGTGAAGTCCGGTTTCATTGTTCTCAAACCGGCAGTCCATGGCATTGACCCAGGCATCTCCGTAGGAGAAAAGGGCGGTTTTCCAGCCTTCAAACCGGCAGTTGGTGGTCCACAGGCGGTTGGCGCAGGAGATGCCCACACCGGTCCCCTCACCGATGAAGTCAATGTTGTCAAAATAGCTGATGAGATCCCGGGAGCCGTCGGTGGGCGCAATCTGGATTCCGGCGGTAAAGGTGGTGCGCTGCCCGCCGGACTGGGTGCCGGTCAGATTAAAGGCACGTCCCCGCAGGATGACCGGCTCTGTGTAGGTAATAGCGGGGAGCTGGATATTGACCACATCTTTCTTTTCGGTTTCGCCCGCCACCTGGTCGATGAGCGCCTGGAGGGAGGCGGAGCTGGAAAGGTCCGCATTCTCAGAACTGTAGTTATAAATCGGGGTGAGATAAATCGTGAAATTCAGGCGCAGGAGAATGGTATCCCCGTTTTTCATGGAAAAGGTCCATATAATCTGGTTCTGGGTTGGACTTTCCCGGTTATAATCAACGAAGCATACAAGGGCTGTTCCGGGATAGCCGGCCTCAGGCCCGGATTCCGGAGGGGTACACTGCACCGGAAAGGTGCTTTCGGATTCCGATTCTGCCCGTACTTCTACGGATTCTACCTTCTGAAGAAATTCTTCCGCCATGTCTTCCCCTGTAGTCTGATGATTTACATAAAGTCTGACTGGAAAACGGTAGCGGTCCTGGTCGGCAGCATTGTGCGTGGTTTCCGTTGTGGGTTCATAGCGGTCCCCCCATCCGATCAGTACCTGATAGGTGCCGTCGGAATCGGTGTAAATGACTTCCCCCAGGCCGTCATAGGTTTTTGGCCCCAGAAAGGCATATGCGCCCGCGGCCAGAAGAAGGGCTGCCAGAAGGATAAGAGCAGCCAGAACAAGCCTTTTTGGAGTCAGCCGGGGAGGTTTATTTTTGCTGCGCCGGTTTAAGCTTTTGGCGCAGTGGGGACAGAAAGCGGCTTCCTCAGGGAGAGGGGCGCCGCAGCAGGAACATGTTTTTTTTATCATGGAATCCTCCGTTTTTTAAAGATCGTTCAGCAGGCGGAGCACATTTTTGTACCGCTTGGAAGGGGTGACCTGGGTACAGCGGGTCACAATGCGTCCCCAGCGCCCGGAAGCCAGCTGATGGGAAGGATGCTTTCCGGTAAGCATTACATTCATCAGGATTCCCAGGGAATAGATATCCGAGCAGGCGTCGGACTGGGAGAAGCCATACTGCTCCGGCGCGGCAAAGCCGGTGGTTCCCAGTATATGGGTGTCATTTTCACTGTCCTTCTTGTGGAACCGGGCGGCATCGAAGTCGATGAGCACGGCTTCCTTTTCCCGAAGCACAATATTTTCCGGTTTAACATCCCGGTGAACGGCTCCCATCGAATGAAGGACCCACAGGGCGAGGCAGAGCTGGCGGAGGATGCGCCGGGTTTCCTTGGGGGTAAAGAGGGCGTCCTTCAGCATTACCCCCATGTTGTCCCCCTGGATGTATTCTTCTAATACCAGATTTTGTTCCCCTTTTGACGCAACCTCGTAAATGGTGGGCAGATTGGAACATTCGCAGCTTAAGAGCCGCTGGTAAACTTCTCCATTTCCCGAAAAAGAGCGCAGAATAAATTTTTTGCCCGAGGCACGGTGCCGGATCAGCGTCACCGTGCCTCGATCGCTTTCCTTGAGAAGTTTTAGGGATTCAAATTCCTGTTTTAATGCGTCAGACAGCCAATCGTAATACATTGCGTTCACCTCACGGGGAATAATTGCCAATACTATGCAGGCAGCATATTGGATTCTGTTGTAATATTTCGTAAAATAGTAATAATTGTCTTAAACTGTTAGGAATATTATATAAAATTAATTTTGGAAAGTAAAGCGGTTACAAAAGAGCCGCCTGGAAAAAAGAGGAGAATGTGCTATGCCTGCGGTCACAGAACAGATCTGCTACAACTGCTTTAAAGAGCGCCCGGACGCTCAGGAAATGGGGCCTTGCCCTTACTGCGGCTTTGATTTGAGAGAAAACCAGGAGGAATATCCCACTGCTCTGAAAGCCGGAACCCTTTTAAATCAGCGGTATCTCATTGGCCGGGTGCTGGGCCAGGGCGGTTTTGGCATCACTTATCTGGCCTGGGATGAGAGCCTGGAGGCCAAGGTGGCGGTGAAAGAATATATGCCCGGTGAACTGGCAGACCGGACGGAGGGCCGGATGGTTCATGTGATTTCCGGCAGCCGCCAGGAGGAATTCTCCTACGGCCAGGAGCGTTTCCGGGAAGAGGCCCGTATTCTGGCCAAGTTTATGGGTCAGCCGGGTATTGCCGGAGTGACGGATTACTTCGATGAGAACGGAACTTCCTACTTTGTCATGGACTATATCGAGGGCATTTCTTTTAAGACCTACATCGCGGGGGCAGGAGGGAAGGTCAGCGTACAGGAGGCCCTGGACGTGATGATTCCGGTGCTGCGGGCCCTGACCGCCGTTCACGCGGAGGGCCTTATCCACAGGGACGTGACCCCGGACAACATCTATATTACAAAGGACGGAAATGTGAAGCTTCTGGACTTCGGTTCCGCCCGGTACAGCTTAGGGGACAAGAGCAAAAGCCTGGATGTGATTCTGAAGGTGGGCTACGCTCCCAAGGAGCAGTACATCAGAAGGGGACGTCAGGGGCCTTATACGGACGTCTATTCCTGCGCCGCCTGCCTCTACGCGGCCATCACCGGGTATCTGCCGCCGGAGTCCCTGGAACGGCTGGATCATGATACCTTAGTGCCGCCATCCCAGGCAGGGGTGGAAATTCCTCTGTACCTGGAGCGGGCCATTTTAAAGGGCCTAGCGGTGCAGCCGGAGGACCGGTTCCAGACGGCAGGGGAGTTTCTGGAGGCTCTGGAGAACCAGCGGGTGGTGGAGCTGGCGCCGGAAAGGGAGGGGGCTCAGGCTTTGTCAGAGGCGGCTCCTTCCGGGAAAAAGAAGCCCTATCCCCTCCTGGCAGGCGGGGCCCTCCTGGTGCTGGCCGCCGCCGGGGCTGTCATGGTGCTTCTGGGGGAACGCGGGGGAAATTCCG
This sequence comes from uncultured Clostridium sp., assembly GCA_900547035.1. Taxonomy (GTDB): domain Bacteria; phylum Bacillota; class Clostridia; order Lachnospirales; family Lachnospiraceae; genus Enterocloster; species Enterocloster excrementigallinarum. The sequence continues at coordinate 57,946 of URFM01000007.1, read as the reverse complement.
CTCAAGGGATGGAGGCCTACCAGGAAGAAGCGGCCGTTTCTCAGAACAGGGAGGAGCCTGTGGAAATGGCAGAGATCGGCGGGAGGCAATACCCTACAAATCTCACCAGCCTGGACCTGCGGGAGCAGGGCTTAGGGGATGAGGAGCTTGCGGGACTAAGCAGGATGACCAGCCTGGAAACCCTGGATTTAAGGGGAAATGATATGACGGATTTGACTCCCTTGTCCGGGATGAACCATCTGAAGGAGCTGAGGCTTTCCGGGGATATTGAGGGAAATGAGGGGATTACGGACCTGACCCCTTTAAAGGATCTTTCCAGCTTAAAGGTTCTCCATCTGCCTGCGGCGAATCTGGAGGATCTGTTCCCCCTTTCCGGCCTGACCCGGCTGGAGAACCTGGCCCTGACAGACCCCTCCGGTGATCACGGGTTTGTGGAGGATATTACGCCGCTGGCTCCCTTGGTGAACTTAAAAGAGCTTTACTTAAAAATTGCGGTCATATCGGATTTGACCCCCTTATCCGGTATGACCCAGCTGGAATCTCTGCGGATCCGGGCGGAGAATTATGTGACGGACTACAGCCCCCTTTCGGAAATGAAACATTTAAAGGAGCTGGAAATGGCGGAGAATCAGTTTCCTCAGGCGGTGGATCTGTCCCCCCTTTCCAGCCTGACCAGCCTGGAATCGCTGCGGATGGGCTGCAATGTTCAGGATTTGGAGCCTTTGAGGAATCTGAGCAGCCTGCGAAAGCTGATGCTGGACGGGCGAACCTCAGGCAGCGGGGACGACGTTTTTGACTCGCTAGAGCCCTTGTCCGCTTTGACGAAGCTTGAGGATTTGACGCTGCAAAACGATCTGATTTCGGATTTAAGTCCTCTGGCGGGGCTTTCCAACTTAAAAACATTGTCCCTTACCATGCCGCGGGTAACAGATCTTAGCCCCCTTTCCGGGCTTGCGGGCCTGGAGAAAGCAGAGATTCAGGGAGGAGAGATTGCCGATTGGTCGCCTCTGGCCCATGTGCCGGATGTGACCGGGCGGTGAGAAGATGGGACCGGACAGTGAGAAAAGGAGAAAGGCAGGAGGAAACATGGGGATGGAAGAAGGGAGAGGCAGCCTGTGCTACAACTGCTTCAAGGAAATACCGGAACAGGAGGAGGCCTGTCCCTGGTGCGGTTTTGATTTAAAGGAAAATGAGAAGATGTATCCTGGGGCCCTGAGGGCCGGGACGGTTTTAAAAGGCCGATACCTTTTGGGACGGGTCCTGGGCCAGGGCGGTTTCGGCATCACCTATTTGGCCTGGGATGAGAGCCTTAAAGCCAGGGTGGCGGTAAAGGAATACATGCCTGGTGAACTGGCGACCCGCCTGGAGCACCGGCAGGTGGTGGTCCGGACGGCGGCCCGCCAGGAGGAATTTGCCTACGGCCAGGAGCGTTTTAAAGAGGAGGCCCGTATCCTGGCCAAATTTATGGGCCAGCCGAATATCGCGGGGGTAACGGATTACTTTGACGAGAACGGAACCTCCTATTTTGTCATGGATTACATTGAGGGCATCTCCTTTAAAACCTATATTGCCCAGACAGGAGGAAGGGTCAGTCCGGAGGAAGCCCTGGATGTGATGATTCCCGTGCTCCGAGCCCTGACGGCGGTTCACGGGGAAGGGCTGATTCACCGGGATGTGACCCCGGACAATATTTACATTACCAAGGACGGAAATGTAAAGCTTTTGGACTTCGGCTCCGCCCGGTACAGCTTAGGGGATAAATCCAAGAGCCTGGACGTGATTTTGAAGGTGGGATACGCCCCTAAGGAGCAGTATATCCGCAGAGGCCGCCAGGGCCCCTACACGGACATGTACTCCTGCGCCGCCTGTCTGTACGCGGCCATCACCGGGTATCTGCCGCCGGAGTCCCTGGAGCGGCTGGACCATGATACCTTAGTGCCCCCTTCTGAGGCGGGGGCGGAGATTCCTCTGTACCTGGAGCGGGCCATCTTAAAAGGCCTGGCAGTGCAGCCGGAGGACCGGTTTCAGACGGCGGGAGAGTTTCTGGAGGCGCTGGAGAGCCAGAACGTAGTGGAACTTACCGGTTCCGGCAGGGAGGAGACCCTACAAAAGCAGCAGGTTCGGAGTCAGGAAAAGAGAAAAAAAGGACGTTTGGCGGCAGCTGTCTGCGGAATCGGGGCGCTGGCCGTGGCCGCAGTCCTGTTTTTGGGAACCGGGCAGTCCGGCACACCGGATTCGGCTCCGGCGTCAGAGCCGGCAGGGGAGGTGCAGGGGACAAATGTTCCGACACAGGAAACCCTGTCTCCCCAGGAGAGCAGACGGATGGAGGAAGCCGCCGCCCCGAAGGTGACCATCTGCGGGGAGAGCTACAGCACCGCTTTGAGGGAGCTTCGGCTGGAGGAAGCGGAGTTTGAGGAGGCGGACTATGAGGCTATATCCCAGATAACAGGCCTGGAGCGGCTGGAGATTGTGGACAGCCCTATTTCCCAGCTGGATTTTCTGAAAAACCTGACGAACCTAAAAAGACTCCATATTCGGGGAAGCCGGGAGCCTGCCGGAACCTTTTCCGATTTATCCGCTCTGGCAGGGCTGACCAATCTGGAGGATTTGTACCTGTATCTGGACGGCGTATCGGATTTAAACGGACTTTCGGGCATGAGCGGGCTTAAGAGCCTGGTGCTCACCGGCAATATGGAAATCGCCGACTTATCTCCTCTGGCGGGGCTGACGAATCTTCAAAGCCTGGAGGTGCCTCTGGGCGGTGAAAATGTGGGAGTCGACTTATCGCCCCTGGCTGGCCTGACGGACCTGAGAACCCTGCGCACCGGGAGCAATGTAACCGACCTTACGCCCTTATCAGGACTGACGGGGCTTCGGGAACTGGATTTGACCTACGGCGGATATTCTGCCAGAGATTCAAAGGAGTACCGGAGCTTAGAACCATTGTCCTCTTTAACCGGGCTTACCAGCCTGACCATCCGAAACCTGTGGGTCAGCGACCTTTCCCCCTTGTCCGGCCTTACGAAGCTCCGCTCCCTGACCATTTACAATGGGGCATCGATTGAAGATTTGTCGCCCCTGGCAGGGCTGACCGGCTTAAAAAGCCTGACCATCCGGGGAGCCAGGCATGAGCTGGATACCTCCGCCGTAAGCCAGGTTTCCCAAATCAGCATTGAGCCTTAAGAGATGAAAACAGGAGATAAAGGGAGAATGAAACCAAAGGAAACATATCTCTGCTACAACTGCTTTAAAGAAATCCCGGAAGGGAACGGCCCCTGCCCCCACTGTGGCTTTGACCTTTCGGAAAATGTGAAAAAATACCCGGTGGCCTTGAGAGCGGGAACTGTGTTAAATGGCCGCTACATAGTGGGGCGGGTGCTGGGCCAAGGGGGATTTGGCATCACCTACCTGGCTTACGACCAGAGCTTAAAAGCTCGTGTGGCGGTGAAGGAGTACATGCCAAACGACATGGCCGCTCGTGTGGGAACCACCGTCTCCGTGGCCATGAAAAGCCGGGCGGAGGATTTTACCTACGGCCTGGAACGGTTTAATGAAGAGGGCCGGACCTTGGCTAAGTTCATGGGTCAGCCAAATATCGCCGGGGTAACGGACTACTTTGACGAAAATGGTACTTCCTACTTTGTCATGGACTACATCGAGGGCATTTCCTTTAAAACCTATATCGCCAACCAAGGCGGGAAGGTAAGCGTGGAGGAAGCGCTGGATGTGATGATTCCGGTGCTGCGGGCATTGACGGCGGTTCACGCAGAGGGGTTCATCCACCGGGACGTGACCCCGGACAATATCTACATCACGAAAGACGGGAATGTAAAGCTTCTGGATTTCGGCTCCGCCCGCTACAGCCTGGGGGATAAGTCCAAGAGCCTGGACGTAATTTTGAAGGTAGGCTACGCCCCTAAGGAGCAGTACACCCGGCGGGGGCGGCAGGGTCCTTACACCGATGTGTATTCCTGCACAGCCTGTCTGTATGCGGCCATTACCGGCTACCTTCCTCCGGAATCCCTGGAGCGGCTTGACAAAGATACTCTGGTGCCGCCTTCCCAGGCAGGGGTGGAAATTCCCTTGTACCTGGAGCGGGCCATCTTAAAGGGATTGGCGGTGCAGCCGGAAGACCGGTTCCAGACGGCGGGGGAATTTCTGGAAGCGTTGGAGAGCCAGGAAGTGGTGGAGCTGCCGCCGGGAAAAGGACAGGAGGCAGGCACCGACTCCCAAGGCCAGCAGGCCAGGGGAATCCTGGCCCAGCCGAAAAAGTCCCCTCTGACCAAGATTGCGGCTGCTGTTGCGGTGGCGGCGATGGCTTTTGCTGTCCTGGCCCTGGTGCTGAGCCGGAACCCGTCGGCTGGGACAGACGGGATGAGCGGAAGCGGAGCGGGAAGCCAGGGAGGAAACGGCCAGAATGTGGCTGCTCAGAGAGACGACCAGCCGGAAGCCCCGGTTCCCACGGTGGCGATTGCCGGGGAGGAGTACCCGGTGAACCTGGAAGAGCTGGATTTATCAGGAAAGGGCCTGGCGGACAGCGACCTGACAAACCTAGGGCAGATGACGGAATTAAAGATCCTGAACCTGGAAGGAAACCCAGATATTTCCAACCTGACAGTTTTGTCCGGATTGATTACCCTGGAGGAGCTGGAATTGCCAAGCCCCTCCCAGATCAGCGACTTGTCGCCCTTATCCGGCCTGACAGGTCTGACCTCCCTTTCCATGGTGGAGAGCTGGGGTAAGAGCCAGCAGCCCCTTTCCCTGATTCAGGATTACAGTCCCTTAGCGGGCCTGACAAATTTAAAGGAACTGTCCTTGTCCGTTACAAATTTAAGCGATTTTTCGTTCCTGGATGGGATGAAAGGGTTGGAAACCCTGCGCCTTGTGGGGAGCGTGGTGACGGAGGACTTGACTTATTTTGGGAAATTTACCAATTTAAAAGAACTGAGGATTTATCCCGCCAACCTAAAAACCGTGAAGGGGATTGAAGGACTTCAAAATCTGGAATACCTGCGGATTAGCGAAGTGACAGAGCAGTTGTTTTTAGAGGATTTGACCTTTTTGGAGAATATGAAGGGATTACAGTATCTAAAACTGGATATTTACGGAGTGGGAAGCCTTCACGGGCTGGAAGGGCTGACCCAGTTGGAAACGCTCCAATTTTCATGGCCCAGGGCTTCCACTTACACCGATTTGTCGCCCCTGCAAAACCTGACGAACCTGCAGGTTTTAATCCTCCCCATTCCCACGGACGACACGGAGGTGATCTACCATGTGGACAGTCTGGCAGGGTTGACCAACCTGTCGGAGCTGAGGCTCCCCTGCGTGGTCGAGAGCCTGGAACCTTTGAAAAATATGACGAATTTGCAGATCTTGACTCTCCGGGGCGGAAGCGGCGACCGCGCCAGAAAAACCATAGAATCCCTTCCCCAGCTTTCCGGCCTGGAAAACTTGACTACCCTGGAACTTTATACCAAATATCCGGGAGCGGTAGATTTGACGCCTGTTGCAAGCCTGACTCATTTGACCAGCCTGAATTTATATGTGGACGACAGCCGCTCCGTGGATTTGTCTCCCCTGGCGGGCCTTCCCAGCCTGGTCAACCTGTCGGTAAACGGGGAAGTGATGGCCGACTGGCCGCCGTCATAGGAAACTTGCTCGAAGAAAGGAACTGATGATGAATTTCTGCTACAACTGCTTTAAAGAAATCCCGGAAGGGAACGGCCCCTGCCCTCACTGCGGCTTTGACCTGGAGGAGAATGTAAAGAAATATCCGGTGGCCCTGAGAGCAGGAACCATGCTGAATAGCCGCTACATGGTGGGCCGGGTGCTGGGCCAGGGCGGTTTCGGCATCACCTACCTGGCCTGGGATACCCAGCTGGAGGCCAAGGTGGCGGTGAAGGAATACATGCCCGGGGAGCTGGCAGGCCGGATAGACGGGGCTTCCGTTTCCGTCCTGTCGGATGACCGGAAGGACAATTTCACCTACGGGGCAGAGCGGTTTTTGGAGGAAGCAAAGACCCTGGCCAAGTTTATCGGCAACCCCAACATCGCGGCTGTAACCAGCTACTTTGATGAAAATGATACCTCCTATTTCGTCATGGACTATGTGGAGGGCATTTCCTTTAAGACCTACATCGCCAACCAGGGCGGGAAGGTCAGCGTGGAGGAAGCCCTGGATGTGATGATTCCCGTGCTGAGGGCGTTGACGGCGGTTCACGCCGAGGGCTTCATCCATCGGGATGTGACCCCGGACAATATTTATATCACCAAGGACGGGAATGTGAAGCTGCTGGACTTTGGCTCCGCCCGGTACAGCAGCGGCGATAAGTCCAAGAGCCTGGATGTGATTTTAAAAGTGGGATACGCCCCCAAGGAGCAGTACATCCGAAGGAGCCGTCAGGGCCCCTACACGGATGTGTACTCCTGCGCCGCCTGTTTCTACGCGGCCCTTACGGGGTATCTGCCGCCGGAGTCACTGGAGCGGATGGATCAGGACACCTTAGTGCCGCCATCCCAGGCAGGGGTGGAAATTCCCTTGTACCTGGAGCGGGCCATCTTAAAGGGCCTGGCGGTGCAGCCGGAGGACCGGTTCCAGACAGCGGCGGAGTTTCTGGATGCCATCGAGAACCAACAGGTGGTGGAGGTCAAACCGCAGAAGCAGGAGAAAGAAGGGCCGAAGAAGAAAGTCCCGGCATCCCTGATCGGAGGCGTGGCGGCGGTTGTGGTGCTGGCAGCCATAGGGGCCGGGTATCTGGCCGGAGGCGGAGCGAATCCCCAGGAACCGGCGGCAGTCCAGGCGGAGGCAGACGGAAAAGCCGAAAATGAGATAGAAACGGAAGCAGAGACAAAGGAACCGGCCAGGGATGTGAGAATCGGGGATCAGGTGTATCCTTCCGATCTGGAGGAACTGGACTTGGCGGATGCGGGGATTTCCAACGAAGATCTGGCCGCTCTTTCCCAGATGACCAATTTAAAGGAGCTTATCCTGAAAGAAAATTATGACATTACGGATTTGTCCCCCTTGTCCTCACTGACCAGCCTGGAAAGCCTGGATATTATGAATACAGGAGCAACCGATTTGACGCCCCTAAGAGGGCTCGCCAATCTGGAAAAGCTGAAAATCGCCAACCCGGATATTTCCGACTTAACGCCCTTAAAGGATCTCACCAACCTGCGCATCTTGATGCTGGATAACGGGGATTTGCCCAGCAGCGCCATTACCGACCTGTCTCCGCTGTCAGAGCTGGTGAACCTGGAGAGCCTTGCCATCCCTCCTCAGCCCAATTATACGGATTTTTCCTGCCTCTCTGGACTGACCAATCTGAAAGTTTTCCGGATGATGGGAAGCAAAAGCAGCGGAACCAATTCCGTTTCCAGCCTGGATTTTTTGGCGAATATGACTCAGCTGGAAGAACTTCGGATTGTGGTGGTGGCGGGGGACTTGTCGGCTCTCGCGGGCCTGACCAATCTGCGCTCCGTATCCTTAGACGGGGTGCTTCACGCCCCGGATACCAGTATCTTCCGGAACCTGACAAAGCTGGAAGATCTGACATTGAGGGGCGGAACCATCTGTTCGGCTGCCGACCTGTCGGACTTTGCCAACCTGACGGGCCTGCACACACTGGTTATAGACTTGGATGGGCTTTCCAGCCTTCACGGCCTGGAAAACCTGACCGGGCTTACGGAGATGGATCTTAACTGCCGGAGCAGTTCCATTGCGGATTTGTCCCCATTGGCCAATATGGAAAATCTGGTGACGCTGCGCCTGTATGCGGGCAGCGGTCCGGCTATCAATGTGGACGCTCTGGGAGGGCTGGAAAATCTGAGGATTGTGGAAATCGGCCCCACAAGCCGGATTGGGGATACCTCTGCTTTGGCCCATGTGCCTGAAGTGCTCCTAAGGAACTGATGGATAAGGTGCGGGACGTCCAGTGAAATTCAGGAGTAAAAGACACTTGTAAAGTGTATTTCCATAATATAACATTCAAATAGTCAAGACTATTTCTATAATATAACTTGAAAATAGTTAAGACTATTTCTATAATATATTTTGTAAATAGTCCAAATGCTTCATGTATAATGGACGAGAATCAAGAGAATTATCATATTATGGAGGTATACTATGGCGATTGTAAATGATGAGCAGGTCATGAAAGTATTGCGGCAGTACAACCCTTGGTGGCGGGTTCCGTCTGCCATTAGGGAAGAGAGCAAGCCACAGAAGCGGGTAGCGTACTATGAAGCGCTGAAAATGCTGACGCATAAGAGTATCCGAAGATTTGTCGTTTTGTCCGGTATGAGGCGTGTCGGAAAAACAACCATTCTGTATCAGATCATCGAACACCTGATTGACGAGGGCGTTAACCCGAAAAATATCTTGTATGTTACGTTTGATAATCCGATTTTAAAGCTCATCCATGCAGAGCACGTCCTGGCTATTTATGAAGCAATGTATCCGCTGGAAGGCATTAGATACATTTTCTTTGATGAGGTGCAGTATACAGAAAATTGGGAACTTTGGATCAAAGTGATTTATGACAGCAGAAAAGATATTCGTCTGATTGCTACGGGCTCTGCCAGTCCTGTTCTGGAAAAGGGAACCGCAGACAGCGGCACAGGCCGGTGGAGCGTTCTCAAAATTCCGACCATGTCTTTTTACGAATATTGCAGGCTGCTGAATCTTGACGTGCCTATTCTGCCGGATGACCTTCGCTTGTCCGAATTGGCGGACAAGAGTTTGGCATATTTGGGGGATTTGATGGATCAATTTGCCCCGCTGCAAAATCATTTTAACCGGTATCTGACAATCGGCGGTTTCCCGGAGCTTGTGCTGTCAGATGATGATGCCTACGCACAAAGGATGCTGAGAGAAGATGTAGTCGATAAAGTGATTAAACGGGATGTGCTGTCACTCTTTAATATTCGAAGCCCGCTGCTGATGGAAAAGCTGTTTCTCTACCTGTGCATGAACGGAACAGAGATTTTTAATGCCACTACAGCAGCGAAAGAGTTGGAAAATACCTCGGTGGCAACAGTTGAAAGCTATATTAAGGCGCTGGAAATGTCCAATCTGATCTATTTGGCAAAACCAATGGACGTAGGCAGCAAAGGAGCCCTGAAGGGAAAACCCAAAATTTTCATTGCGGATGCGGCAATTTGCAATGCAGTGCTGATGATTGATGATGTTCTTTCAGATGAAAGTGAATTGGGGGCAATGGTGGAGACAACGGTCTATAAACATATGCTTTCTTTCTACCAGGGCAGTCCTGCGCAGCTTGGATATTTCAGAAAGGCAAGGGATAATCAGAAGGAAGTTGATGTGGTGGCAGAACTTCCCCGCCAGAAGATCCTATGCGAAGTGAAGTACCGAAACAATTCCCATATTCCTGCTACAGATGCGATTGTGGAATTATGCCAGGATCAAACAACAAACGTGACAAACGCCTTTTTAATTACAAAACGGCTGGACGATTTTGGTATCACCCGGCATGAAACAGCCATACCGATTCTGCGAGTTCCTGCCATTGCTTTTCTTTATATGCTTGGAAAGGCAGAAGCCCTGGGACACAGCGGAAAGCTTTAACAAGAAAGGAAATTTTAGATGACCCTTTGCTATAACTGCTTTAAAGAAAAAACGGAAGGAGAGGAACCTTGTCCCCACTGCGGCTTTGACCTGTCGGAAAATGTGAAAAAATATCCGGTGGCCCTGAGGGCGGGAACACTCCTGAATGGCCGCTATCTCATTGGCCGGGTTCTGGGACAAGGAGGATTTGGCATCACTTACCTGGCTTACGACCAGAGCTTAAAGGCCCGAGTAGCGGTGAAGGAGTATATGCCAAACGACATGGCCGCCCGTGTGGGAACCACCGTTTCCGTGGCCATGAAAAGCCGGGCGGAGGAGTTTGCCTACGGCCTGGAACGGTTCCAGGAGGAAGCCCGGACCTTGGCGAAATTCATGGGCCAGCCGGGCATCGCAGGAGTGACGGACTACTTTGACGAGAACGATACCTCCTACTTCGTCATGGACTACATCGAGGGTATTTCCTTTAAGACCTACATAGCCAATGCGGGAGGAAAAGTAAGCGTACAGGAAGCCCTGGACGTCATGATTCCGGTGCTGCGGGCATTGACGGCAGTACACGCGGAGGGATTCATCCACCGGGACGTGACCCCGGACAACATCTACATCACAAAGGATGGAAACGTAAAGCTTCTGGACTTCGGTTCCGCCCGCTACAGCCTGGGAGATAAGTCCAAAAGCCTGGACGTGATTTTAAAAGTAGGTTACGCCCCCAAGGAACAGTATACCAGAAGAGGACGGCAGGGCCCTTACACCGACGTGTACTCCTGCGCCGCCTGCCTGTACGCGGCTATCACCGGCTACCTTCCTCCGGAATCCCTGGAGCGGCTTGACAAAGATACTCTGGTTCCCCCTTCCCAGGCGGGGATGGAAATTCCGCTGTACCTGGAGCGGGCCATCTTAAAGGGCCTTGCGGTACAGCCGGAAGAACGGTTCCAGACGGCAGGGGAGTTTTTGGAGGCCCTGGAGAGCCAGAGGGTGGTGGAACTGCCGGGAGGGCAGAGGAAAGCAGATGGGATGGATCCCGGCCGGGAAAGCCAGGCTGTGCCGAAAAAATCCCGTTTGACCAAGCTTGCCGGGGCGGCCGCAGGGGCTGCGGTGGTATTTGCCGCTGTTGCCCTGATCGTCAGCCGGAACCCGTCTGCCGGGTCAGGCGGGGAGGGAGGAAGCATTCAGGAAAATGCTGCCCAGGAGTTTTCGGCAGCAACCGTATTGATTGCCGGGGAGGAGTATCCGGTAAACCTGGAAGAACTGGATCTCTCCGGGAAAAACCTGACTGACAGCGACCTGGCAAATCTGGAACAGATGACGGGTTTAAAGACCCTGAATCTGGAGGGAAACCCGGAGATTCGCGACCTGACGCCCATTTCCGGATTGACGTCTTTAGAACATCTGGAACTGCCAAGCCCTTCTCAGATCAGCGACTTATCGCCCTTATCCGGCCTGAGGGGCCTGACCTCTCTTTCTGTGGGGGAGAGTTTTGGAAGCCAGCAGCCCGTTTCTCAGATTCAGGATTACAGCCCCCTGGCTGGTCTGACGGGCTTAAAGGAGCTGTCGCTATCCATCACAAATATAAGCGATTTTTCCTTTTTGGAGGGAATGAAGGAGCTGGAAACCCTGCGGCTTATGGGAAGCATGGTGACGGGGGACTTAACCTTTGCAAAGGGGCTTACAAATTTAAAGGAACTGCGGGTTGTGGCAGGAAGCCTGGGAAGCGTGAAGGGGATTGAGGGGCTTCAAAACCTGGAATATCTGCAGATTTCCGATGAATCGGAGCAGCTGTTTTTCGACGACCTTATCTTTGCGGCCGAGATGGGGAAGCTTCAAACCATGCGGCTCAACGGTGCAGGCCTGGGAAGTTTTCAGGGGGCGGAAAACCTGACAGAACTGGAAAATTTTTCATTTTACGGAGATGAATTGTCCACTTACCGGGATTTGTCCTCTTTGCAAAACTCGACAAAGCTCCAGACCCTTGTCCTGCCCGGACACAATGGAGGGTATGAGGGGATTACCTATAACGGGGACAGCCTGGCGGCTTTCACCAATTTGACAGAATTGCATATGCCGGGAAATATCGAGAGCCTGGAGCCTTTAAGGAACCTGACCAATTTGCATACCTTAAACATCCGCTACAGCAGCCGTCTGACAAAGGAGAACTTTCAGTCCCTGAGCTTGCTTTCCGGGCTTCCCAATCTGCAGCAGCTGGAGGCCTGGGGGGCGAACGAGGTGACGGATCTTTCCCCCATTGGGGAACTGACCCAATTAACCCACCTGGCTATCAATATTTCCGCCGGGGAGATCAACACGCCGATCAGCCTGGCCCCTCTGGCAAATCTGACAGAGCTTCAGACCCTGACCCTCCAGGTGCGGGCCTCGGATTTGTCTCCTCTGACTTCCCTGACAGGGCTTCAGACCTTGACCCTCCGTTATCCCGAATTGGTGACCGACTGGTCCCCGGTGGAGCATGTGCCGACTGTTAACAAAGAACCTTAGGAAGGAAATGAAACATGCCAATCCATACTCAAACGATTTGTTACAACTGTTTTCGAGAAAAACCGGAAGGAGTGGGCCCCTGCCCTTACTGCGGCTTTGACTTAAAGGAAAATGAAGAGCAGTACCCGGTGGCTTTAAAGGCCGGTACCGTTTTAAAACAGCGCTACCATGTAGGCCGCGTGCTGGGACAAGGGGGATTTGGCATTACCTATGTAGCTTGGGATACCAAACTGCAGGCCAGGGTGGCGGTGAAGGAGTACATGCCAAACGACATCTGCACTCGCCAGGGAAGCGCCGTTTCCGTGGCTATGGAACGCAAGGAGGAAGAATTTGCCTATGGCCGGGAACGTTTTAAAGAGGAGGCCCAGACCCTGGCCAAATTTATGGGGCATCCGGGTATTGCCGGAGTGACGGACTATTTCGACGAGAACGGCACTTCCTACTTTGTCATGGACTATATTGAGGGCATTTCCTTTAAAACCTATATCGCAAATGCAGGCGGAAAGGTAAGTGTACAGGAAGCCCTGGACGTGATGATCCCGGTGCTTCGGGCCCTGACGGCCGTTCACGGGGAGGGCATTGTCCACCGGGACGTGACCCCGGACAACATTTACATTACAAAGGATGGAAATGTAAAGCTGCTGGATTTCGGCTCCGCCCGGTACAGCCTGGGAGATAAGTCCAAGAGTCTGGATGTAATTTTAAAGGTGGGCTATGCCCCTAAGGAGCAGTACATCCGAAGAGGCCGGCAAGGCCCTTACACCGATGTATACTCCTGTGCTGCCTGCTTGTACGCGGCCATCACCGGGTATCTTCCCCCGGAGTCTTTAGACCGGCTGGAGAAGGACGAGCTGGTTCCTCCTTCCCAGATGGGGGTGGAGATTCCCCTGTATTTGGAGCGGGCCATCTTAAAGGGCCTGGCGGTGCAGCCGGAGGATCGATTCCAGACGGCGGGGGAGTTTTTGGAAGCCATTGAGAGTCAACAGGTGGTGGAGCTGCCCGGGACGCAGGAAGAAGCCCGCCAGCCCCAGACGGAGGAGCCGCCCAGACAAAAAACGTCCAAAGCCATTGTGATCGGAGCCCTGGCGGTGACGGCGGCGGCCCTGGCCCTGGGGGTAAATGTCCTTATGGGCGGCGGCAAGAGCGGTTCGGCGGAAAACGGCCCGGCGGCGGAAGCCTCCCTTGCCCAAGAGCAGGCCCCTAAGGTGACCATAGCAGGCCAGGAGTACAGCACGGCCATAGAGCAGTTAGACCTCTCGGACCAGGATCTAACTGACGCGGATTTAATTTCCTTGGGAGAGATGACCAATCTAAAGGAACTGAATCTGGAGGGCAACCGCCAGATTTCCGATCTGACGCCCCTGGCTGGCCTTAATACCCTGGAGAGCCTGGCTCTTCCCATCCCCTCGGAGGTGACGGATTTGTCCCCCATCGCCGGGCTTAGCGACTTAAAAATCCTGTCCATCCAGGAAAATCAGTCCAATGCCCAGCCGGTTTCCAAGATCGAGGACTACGGTCCCATTGCCAGCCTGAAAAATCTGGAGGAATTGGACTTGTCCGTCACCAACTTAAAGGATCTGTCCTTTGTCTCCGGGCTTGGCAGTTTAAAATCCATGTCCCTGGTGGGAAGCCTGGCCCTTCCGGATCTGACCGCTTTAAAGGATTTGTCCCAGCTGGAGACTTTGGATATTTACGCAGGAGGGCTTGGGAACCCGGCGGGGATTGAGGGATTGACCCAGCTGCGGCATTTGGAGCTGGGCAATGAATCCACTGCCTTCCAGATGAAGGATCTGTCCGTCCTTTCCGGGCTGACGAAGCTGGAATACCTGCGGGTGGACGCCGATGGACTGGAAAGCTTCCATGGGATGGAGCAGCTGGAAAATTTGAAAGAAGCCTATTTCTGGGGTTCCAGCGCCACCTATGGGGATGTGTCTCCCCTGGGGGGAGTGACCCAGCTTCAGATTCTGCGGCTGCCTGACCGAAGCGGCGGAAACAAAATGTCCCCCTACAGCGCAGATGGACTGTCAGGGCTTTCCGGCCTGCGGGAGCTTACCATGGACAGCGCCGCCCAGAGCCTGGAACCCTTAAGGAACCTGACAGGGCTGACCAAATTATCCATTGGAGGAAATTCCTGCCCCGGGGCCTTCCAGTCCCTAGAACCCCTTTCCGGGCTGACGGGCCTCCAGTCGCTGGACGTCCGGTTCTGCCGCTCCACGGCCATCGACTTAGGCCCCCTGGCGGGGCTGACTCAGCTGACCAGCCTGTCCATCGAGAGCTTCTCGCCTTCTGACCCGGTGGAGAACCTGTCCGCCCTTTCGGGGCTGACGGGCCTGAAAAATCTGGTGCTGAACCTTCCGTCCCTGACGGATTTGTCGCCCTTATCCTCCCTGACGGGACTTCAAAGCGCCAACATCACCGCCCCCGGCGTGTCTGACTGGTCACCCCTGTCCCATGTGCCGGTGGTAAGGCAGGGCGAATAAAAAAGAAAGAGGAACCATCCATGACAATCAAAAATCTCTGCTACAACTGTTTTAAAGAAAAGCCCCAGCCGGAGGGCCCCTGCCCCTACTGCGGTTTTGACCTGGAGGACAATGTAAAAAAATATCCGGTGGCTCTCAGAGCGGGAACCATGTTAAATCACCGCTACATCGTGGGCCGGGTGCTGGGTCAAGGAGGCTTCGGCATTACCTACCTGGCCTGGGACGAGAAGCTGGAAGCCCGTGTGGCGGTGAAGGAGTACATGCCAAACGACATCTCCGCCCGAGTGGGAACCACCGTCTCCGTGGCCATGGAGAGCCGGGCGGAGGACTTTACCTATGGGGAGGAACGCTTTAAAGAAGAAGCCCGGATTCTAGCGAAATTCATGGGCCAGCCTAATATCGCCGGGGTGACGGACTACTTCGACGAGAACGGAACCTCCTACTTCGTTATGGACTACATCGAGGGAATTTCCTTTAAGACCTACATTGCCAACGCGGGGGGAAAGGTTAGCGTGGAGGAAGCCCTGGACGTAATGATTCCGGTGCTGCGGGCATTGACCGCCGTCCATGGGGAAGGTTTCATCCACCGGGACGTGACCCCGGACAACATCTATATTACAAAGGACGGAAATGTAAAGCTTCTGGACTTCGGTTCCGCCCGGTACAGCATCGGGGATAAATCCAAGAGCCTGGACGTAATCCTGAAAGTGGGCTACGCCCCCAAGGAGCAGTACATCCGCAGAGGCCGTCAGGGCCCCTACACCGATGTGTATTCCTGCGCCGCCTGCCTCTACGCGGCCATCACCGGTTACCTGCCGCCGGAATCCCTGGAACGGCTGGACCAGGATACCCTGGTGCCGCCATCCCAGGCCGGAGTGGAAATTCCCCTGTACTTAGAGCGGGCCATCTTAAAGGGCCTGGCGGTGCAGCCTGAGGACCGGTTCCAGACGGCGGGGGAGTTTCTGGAGGCCTTGGAAAGCCAGGAGGTGGTGGAGCTGCCGTCCAGCCAGTCCGGTCAGGCAGCAGCCGGCCAGTCGGCTGGTCAGGGAGCAACCCTCACAAAGAAGAAAAAGCCGATTCCCCTGATTCTGGCCGGGGCGGCTGCGGCAGCGGTGGTGTTCGCCGCGGGAACCTTCCTGGGCGGCGGAGGCGGCATAGGCGGTTCCGGCGGGAGCGGCAGTTCCGGCGGCGGGGGAAATTCCGTTGTGGAAGCCCTGGCCCCCAAAGTCACCATCGCCGGGCAGGAGTACAGCACAGCGGAAACGGAGCTGGATTTAAGCGGGCAGAACCTGACCGACGCCGACTTGGTGAGCCTGGGACAGATGGAGAACCTGGTGAGCCTGAACCTGGAAGGAAACAGTGAGATTTCCGACCTGTCTCCCCTGGAGAATCTGACGAAACTTCAGTCCCTGGTGCTTCCCTGCCCGTCGGGGATCTCTGATCTGACCCCGCTGTCGGGCCTGACAGAACTTGCCGCCTTCCATATGGTGGGAAATTGGAACAATGCCGCCCCGGCCAATGAGGTCAAGGATTTCAGCCCATTGTCCAATTTGACCAAACTGACGGACTTGGAGCTGGTGGTTACTGGTTTGGAGGACCTATCCTTTGCCTCGGGACTTACAAATCTGAATGTACTGCGGCTCATGGGAAGCGTGACAGCGGAGGATTTAACCGCCCTGTCGGGGCTTACGAACCTGACAGAGCTGGAAGTCCATACCTCCGGCACCAAAACCGCCGCAGGGATTGAGGGGCTGGTAAACCTCCAGAGTCTCAAGATTATGGACGAGTCCCAGTCCCTGTACCAGGACGACCTGACCTGCCTCTCCGGGATGACCAATTTAAAGGTGGTCCGTTTCCAGGTCAACGGCCTGAAAAGCTTCCACGGCATTGAGAACCTGACCCAGCTGGAGGAAGCGGATTTTTACGGCCAGGACGCCGCCTTTACGGATTTAGACCCCTTCCGGAACCTGACGAAACTGGAATACCTGCGGCTTCCCAGGCATACGGCGGGGACGGCCTTTAACGGGGACGGCCTGGCGAACCTTGTGAATCTCCAGGAGTTAGATATGGAACATTCCGTAGAAAGCCTGGAACCTCTGCGGAATTTGAAAAACCTGAAAGTCCTGACCATGTCCACTGGAAGGTCGGCGGAGGGAACCTTCCGCTCCATGGAGCCATTGTCGGGACTGACCAACCTGGAATCGTTGGAGTTAAATGTACCAAACCAGGCGGATGTCAATTTCTCTTACCTTTCCGGCATGACCAAGCTGACGACTTTGTATGTTACAACCAACAGAACTGCCAGCGGGGATCCGGTGATTGATTTGACCCCTTTGGGCAGCCTGACCCAGCTGCGGAGCGTGGAACTTTCCCTGCCCCAGATTCGTGATCTGACTCCCCTGGCCGCCTTGCCCAACCTTCAGAGCGTGACCATAAGCGGCGCGGAGAATCTGGACACCTCGCCCCTGGCCAACGTGCCCCAGGTGAATGTGGAGTAAACATCAGGAAGGAGATTTGAAATGAACGGCAAGAACCTTTGCTACAACTGCTTCCAGGAAAAGCCCCAGACGGAGGGCTCCTGCCCTTACTGCGGCTTTGACCTGGCGGAAAACCAGGAAAAATTCCCTATGGCCCTAAAAGCAGGGACGGTTCTCAACAGCCGCTACACCGTGGGCCGGGTTCTGGGACAAGGGGGATTCGGCATCACCTATGTGGCCTGGGATGAGAAGTTAGCCGCCCGTGTGGCGGTGAAGGAGTATATGCCCGGAGAGCTGGCCGCCCGCATGGACGGAAGAACGCTTACGATGATGACCGCCGCAAAAAGGGATGATTTCGCTTACGGACAGGAACGCTTTCAAGAAGAAGCCCGGATTCTGGCCAAATTCATGGGGCAGCCAAATATCGCCGGGGTGACGGACTACTTTGACGAGAACGGAACTTCCTATTTCGTCATGGACTACATCGAGGGAATCTCCTTTAAAACCTACATCGCCAACGCTGGCGGGAAGGTGAGCGTGCAGGAGGCTTTGGATGTGATGATTCCCGTGCTGAGGGCTCTCACTGCCGTCCACGCCGAAGGCTTCATTCACCGGGATGTGACCCCGGACAACATCTACATCACAAAAGACGGAAATGTAAAGCTCCTGGACTTCGGCTCCGCCCGGTACAGCATCGGAGATAAGTCTAAGAGCCTGGATGTGATCTTGAAGGTGGGCTACGCCCCCAAGGAGCAGTACATCCGCAGAGGACGCCAGGGCCCCTACACCGACGTGTACTCCTGCGCCGCCTGTTTCTATGCAGCTATCACCGGGTATTTGCCTCCGGAATCCCTGGAGCGATTGGATCACGATAACCTGGTGCCGCCTTCCCAGGCCGGGGTGGAGATTCCCTTGTATCTGGAGCGGGCCATCTTAAAGGGCCTGGCGGTGCAGCCGGAGGGCCGGTTCCAGACGGCTGGGGAGTTTCTGGAGGCCTTGGAGCGCCAGGAGGTGGTGGAGCTGCCCCCAGGGCAGAAGGTCGGAAGCGGCGAGGGCCAGGCAGGGGATGGCCAGACAACGGGCCAGCCGGCGAGCCAGGGAGCTGCTCCGGCGAAGAAGAAAAATCCCCTTCCTTTGATCCTGGCCGGGGCTGCGGCTGTGGCGCTGGTGTTCGCCGCAGGAACCTTCCTGGGCGGCAGAGGAGCGGGCCCGGCCTCCCAGCTCTCCGGCGGCGGGCCGGCTCAGGCGGATGGAGGAGGGGCAGCCGGAGACAGGGCAGTGGAAGAAGCTCCCAAGGTGACCATCGCCGGGGAGGAGTACAGCACGGCGGAAACAGAGCTGGATCTGTCCGGGAAGGGATTAACCGACGGGGATTTGGTAAATCTGGCCCAGATGACGAATTTAAAGGGCCTGGATCTGGAGGGGAATGAGGAAATTTCCGATTTGTCCCCCCTGTCCGGCCTGACTTCCTTAGAAAAACTGAGCCTGCCCCTTCCTTCCAGGATTCGCGACCTGTCCCCTTTGGCGGGGCTGACGAATATGAAAGAACTTTCCATCTCCGGAGATTGGAGAGAGAATCCGCCTGTGAATGAGATAAAAGATTTCAGCCCCCTGGCCAGCATGTCCCAGATGGAAAACCTGGTGCTGGTGGTGACGGATTTGGAGGATTTGTCCTTCTGTTCCGGCATGACGGGGCTGACCCGGCTGAAGCTCTCCGGAACCGTTCTGACGGCGGATTTGACGGCATTAAAGGGCCTGACCCATTTAAAAGAACTGAATCTTGATACCTATGGCCTTCAGAGTTTATCGGGACTGGAAGGGATGGCCAATCTGGAAATGTTGGAGATCGCCGACGACGCGGGCAGTACCTTTGTCCGGGATTTATCCAGCCTAAAGGACCTGACCAATCTGCGGGCGCTGCGGTTTCGCATTTCAGGGTATAGTTCCTACAATACGGATCTGGCCTCCCTGTCCGGCCTGACGAACATGGAGGAACTGATCGTTCCCGGCGGGGACGGCACGGTAGCGCTGGATTTGATGCCTCTGGCCAACATGAAATATTTAAGGATTCTGAATACCGGCGCCAATGCCATAGATTTAGGGCCCCTGGCCGGTCTGAAAGAACTGACCCAACTGGACTTAGAAAACGGCGGCTTCGGCCCCACTTCCGGCAATGTGGAGTACACCTCCCTGGCCCCTTTGGCTGGCCTGGAAAACCTGACGTCCCTGACCATCCGCAACTCCCATGTAAGCGACTTGACGCCCCTGTCCGGCTTAAAAAACCTGCGGTCTTTGACCATTCACAACGCCGGTTCCATTACGGATCTGACGCCCTTAAGCGCCCTGCCGGAATTAACGGATCTGAGTATCTCAGCAACCCGGCAGCAGCTTGATACTTCTTCCCTGACCCAGGTGGAACGTATCCAGATCGATTAGGGACGGGAAGGCCGTAACAGGATGAGAGAACCATCAGAAGATGTTAAAGATAAAAGAAATGATAAGGAGGAATTATTATGGCACAAATTGAATGTGGGCGGGGACATTTGTACGATCCGGACAAATATCCCGCATGCCCTTACTGCAATGGAAATCAAAAGATTACGGTAACCGCCGCCAGGCATACCACCCCCATCCGGGCCATTGACCCGTTTCGGACGGCCCCTGTATCCGGGCGGCCGGTTACAGGAGAGAACCGGACAGCGCCTTTAAGCCGCCCAGTGACGGCCCCGGCGAAAACGGCTCCCTTATCCGGCATGTCCGTTACCGCGCCCCAGAAAACCATGCCCCCGAGGGACTATGGAAACGGCGGATTTGCCCCGTCCCATGGCGTAACAGTGGCGGAAGGCGGGAAAACCGTAGGAATGATGCAGGCCAAGATGGGATTTGACCCGGTGGTGGGCTGGCTGGCCTGCGTGGAGGGCCCCAGCAGAGGAAAGAGCTATACCATCCGGGGCGGCATCAATTCCATCGGCCGGGGAGACCGGATGGATATTGTGATTACCGGGGATTTGAAGATCTCCTCGGAAAATCACGCGAAGATCAGCTACAGTGAAAAGAACAACCGCTTCAATCTTCTTCCGGGGGAGGGGCGCAACATCATCTACTTAAATGATGAGGAAGTATTTTCCCCTATGCCCCTGAAGGCATATGATCTCATTGACTTTGGGGAGACCAAGCTGGTTTTCGTTCCTCTGTGCGGTGAGCATTTTACATGGAAAAAAGAGGAGGATCAGAACTGATGGGACTATTGAAAAGGCTCTTTGGACGCTCAAAGCCCTCAGATCCTTTCCCGACGGATGGAAACGTCCAGGAGGAATCCGGGGCCGGGACACAAGCCCAGCAGGCCTATGAGGCGGAGGAGGAATATTCGGAGGAAATCCGCATTCAGGTGGGAAATATTCAGGGAGTGGGGGACAGGGAGCAGCAGGAGGATTCCTTTGCCGTTCTAAATTCCTCGGATCCTGAGCGGCGGCGCAGTCAGGGGCTTTTGGCCATGGTGGCAGACGGCATGGGAGGAATGGCGGATGGAAAGGCGGCCAGCCAGCTGGCGGTAGATGTGCTGCTGGATCGCTTTTCCGGATGGGATAGACGGCAGACCCCTCCGGAGTGGCTTTATGGCGGGGCGTTCGCTGCCAGTGACCAGGTGTTTTCACGGTCACAGGGAGCCAGCGGTACAACCCTGACCGCAGTCCATATATGGGAGAATCAGATGCATTGGCTCAGTGTGGGGGACAGCGCCATTTTCCTCAAGCGGGGAGGAGGCGTGTTCCAGCTGAACCGGGAACATACCTACCTGAATCAGCTGTATGCCAGAGAACTGGAGGAGGAGACCATTGACAAGACCAGGGCCCAAAGTGATGCGGATGCCAGAAGGCTGACCTCATTTGTGGGAATCGACCATTTAAAGGAGGTGGATCTGAATTTGCGGCCATGGATTCTCAAACCGGGAGACGTGATCCTTCTGTGCTCGGACGGCATCAGCGGAGTTTTAAGCCCGCCGGAGCTGTTGGAGGCCATGTCCCTGCCGCCGGATGAGGGCTGCGCGCTTCTGGAAACCATGGTTCTGGAAAAACAGATTCCGGAACAGGACAATTATACCGGCGTGATGATCGCCTGCTGATGAAGTGAAATCCCGCCTGAGCGCGGATGAAAGAATGAAAAAGGAGAGGAAAATTGTGATGAAAAGATTTCGAAAGATAGCTGCGGCTGTGAAAACCGGAGCGCTGGTGCTGCTGATGACCCTGGCCATGGCCGTGCCGGCCTTTGCCGACTTTGACCAGAGCGTGCTGGACGGCGTGGTGCTTCTTTATTCCGGCGCCCCTGACAGCAGCGGAACGATGCAGTATTGGAGAGGAACCGGATTTTTTGTAGGAGAAGAGGGGCAGAACCCGGAGTACATTATCACCAACTGCCATGTGATTGAAGATTATATTCTGGCTGGAGAAGCCCTTGGGGGCGGAGAACTGTATGTCATGTTTGATGAAAACGATCAGCAGGAGGCCTACCTGGTGGTGTATGATGCCGCAAAGGATGTGGCGGTCTTAAAGCTGGCGGAACCTACAGATAAACGTGTACCTCTGCGGCTTCGCGCTCCAGAAGAAGACTCTTTGGGCAGCGAGGTATACGCAGTGGGATATCCTCTGGCGGCTGACGTTACGGTTCAGGCAGTTACCTCCGCCAGCCAGGGAGATGCCACGGTTACCACAGGAAGCATCGGACGTTTCCTGACAGAGAGCGGTACAGGAAGGGAATTAATTCAGACGGATGCGGCTTTAAGCGGCGGAAACTCCGGCGGCCCCCTGATCGACGGGGACGGAGCCGTGATCGGAATCAGCACCGCAGGTTCGAAACTGGACCAGAATCTGTTTTACGCCGTAAGCTCCAGTGAAGTAAAATTCCTCCTGGACCGGAATAACATCCCATACAGCCTTTATGAAGCGGAGGGCATTCCGGCGGCGTTGTATGCAGGCGCAGGGGCGGCTGTGATTGTGGTAATCGTCGTATTGGTTGTGGTGATGGGAAAGAAGAAAAAAGCTGCGGCCGCCCCCGAGGCTCCTGCTTCTCCGGTTCAGGAAGAGACCCCGGACAAAAAGGGATCGCCGGTACTGCGCTCTATGGCTGCCCAGCACGGGGGAATGGTGGTACAGCTGCATCACCAGCCGGTGCAGATTGGCCGCGATCCCGCAACCTGCCGTCTGGTTTTCCAGGACGGAACGCCGGGGGTCAGTTCCAGGCATTGTCAGGTGTATTTTGACGAGCAGGAGCAGATGTTTATTGTAACGGATCTGAATTCCACCTACGGAACATTCCTGATGAACGGGCAGCGCATTGCGCCGAACACGCCGGTGAAACTGCCGCCTAACAGCTCCATCTATCTGGGCGAGGCGGACAACACAATCTATCTGGAGATGGAAGCATGATGAAAATTTCCTATTACGCCTATACCAACAAGGGAGGACGTCCGAATAACGAGGACAGCATCTGCTGCGGCCTTCAAAATAGAAGGGGAGTTTTCGTGCTGGCAGACGGTCTGGGCGGACACAGCAGCGGCGAGGTGGCTTCCGGCCTTGCCGCCCAGGCCATTTGGGCGGGCTGCGCCGGAGCAGAGACCCTGGACATCGAAACGCTGAAAGGGCAGCTGGAGGAGGCCAACCGGCTGGTGTTGGAGGGGCAGAAGGTTCCGGGCCGGGAAGATATGAAGACAACGGCGGTGGCCCTGGCCCTGGAGGGAGACCTGGCCTTCTGGGCTCATGTGGGAGACTCCCGCCTTTACCGTTTCTCAGATGGCCAGCTGGTCTTTGCGACCCGCGACCACTCGGTTACCTACATGAAATATCTGGGAGGGGAGATTTCCTATATGGACGTCTACCACGACGATGACCGTTCCAGCCTTTTGCGGGTGCTGGGAAAAGCCTCCTGCCAGCCGGAAACCGGGCAGGCAGAGCTAAAGCCCGGGGATGCGTTTCTCCTGTGTTCCGACGGCTTCTGGGAGTACGTCTACCAGGAAGAAATACAGGCGGATCTTTTAAAGGCGGAGACGCCCGCCCAGTGGGTTCAGCTGATGCTGCTGCGGCAGATTCGCCGGACGCCGCCCGGAAATGACAACTTTTCCGTGATTGCAGTTTTTGTGGAGGAGGAATGAGCGTGAAACAGAAGGTTTTAAAAGGAATCATGTGCTGGGCCGCTGCCTGTCTGATGGCGGTTATGTGCTGCGGACAGGCTCTGGCTGCGGCAAGTGCCCAGCCGGTGCGGGTGTTCGTCTATGAAAATACATTGTATACCTATGTGAAACTGGATGGAATTGACCGGCCTGTGACCCAGGTGGAGGCGAAAATCGGGAGCCAGTCATTTGGGACTTCCACCCGCTTGGAAACGGTACGGCAGGCGGGATTTCCCATCACCTATCTGCTTCTGGTGGATAATTCCACTTCGATGCCTCCATTTCGCGGACAATTGGAGGAATTTTGCAGCCAGCTGGTGAAAAGCAGCGGAGAGAATACCCGGTTTATCCTGGCTACTTTGGGAGACAGTTTTCAGATCATAAATGAGGACATTCCGGCTGAGACTATGGCGGAGCAGATCGCTGCCCTTCCTTTTGATGAAGACGTAACCCGGCTTCATACCTGTATGAACAGCGCTTTGGATTATTTTGAAAGTCTGCCCCGTCAAGGAAACGAGCTCCGAAGCATGATTGTCATTACGGATGCGGTACAGTATGACCCTCAGGGGGGAATCCCTTTTGAAGAACTGCTGGACCGGATAAAACGTTCCGATGTGATGCTTCATTCCCTGGGGATGGGAAGCGATGCAGCCGCTTTGGAGAAGCTGGGAGAGCTGACCGAAGCTTCCGGCGGAATGCATCAGGTTGCGGGAGAGAGTCTGGCCCCGGCGGCAGCAGCCGATGAACTGTCTGAGGCAGGCGGTGAGTTGATGGTTGTGGGATTTGATCTGACTGGCTGTGCAGCGAGCGGCGAAGATGAGCCGGTCTCTTTTACCTTCGCTTCCGGAGGAACCCTTTTATGTAAAGGCGAGGCGAACGTGGATATTCCGTTGTCCGGAGAGGCGCAGGCAGAGGGAGAGAGCCAGACAGAGTCGTCTGCAGAGGGAACGCCGTCCGATTCGTCTCAAAGCAGCCAGGAGACATCTGAAAACTCAGCGCTTCAGTCGGGAAGCGGAGAAACAAAGTCCGCCGCGGCCCGGGAAAAAGGCGGTGCCGTATGGATTGCAGCAGGCGTTGCGGCCGTTTTGGCAATTGTAATAATCCTGTATCTGATTAACAGAAGAAAGCGGGCTGAACGAATCCAAACTCCTTTGCAGGAGATCCCAAAAGAATATCCGGAGGGCATTTTTGTGCGGTTGGACGATCCGGATGGGATACTGATTTCACGGCGGAAAGAGTTTTCCTTAACAAAAGAGCTGATCGCAGGTGGATCTGACTCCTGTGATATTGTTCTTTCAGAGGAGAAAATTCCTCCCCGGGCGTTGCGGATTTTTATAGAAAACAGCCGTGTTTACGTGGAACCACTGGTTCCTCAGCTTCAGGTGCTGGTAAACGACCAGCCGGCCTTAAAGCGTCAGGCGCTGCGCAGCGGCGACCGGATTACGATAGCCGGACAGACCTTCCGCCTTATGTTTTAATGCGAGAAATACTATGCAGCCAGAATATTGTATCCTTCTGCAAAATTTCGTAAAATATAAGGTAAAATGGGGAAGAAGGTGAGTATTACGGACGAGAAAAGTACGGACGATTTGAGTCAGGAGTTGATGGTGGAATCTGATATTGACTCCTATATTAAGGAAAACCAGCCCTATTTCGTTGATCGCAGTATTACCGAACTGCTCTCAGAACTCTATGATCATCAGAACATTTCAAAGGCAGAACTGGCACGCCGTGCCAGCATGAGTGAGGTGTATCTCCACCAGTTATTTTCCGGAAGGCGCAAGCCATCCAGGGACAAGTTGCTGTGCCTGTGCATCGGTATGGAGTTGACGATTGACGAAACACAGCGGCTGTTGAAGGAGGCGGCTTACGCGCAGCTTTACCCGCGTATCCGGCGTGAGGCAATCATTTACCACGGCATCGTTCATCATACGCCGTTGGACGAAATCAATGATAAGCTGTTTGAAGAGAATGAAAAAGCTTTATGCTAAATACACAACCATCATATGGGAACCATGAGGAAGCCGGGGGCGCCTTCATGGTTCCTTTTGTATTGCGGCAGTCCGGTTAAAGAAAAGAGCGGAATTTTAACAATACTTAAACATTTCTATGATATGATGATACCAGAGCTAAAAGAAGGGAATAAAGGAGGAAAACCTGGTGATTCAAATTCTTGTGGTGGACGACGATACCAAATTAACCAGAAGCGTGTGTACCTATCTGAACGACAGCGGATATGAGGCAAAGGGATGTTTCAGCGCCCGGGCGGCCTATGATGCCATGTATCAAAAGAGGTATGATTTGGTTATTTCCGATATTATGATGCCTGATGTTGACGGATTTGAGTTCGCGAAAACGGTGCGGGGGCTGAATCAGAACATCCCCATTCTCTTCATGTCCGCCCGGGACGACCTTCCGGCCAAGAAAAAGGGATTTGACCTGGGAATTGACGACTATATGGTAAAGCCCGTTGATTTCAGCGAGCTTTTGATGCGGGTACGGGCGCTGCTGCGCAGGGCCAATATCGAGGCCAGCCGGAAGCTGACCGTAGGAAGTCTGGTGCTGGATGCCGACGCCATGGGCGCTTCCATCAATGGAGAAGAGGTTCCGGTGACTACCCGGGAGTTCAATATCATGTATAAGCTGCTGTCCTACCCCAATCATGCCTTTTCACGTTCCCAACTGATGGATGAGTTCTGGGGGCTGGAGAGCGATACGGGACTGCGGGCGGTGGACGTATATATTACCAAGCTGCGGGATAAGTTTTCGGAATGCAGGGATTTTGAAATCCGGACCGTAAGAGGGTTGGGATATAAGGCGGTGCTGAAATGAATGCAGAAGAAAAAAGCGGATATATGGGTTATGAATACCGGGAGGTTATGGTGCCGGAGGAGTTTGTTTCCCTTTATATGGACAGCTATCCATGCTTTGGATGGGAGCCGGACGAACACCGGAGTATGGCTCCGCAGAAGGTGGGAATCCTGGAAAAAAGAAACGGAAAAAACAGGGACAGGAGAAGGCTGTATTTCCGCAGAATCCGCTGCATCAGCAACAAGGCGGAGCTGACTCGGCTCCAGCGCAATTTCGACAGCTGCATCGCGGAAATCGGGAAACTGAAACAGTCCAGGACACAGACGGCCCTGATTGCAGCCATAACCACAGGGATCATCGGAACGGCATTTATGGCAGGGTCCGTATTTGCCATAACAGGGGATTCTCCGGTCGTCTGGCTGATGATTCTGCTGGCGGTTCCCGGTTTCACGGGATGGATTGCCCCCTATTTTCTCTATCAGATGCTGGCGCGGAAAAAGGCGGCGGAGGTTGAGCCGCTGATTGAACAGAAATACGATGAGATTTACGCCGTTTGTGAAAAGGGGGATCGTCTGAAAGGGACTTCTTGCAAATTTTCCGAAAATATAATACCATAGAAGATGAACGGCGGACAAAACGGAGGGAAACAGTTTGGCTGCCGTACATTTGAGAAAAGGAGAGGTGATGGTGCCCCAGGGGGAGCATCACATGTGAGAGGGAATATGCGAAAATTGTATCAGATCCTGCCCCAGTTTTTTTTCTATATGAGAAAAGTTCTGGTCGGCCGTACCATGGCCTATGACATAAACTACGGTCAGCCCAAGATGCTGGATTATCTCTACCATCATGACGGATGTATGCAGAAGGATTTCGCGGTGGAGTTTTCTATGGAGCCCCCCACCGTCAGCAGCGTCCTGAGAACTATGGAGAACCGCGGCCTGCTGCGGAGGGAGCGCAGCAGCAGTTCTGCCAGAGTAGTGAATGTCTATATTACAGAGAAAGGGAAGGAAGTCCAGCATTACCTTCAGGATATTTATGACCAGCTGGAGGAACAGTGTTTCGAGGGGTTTACGGAAGCTGAGCGTCAGGCTTTTTACGAGAGCTTGGAAAAAATTTATGCGAATTTACAGAAATATCGTTCTTAAATACGAAAAACAGGCGGTTATAGAATACCGGAGTCCGGAAAAATCCATGACTTCGGTATTTTTTTGCGTTCCCGGCTTTATTTTGTATTGGCAATTTATGATTCTCTATTATATTATAAAATCTAATAGTTATAAACTATAATTATTTGCTTCTATCAATTTAAAGTGGTTGTTAATCAAACAATCCAAAAAGCAGGCACTGCTGCTCCAAAGCGGCGGCGTATGAGGGGAAAGGAGAGGAACAGGCGATGACGAAACAGGAAATTCTGGATTATTTGGATGAGCGAAAGGATGACTTTGTGGCTTTCAGCGACCAGATTTGGTCCCATCCGGAGCTTTGCTACAAGGAGTTTCAGTCGGCGAAGGATTTTACGGACTTTCTGAAAAAGGAGGGGTTCCGGGTTACAGAGGGAGCAGCGGATATCCCTACGGCTTTTGTGGCGGAGTATGGACAGGGAAAACCCATACTGGCATTTCTGGCAGAATATGACGCTCTGCCCGGATTAAGCCAGAAGGGAAATACGGCGGTTCAGTGCCGGATTGAAGGCCAGGAGGACGGACATGGCTGTGGCCACAATCTGCTGGGAACGGCTTCTCTGGCAGCCGCAGTAGCAATGAAGAAATATCTGGAAGTTCATCCGGAAAAAGGAACCATCCGCCTTTACGGAACCCCGGCGGAAGAAGGGGGAAATGCCAAGTGCTATATGGTGCGTGACGGATTGTTTGAGGATGTGGATGCGGCTATTATCTGGCATCCGGATAATATGAACTATATGGTGCCTTCCTCCCTGCTGGCGGTGATCAGCATGCGTTATCGTTTTACAGGAATCGGCGCTCACGCTGCTATGTGTCCCCAGAGAGGACGCAGCGCCCTGGATGCGGTAACACTGATGAATGTGGGCTCAGAGTTCCTCCGGGAGCATGTGACAGATGATGTGAGAATCCATTATGCCATCACCAACAGCGGCGGAATATACAGCAATGTGGTGCCCAAGGAGGCAGAGGTTTCCTACATGATCCGTGCGCCCCATCTGGAGGAATGTATCCGTGTGCGGGACCGCCTGGACAAGATTGCCCGGGGAGCTGCTATGATGACGGAAACTGAAGTAGAGATTTCCCTAAACAATGCCATGGCGGAAATGCTGCCTAATGTGACCCTGGATCAAATGGTTCACCGGAACTTTATGGAGCTGGGCCCCACGCCGGTGACGGAGGAGGATATCCGCTTTGCCGAGGAGATTCGTGCCACACTGTCCCCGGAACAGCAGATGGCCGACGAGGATCGGATGCGGGGAATTTTCGGAGGCGAAATCGGAGAACAGATTGTGGAGAAACTCCACGGAAAGCCCATCAGCGACTTTGTATACCCCTATATCAGCAATACCGGTATTCTCTACGGTTCTACCGACGCCGGGGATGTGAGCCAGGTGGTTCCAACTTCTCAGTTCAGCGTCTGCTGCTTCCCTCAGGGAACGCCTAACCACACCTGGCAGATTGTTTCCTGCGCCGTATCCAATCTGGGACACAGTGCCATGCTTCATGCCGGAAAGCTGATGGCAGTGTCTGCGGCGGAGCTGTTTGAGAATCCGGCGGAGCTGGATCAGGCCAAGGAGGAATTCCGGAAGCGCAGAGGAGGAAAGCCTTACCAGTCGCTGATTCCGCCGGAGAAAAAACCGTTTTAAAAGGGGCGGTGGAGTATGGAAAAAGAAAAACGGCTTCTGGTAATTGATAATTCAGTAGGAGACTATTATAAACCTATGAATCGCCTGCCCGGGGAAGACTTTTCCATGGAAATGGATGTGGTAAATTATTATCGTGGAGAATCCGTTCAAAATCTGGAACCGTACACCCATATCATCGCCACCGGCTGCACCAAAAGCATCTGCGAGATTGAGCCGTGGATGTTAAAGGTGGCGGACCTGTTCCGGAGCGCTCTGGAGCTGGATTTGAATCTGCTTACCATCTGCTTTTCTCATCAGCTTCTGGCGAGAACGGCGGCCGGTGAAGCTTGGGTCAGACGCAGAAGGGAACCGGAGTTTGGCTGGGTGGAGCAGGAGGTACTGGAGGACGATCCTATTTTTGGAAAACGAGGAGATCGGATCTGGGGATTTGTCTCCCATTTTGACGAAGTAGCGGCTGAAATTCTGAAGGATAAAGCCGTGGTAGTTTTAAGGTCCCATACCTGCGGCGTGGAGGCCTTCCGGGTCCGGGGAAAACGGGCCTGGGGCGTCCAGGGACATTTCGAGGAGTCGCCGGAAAGCGGGGCCGATATGCTCCGGTCTATCTGTCAGGAGGACAGCCGTCTGGAAAAATGGATACAGAATGGGGGAAATCCCCGTGATGACGGGTATTGGAAGGTGATATTAAAGCGCTTTCAGGCACTGTAATCAACAAACAATAAGAGGGATAAAAAGGGGGAATTTCTATGACATGGACACCGATCATGGCATTTGCCGCAGTGGTCATCTGCTTTGCAATCGGAGATATTATCGCGCTTAAAACGAAAGGCCTGGTTTCCAGCTTCATTTTCACCATTGTAATTTTCATGATATTTGGAGCTACTCTTCACATCTTCCCGGAGGATATGATTGAGATTGCCGGACTGTCCAACATTCTGGTGACCTACGGCATTGTGCTTACCTTTGTCAACATCGGGTCGAACCTGAAGTTTAACGAATTGGTTGCCGAGTGGAAGACGGTAGTGGCCAGCATCGGCGCTATGGCGGGCGTGATCGTTATGGGCTTTACCATTGGAACTGTGCTGTTCGGGCGGGAATACGCCCTGTCCTCCATCGGAACTATCTGCGGCGGACTGGGTTCTACCCTGGTAACTTCCGATATCGCCACTGCGGCGGGGCGGCAGGATATCGTGGTTTTCGTTACGACTATGATGACTTTTCAGAGTATCGTGGGTGTGCTGATTTCTTCTTTCTGCCTGAACCGGGCCTGCCGAAACTTTATTTCTTCCGGCAGAATCTATAAGGATGAGGAAAGCAGGATAAAGAACTTTAATATCCGCATAATTCCTCCCTTCCCGGAAATCGCTCAGGGTATGATGATGAGCTTTGCCAAGCTGGCCATCGTAGGCGTTATCGGCGAAGCGGTTTCTAAGGTTACGGGAATCAACTCCACAGTCTGCTATCTGCTGTTCGGATTTTTTATGACGGAAATCGGCTTTCTGGACCGGGGAAGCTTAAAGAAGACCGGAGGAGAAAACCTGGTAGTTCTGGGCTCCTACGCATATCTGCTGATTAATTTCCTGAATCTGACCTTCGGAGAACTGCTGGATATGCTGGTTCCCATTGTGGGACTTCTTCTGATCGGAGCAGCAGTAGCGGCTGTCTGCGCTGTGGTTGTGGGAAAATTCCTTCGCTGGGATCCCTGGCTGTCCGCTGCGGTAGGCGTTACCTGTCTGCTGGGCTATCCCTTTACCTTCGCGGTTTCCCAGGAGGCTATCAATGGCAGCAGCTTCGGTCAGAATTTCTCTGAAGAAGAGATTCACAGACTGACCAACTACGTGATGCCGAAAATGGTAATCGGCGGTGTGGTTTCTGTCAGCATTGTCTCCGTTATTATTGCGGCTTACATAGGTCCCATGATTTTTGCTTAGTGGGAAAAGAAAAGAGGTACTGTAGTGTTAAAAATTGGAATATGCGGTCTTTCTGTTGTGACAGCGGCCATTTTGGGAATTCGGACCGGAAGCCGCATTCCAGAGCGTTTGAAGGCATATATGATGTCGGTGCTGAGCATTCTCTGCTTTATTGTGGCAATTACCTCCATTCAGAAATATGCGGATTTGCTGCCGGTTGCCCTGGCCTTAATCTGCGGAGGCATACTGGGAGGAGCGGCGAATCTTTCTGAGAGGATCT
Organism: uncultured Clostridium sp.; assembly: GCA_900547035.1. Classification (GTDB taxonomy): domain Bacteria; phylum Bacillota; class Clostridia; order Lachnospirales; family Lachnospiraceae; genus Enterocloster; species Enterocloster excrementigallinarum. The sequence continues at coordinate 26,928 of URFM01000007.1, read as the reverse complement.
CGCAGCTGGCCTGGTCCGTTACGGGGAAAATGAAGGGCTTTAAGCCTGGCGGAGCCATAAAGGAAGAGGATTTCCGAAAGGATTTTGCCAGTATTTTCAGTATCGTCTGTCTCAGCGGAGCGGGGATTATGGGCAGCCTGATTGCCGGCACTACAGGGGACTTCAGTATTCTGATGGTGAAGGCTTTGATGGATTTTCCGGTGGCCTTTCTTTACGGAGGACGCCTGGGAGCCTGTATCTGTCTGCTGGCGGTGCCGGAGATGGCTCTCTTGGCTGCCTTGCTTCTTCTGTCTCATCCTCTTCAGATGATACTCACCCCGGATGTCAGCGGAAATCTCTATGCCTGCGGGGGAGCGGTGATTTTATCCTCTGCCTTCAGCATGGCGGGGATCCGGAATTTTTATAGTCCCAACCTGATGCCTGCCATGGTACTGGTGATTCCGTTTTCCCTTATTTTGGGCACCTGATACGCAAAAGTTCAGATTGAGAGCGTGCCGGTACTCCGGCCGCCGGTACTCCGGCCGCCGGGAACCGGCCGCAATTTTCGGATTGACAGGCCGGTTCTCCTTATGATAGGATATACAATCAGTGAGGCGTTCGAACGTTACCCCTGTGGTACGGCATGTCCGTATGGTAGCGTTCAGACGGCCTTATTTTTTGTCTGTCAAAAGGAGGATTCAAGCTTGAAGTATGAAAAAACAGCAGAAGACGTGAGAACGCTTTTGTCCTTTACCATTCCGTTGATTTTAAGCGGTCTGTTTCAGCAGATTTTCAACTGGGTGGACGCCTTTATTGTGGGAAATGTGGAGGGAGAGCTGGCCTTAGCCGGGATCGGAGCCACCACATCCATCTACAATCTGTTTGTAACGGTAATTACTGGTTTTACCTCGGGCCTTTCGGTTTTGACCGCTCAGCAGTACGGAATGGGAAGAAGAAAAGAAATCGGCGCTATTTTGTCTTCCTATACCATTTTATTGGGAGTATGCTTTGGCGTGATTTCCATTGCCGGAGCTTTGCTTACGAACTGGATTCTGATGATTCTGGACACGCCTGCGAATATATTTTCCAGTGCGGAAGGATATTTGAAAATTCTGTTTGCCGGCATTCCGTTCCTTGCAGTGTACAATACCTTTTCTGCTGTTTTGCGTGGAATTGGGGACAGCAAAGCCCCGTTTTTCGCTGTTTTGGTATCTTCCGGAGCCAATGTAGTTCTGGATTTGGTCTTTGTAGCCGGGCTGGGATATGGGGCCGCTGGGGCGGCTGCAGCGACGGTGATCGCCCAGGCTGCTATGACGTTGTTTGTAATCGGCTATGGAATGAAAAAGTATTCCATACTGCGGCAGGGCTTCTTGGGAAAACAGAAAACAGGCGTCGTCAGAAAAGGAACAATGTTTGGGCTTCCGCCTGCGGTTCAGTCCGGAGCAAGCTCAGTGGGAAATGTTTTTCTGCAGCGTTTTATGAATGGATTCGGAGAGCAGACGGTGGCGGCCATTACGACTGCCTACCGGGTGGATACGGTTATTTTTCTGCCGATCATTAATTTTGGTTCAGGAATCGCCACTATGGTAGCGCAGAAGATCGGAGCCGGAGAGCGGGAGCGGGCTGCCGGGATGTTCCGGGCGGGCTGCGGAATTATGATTGTGATTTCCTTGAGCCTGACCGCCCTGGTGCTGTTGGCAGGAGAGCATCTGATCGCTATGTTTGGACTTACGCCGGAGTCAGTGGAGATTGGAAAGAACTTCTTTTTCTCCATTGCGGGCTTTTATTTTGTCTACGGCTTCTGTATGGCAGTGCGGGGATATCTGGAGGGAACGGGGGATATGCTTTTTTCCGGCGCGGCGGGGATTGCATCCTTGCTGGTGCGGATTGTATGCTCTTACGGTTTCCGGGATATTTTCGGAAATATGGTGGTGGCCTATGCGGAGGCATTTTCCTGGATTTTTCTTCTGGGGATTCTGGTATGGCGATACTGGGTGAGACGAAGGATAGAAGCTGCAGGTTTAAACTGAAAAACCAATCGGGACTTCTGCGGAGGTTCCGTTTTTTTTATAATATAAAGTAACAGTTCAGGACGGCGGGAAAATTTCCACGAAAAACGAAAATGCCAGAGGAGGAAACTTTCCATGCCGGAGGACATTGACCTGGTGGGAGTGGACGCCAACTCCGGAGCCAGCGTAGTGGTGAGGGATTGAAATGGTACAACAGTATCCGCTGGACCATGAGCCGCTGGTGGACCAGGCGGCAGCGGAGCAGGATGAAAACGCACGGCCGGAACTGGCCGGCCATCTGGAGAACGCGGATCAGTATGACGTGGTGTTTTTAGGCTACCCCAACTGGTGGGGAGATATGCCGATGGCCCTGTATACCTTCCTGGAGGAAACGGACCTTTCCGGAACGACCATTATCCCCTTCTGCCCCACGGAGGAAGCCGGTTCTCCCGGACGGTGGAAACCATTGCGCAGCTCCAGCCGGAGGCCAAGGTCAGCCAGAACGGATTGACAATTTCGCGCAATGATGTTGCGGACTGCCATGACCAGGTGATAGAATGGATAAGCAGCCTGGAATTATAAAGCAAAGAAAGAAGGATGAGACATGAAGGTATTAATGATTAACGGAAGCCCTCACAAGGAGGGAAACACCTATCTTGCTTTGAAGGAAATGGAGAAGGTTTTCCTCCAGGAAGGTGTGGAATGTGAGATTGTGCAGGTGGGAAACAAGCCGGTGCGGGGCTGCATCGCATGTCGTGCCTGCGCCCAGAAAGGCAAGTGCGTATTTGACGACTGTGTCAATGAAATCGCGCCCAAGTTCGAGGCATGCGACGCTCTGGTAGTAGGAAGCCCCGTTTACTACGCTTCCGCCAACGGAACGCTGGTTTCCTTCCTGGACCGTCTGTTCTTCAGCACTCCCTTTGACAAGACCATGAAGGTGGGAGCCTGCGTGGTAGCGGCCAGAAGAGGAGGACTTTCCGCTACCTTTGACGAGCTGAACAAGTATTTTACCATTTGCGGTATGCCTGTGGCCTCCGGTCAGTATTGGAACAGCATCCACGGCAGGGAAATCGGCGAAGCCGCAGGGGACGGCGAGGGACTGCAGGGAATGCGGACCCTGGCCAGAAATATGGTGTTTCTTATGCGTTCCATCGCCCTTGGCAAGGAGCGCTATGGGCTTCCGGAGAAAGAGCCCTTCTGCCAGACGAATTTTATTCGGTAAATTCCGGAAGGCAGGTTACCAGTTCTCGATCATCCGCTGGATTTGGATTCCAGCGGATTTTTTTGAGTGCGGAACCGCTGCGATGGTTTTCCGGGTTATAACCCAAGGGTATTAACCAGTTAAATAAACGGAAATTCCCCGGAAACAGAAAACCTTCTATAATGTAGATAACAGTTCAGAGCAATAGGAACTGCTGCAGAAACGGTTAATAAAGAAGGAGATGGACCGATTATGAAAAAGAAATGGATGAGTGTTTTGATTGCGGGAACTGCTGCGGCGATGATTGGCGGCTGCGGTCAGAATGCGAATACAGCCGGGACGACCCAGGCGGCAGCGGAAACTACTTCCGCACAGGAAAACGGAGCTTCCCAGGAGACCGGGGCGGCGGGAGACGAACAGTCCCAGGCTGATGTTTCCTCCGGGGAGGAGACGACAGGCCCCACCGTGGAGGCAGGCCCGGATATCGTGGTGGCGGATACCCAGTCCGGAAAGGTGCAGGGCTATATCAGCAATGGGATTTACACCTATCATGGAATCCCCTACGCCCAGGCGGATGAGCGGTTCGTGGAAGCCCACGAGGTGGAGCCCTGGGAGGGCGTCCGGATGGCATTTGACTATGGCCCCATTTCTCCCCAGGAGGCTACGGGCAATATTCCCGGAGGAGACAACATGGACAATAACTGCCAGAACTTAAATATCTGGACCCCGGGCATCCAGGACGAGGGAAAACGTCCGGTCATGGTGTGGCTCCACGGCGGCGGATTTTCCACCGGCTCTTCCATTGAGCAGACCTATTACGACGGCGAGAATCTGAGCAAAAAGGGCGATGTGGTCGTGGTGTCCGTCAATCACCGGCTGAACGTGCTGGGGCATCTGAACCTGTCCCAGTACGGGGACCAGTACAAAAATTCCGCCAATGTGGGAATGACCGACATCATTGACGCCCTTCAGTGGATTCAGGACAACATCGAGGAATTTGGCGGAGACCCGGACAATGTAACGGTATTCGGAGAATCCGGCGGCGGCGCCAAAGTGCTGGCCCTGATGACATCCCCCTATGCCAAGGGCCTGTTCCACAAGGGAATTGTGGAGAGCGGCGCGACGGAAACCATGGGCGTGATTTTCACCCCTGAGGACGCCAGCGAGCGGGTGACGGAGCTTACCCTGGAGAAGCTTGGCATTACCCCGGACCGGATTGACGAGCTGCAGAACGTTTCCTACGAGGAGCTGACCGCGGCATCCAACGAGGCCCTGGCTCAGGCGGGAGAAGAATTCCAGATTCCGGCGGCTTTGGGTTCCGGGTATTCCCTGTCCTGGGAACCGGTAGTGGACGGCGATTTCCTTCCCACAGACCCGGTAACGGAGGATTCCTTCGCGGAGGCAGGACGGGACATTCCCCTGCTGATTGGCTCTAACTTGAATGAATGGGAGACCGTTGACCTGATGAGCAATCAGGCGGAAACCCAGTATGACAACAAGACCACCTGGACCGAGGAGGAGACCAGGCAGCATCTGGAGGAAAAATATGGCGACCAGACCGATGAGATTGTGGATGCGTTTTTGAAGGCCTATCCTCACCGGACGGCGGCGGACGCCCTCTATGTGGATTCCCGGGTGATCCGGCTTCCGATTTTGAAGATTATGTCCCACAAGGCAGACCAGGGCGGAGCCCCTGTCTACGCCTACATGTTCAACTGGGAGTCGCCGGTCCTCCCCGGAACCATTATGGCCTTCCACACCTCGGAGATTCCCTTTGTATTCAACAACATTGACAAGGCTGTGATGCAGATTGGCGGAGGCGAGGAAGCCAGAAGGATTGAGGACGCCATGAGCCAGGCCTGGATTAATTTTGCCAGGACAGGGGATCCCTCCACGGAGGAAATGGAGTGGCCGGCCTACACCAGGGAGGAAGGTGCTACCATGATGTTTGACACGGTCCAGGAAGTGGTCTACCATCATGACCAGGAACTGATGGCCCTGCTGGCTCCTGACTACGAGTATTGATGTTTGAAGGACAGAGGGTGACGGTATGAAATTCGAAAAATTTACCGAATATTCAACGGTGGGGGGATGTAATCGGAGACGCTGCTTTTAAAAACTTCGGCAGACTGTTATTTCCCGTTTACCGTCCCCTGTCCGGGAAAATGACCTTGAAGGAGGTCAGCAGCAGTCAGGTGTATCTGTGGTATTCGCATATCCAGGTGGAGAAGACCCTGGACATTCTCAATACTCTGAAGGAGCGGGCTCTGGAAGGGGAGCAGGTGTTTTACCCTATTTATACTCAGAGGGAAATGGCGGCGGATGGGACCAAAAGGGATACCGGCCTGTTCTTCTTCCGGGGAAAACCGGGAAAGGAATTCGCGGTCATGAACGCAGGAGGCGCATTTTACTATGTGGGCGCCATGCACGATAGTTTTCCCCACGCGCTTGAGGCAGGCCGGCAGGGATATCAGGCATTTGCCCTGATTTACCGGCCGGACAGCCCCTATGAGGATTTGGCCCGGGCCATTGAGTGGATTTGGGACCACGCGGGAGAACTTCAGATTAAAAAAGAGGGGTATTCCCTCTGGGGCGGCTCCGCCGGGGCCAGGATGGCGGCGGTTTTGGGAAACCGGACTTATCTGAGGCAGTTTACCGGACGGAGGGAGATTTCACAGGCCGCCGCGGTGGTAATGCAGTATACCGGATATACCTCCGTTTCCGGCCGGGACGCTCCTACCTACGCCTGTGTGGGTTCACGGGACGGCATCGCGGACTGGAGAGTCATGAGGCGGAGGCTGGAAATTTTAGACTCCATGGGAATCCCCACCGAATTTCATGTATATGAAGGTCTGGGACATGGGTTTGGCCTTGGAACGGGTACCGTGGCCCAGGGGTGGATATTTGACGCACTGAGATTTTGGCAGAAGCAGATCGATGATGAGAAATGACCGACTTCCCGCAAAGGGCGGGAGCCGGGCGTTCAGAACCATAGAAGAGAAAAAGATAGAAAAAAGAGATAGAAAAGGAAGGAGATTTGACGATTATGAAAAACCGAAAACTGGCTTGTATGATGGCGGCGGTGCTGGCCGCAGGTATGCTGGCAGGCTGTTCCTCAGAGAGCAGTTCGGCGGAGACGACGGCTGCGGCTGCGGAAACAACAGCTGCGGAATCCGAAGCGGCTTCTGAGGAAACTGAGGCGGAATCCGGCTCGGAGGAGAGCGTTTCCGGGGCAGAGGAAACCTCCGCGGAGGAGTCCGCGTCCCAGGAAGCGGCAGGCGGAGAGGGGAAGACCCTGGTCGTCTACTATTCTGCTACCGGAAATACGAAAGAGGTGGCAAACTATATCGCCAACGCCACAGGAGGAGATTTGTTTGAGCTGGAGCCGACAGAGCCCTATACGGACGAGGACCTGGACTGGACCAATGACAACAGCCGAGTGACGGTGGAGCATGACAATCCGGACCAGCGGGATGTGGAACTGGTGAGCGATACGGTGGACAACTGGGAGGATTATGATACGGTGCTGATCGGATATCCCATCTGGTGGGGCATCGCCGCCTGGCCGGTGGATACCTTTGTGGAGGCAAATGACTTTACCGGAAAAACCGTGATTCCCTTCTGCACTTCCTCTTCCTCTAACCTGGGAGAGAGCGGCCAGCTGCTGGCGGAGATGGCCGGTACGGGAGACTGGCAGGAAGGCATGAGATTCCGGTCCGGTGTTGATGAAGCGGATGTAGTGGATTGGGTGGAGAGTTTGGGGCTGTAATTGTCAGGAATAGAATATGTAGAAATGTGGGCAGGGTGCATGGCATCCTGCTTTTTTTCTGCATAAATCTATATTTTATAGGACAATTGTAGGATATTAATAGGACAATATGTCCTGTTAAACAGTGATGTAGATGGAAACAATATGAATAAATCAGATGCGATTGACAAAGAAAATTATATTCCAGGAGAACCTATTTTTACCGGAGATATTGATATCCCAGGGATGACAGAAGAAAATGCGCCGGTGCTGCAGTTTCTTGATTGTTGAAAAATATTGAAAAATGCACAGAGATTGAGCCGGAAAAATGCGGAAAGATTTTGACAGAATTTGCCAGAGAAAGTGGCATTACAAAGAAAAAAATTGACAGGTTTATATAGACATGATAATACGCAGAATGCCCAGCTTATCTTTACTACTCATGATATCTGGCAGTTTTCTAATGAACTGTTGCGAAGAGACGAAATCCGGCTGGTCAATAAAAACGAAGATGGAGTGTCATAACTGTATTCATTGGCTGAGTTTAAAGATGAGGACGGCAATATAAAGCGCGCAGAAATGAGGCTTTGGCAAAAAATATCTTACAGGAAACTATGGCGCTATTTCGGCGTTAAAACCGATGAAGATGTTTACAGGAGGGCGGATAGTGAGTAAAAGTGGGGGAAAAGCTAGTGAGCTCAGAGCCGAAAAGAAAAGACCGGAATCAACGTGTGGGGACAAGAGTACCGGAGCTAGGATTTAAGCTGGAAAGAGGTTAGAAATTATTTAAAAAATCACATATAAAATGTTAAAACAAAATGCTAGTCTGTATTCATTCCTGAATATCATTTACCATAGAAGGAGAAACGGGCATGAGTTATGAACTGGCAATTCTGGACTGGATACAGACGCATTTAAGAAATCCATGGATGGACCGCTTGATGGTGTGGATTACCTCCCTGGGGGACAATGGGTGGATATGGATTCTTGCAGGCATTGTCCTTTGCCTCAGCAAAAAATACCGGAAAGCAGGGATATGGCTTCTGCTTTCGTTGGAACTGGGGTCTCTCACCAGCAATTATATTTTAAAGCCCCTGTTTATGAGGCCCAGGCCTTATGAAGGATTGATGCTGGATTTGCTGATTCCGGTTCCCGGCGGATATTCCTTCCCTTCCGGACATACCACCTCATCCTTTGCGGCTGCGGTTGCCCTGGCTATGGCTGGAAATCCTGCCGGAATCCCGGCGTTGATTCTGGCGGCACTAATTGCATTTTCCAGAATGTACCTCTATGTACATTATCCCACCGATATCATCGGAGGAATTGTGCTGGGGACGGTCTGCAGCGCGGCGGTAGGGGCTCTGCTCAACTCCGATCTGTTTTTTCACACACGAGAGGAAAGAAAGAGACCGTGATATGAATAGCTTGGGAAATGAGGCAATGAGAAAGGTTTCGGGAAAAAGCGTACTGCAGATGATGTCAATGGGCGCTTTGGCAGCCTGCATCGCCATAGCGGTTTGGGGAGTTCAAAGCGGTATGTTTACATCCCGGCAGGCCATGGAAGAAGTAATTGCTAGACTGGGGGTCACTGGCCCTGTGATTTTTATCCTGATTCAGGCCGTTCAGGTGGTTCTCCCGATTCTGCCGGGAGGAATCAGCTGTCTGGCGGGAGTCATCCTGTTTGGAACCGTAAACGGATTCATTTACAATTATGCAGGCATATGCATTGGCTCGCTGCTGGCCTTTGCTCTTGCCAAAAACTGTGGAAGGCCCCTTTTGCCAAGATTGTTTGGAGAAGAATTTTTACAAAAATACGATGGATGGACAGAAAATAAAAATCGTTTTGAGCGCTTGTTCGCTCTGGCAATTTTTTTCCCGGTTGCTCCGGACGACTTTTTGTGCTATCTGGCAGGAACTACGACAATGTCGTGGAAAAAATTTATGACGGTCATTTTGCTGGGAAAACCATTTTCCATTCTGCTGTACAGCCTGCTGTTAAATACTTTGTGGAGCCGGATTCTCCTCTGGCTGCCGTTGAAGCGAAACGCCGGGGGGCAAAGGTAGTCTATTATGCTCATTCGACCATGGAAGATTTTAAAAACTCTTTCCGTGGGGCCAACCTGTTCGCCCCTCTGTTTCGGAAATGGATTATATTCTGTTATAATCGCGGCGATGAAATTGTGACACCCACCGAGTATTCCAGGGAGATTTTGGAAGGTTATGGAATACACAAACCGATTTACAGTGTATCCAATGGAATCGATACGGAAAAATTCTGTTTTCGTGCCGAATCCAGAACGGCTTTCCGGGCTCGGTATCATTTGACGGAGAAGGACCCGGTTGTGATTTCGGTGGGACACATGATTGAGAGAAAAGGAATTCTCGATTATATTGCCCTGGCACGTAGGATGCCGTGGATCAAATTTTTCTGGTTTGGGTATACCAGGACGTGCCTGATTCCTGCGAAAGTCAGAAAGGCCATCAAAGCCGCGCCGGAAAATCTGACCTTTGCAGGTTATGTGACGCAGGAACAGCTTCGGGACGCCTACTGCGGTGCGGATGTGTTCGCGTTCCTCAGCGAAGAGGAAACGGAAGGAATTGTCGTGCTGGAGGCCTTGGCCTGTCAAACTCCTGCCGTTATCCGTAATATTCCGGTCTATGACGGGTGGCTAGCCAAGGAGGAGTCCATTTATAAGGCCGATACCCTTGGAGATTTTGAGCGGATGATTTCCGGAATCCTGCATAAAACGCTGCCGGATTTGACTGGTTCCGGAAGAAAAGCCGCTAAGGAGCGCAGCTTTCCGGCAGTGGGGAGACAGCTGAAAGAGATCTATCTGTCTGAGGGATTCCTTCCGGAAGAATGAGAACTGCAAACGAAGAACATGCCCGAAAAGCATTTGATTTCATAAAAACCAAGTATTAGACACACTAAATTCTGGCTTTTATAATGTAAGTGTAGTTGGGAATAGCTTTTCCTTCCGCACTTACTTTTTTTTGTTATGAGCACTTAGCGCCTGTCTTTTAGGCGCTTACATTGTTAAGATTAGAAAACTAAGGATAGAGGAGGATAACCTATTATGAGAAAACATGGTTTATTGTGGCTTGCGGCATGTATGATGACAGTTGGAATACTGGCAGGATGCAGTTCGGGTAGTGAGGAAACAAGCAGCACAACACAGGAAGCAGAGACGGCAACAGAAGCGGAAACTGAGGCGGAAAGCAGTGCGACTACAGTAGAGGAAACGACTTCCGAAGAAGCCAGTGCGGAGGAAGTGAGCACTGAGGGAACAGAGGGTAAGACGTTAGTTGTGTATTTTTCCGCAACAGGAAATACAGAACGTGTGGCTCAGGTGATTGCGGAGACAACAGGAGGCGACTTGTTTGAATTAGAACCTATTGTCCCTTATACAGATGAGGATTTGAATTATAATGATGAGAACAGCCGCGTGTCTTTGGAGCATGGAGATGAGAGTCTGAGGAATGTGGAACTGGCTGCTGTGACGGTGGAAGGGTTCGATGAGTACGAAAATATCTTCGTAGGATACCCCGTATGGTGGGGAATTGCCGCATGGCCGGTTAATACCTTTATAGAAGCAAACGATTTCACCGGAAAAACGGTGATTCCGTTCTGCACCTCTGCCAGCTCCGGCTTAGGTGAAAGCGGCGAACTGCTGGCTGAAATGGCAGGAACAGGAGAGTGGCTGGAAGGAATGAGATTTCGGTCCGGAGCTTCGGAAGAAGATGTGGCGGCCTGGATGGAGAGCTTGGGGCTGTAATGGAATAGGAAAATTCAGGATGAGGCATGATTCGGAATGAGTCATGCCTTTTTAATGCAACAGCCGATTGTGAAAGATTCACCGGCCGGAATCTGAAAAATAGTCAAGCGGACGGAATTTGTGAAAACGGATATTGACACGATGTCAGCGCGGTTGTATAATGGCATCATTGACACGATGTCAGAAAGAGAAAGTGAGGTAATCCATATATGAAAAAAGATGTAGGTTCTGTATTAGCGCTCTATCCCACCCCTCTGGTTGTTGTTGGGGCCATGGCGGACGGCAAGCCCACCTGGACACTGGTGGGACATATTGGTATTATCGGCCATGAACGGGTGATGGTCAGCCTTGCGGACAGCCATTACATCAACGGCGCTATCAAGGCCGGGAACAAGTTATCCATTAACATAGTGGACCGTTCCATCCTGCCGGAAGCGGATTATGTGGGCAGCGTCAGCGGCGCAAAGGTGGATAAATCCGCTGTTTTTGATTATGAGATGGGTGCAGCCGGAACACCAATCATCCGGAAGTCTCCGCTGGCAATCGAATGTACGGTCGTGGATATTTACCGTACCAAGGGATTTGAGAGCTTCATCTGCACAATTGACAGTACCCTTGTGGAGGAAGCCTGCCTGAACGAGAATGGGAAGATTGACTACAACAAACTGAAACCCGTTCTGTTCGAGTTCCCTACCTATGAGTATCTGGAAACAGGAGATGTTCTCGGGAAATGCCTTTCCTTTAAGGAGAAACGATAATGAAAAATATTGTAATCTGTTCGGCCAGCCCCAGGAAAAACGGAAATTCTGGATCAGATGCAAAAGGCCGATGTGATTGTCGCGGCAACGCACACCTACTTCTATGCGGTGAATGGAAAGCTGAAAACGGTGATTGACCGTTTCCTTCCCCGGTGGCAGGATTTAGGCGGCCACGAAGTTTATCTGATTATCACCGGCCACGATGGAAATGCAGGACTGAGGCTGGTTGATGAAGAATTGACAACAATTTTCAGCGGTCTGGGAAATGAAATCAAGGGACGAATCTGGGGCGAAGGAGTCTGGCAGAAAGGTGAAGTAGAGCACACAAAGGCAATGCAGGAGGCGTTTCAGGCCGGATACAACGTCTGATAGGAGAACAATATGGCAAAAGAATCATTGGAACGGATTGACCGGAGAAAAAATGAAATTATAGACGCCTGTGAAATCCTTTACCGCACAAAGGGATTCCGGGAAGTGACGATAAAAGACATCAGCATGGAAACCAGTTTCTCCCGGCCGTCCATTTACAATTATTTTGAAACAAAGGAAGAGATTTTCCTTGCCCTCCTGACCCGGGAGTATGACCGGTGGACGGAAAAGTTGGTAAAGGTGCGTTCCGGCGGCCCGTGGGACCGGGATGAGTTCGCCCAGGCGCTGGCGCACTCCCTGGACGACAGTGAGACTATGTTGAAGATTCAGACCATGAACCTGTATGAAATCGAGGAAAACAGCAGGGAAGAACGGCTCGTGGAGTACAAACAGGCGTTCCGCCGCGCTATGACCGCTGTGGACGGCTGCCTGACGGCTTTCCGGCCTGACATGGAAGAGGAGGCAAAGCTGGATTTCCGCTATGCATTTTTCCCCTTCCTCTATGGGATTTACGCTTACGCCTATCCCACAAAGAAACAGCTTTCCGCCATGGAGCAGGCGGGGATTTGCGCCGCGCAGAGGACGGTTTACCAGTTGGCATATCATTGTATCCGGCAGCTGCTGCCGGAACGCTAAGGAGGTATCAGAGAATATGGAATACGCGAAATTAGGAAATACGGATATTGAGGTATCGAAGCTCTGCGTAGGGTGCATGAGCTTTGGAAAGCCCGGGACCCTTCACGACTGGACGGTAGACGAGGCCGGAACAGAAAAAATCGTCAAACACGCCTTGGACCTTGGCATCAACTTCTTCGACACTGCCAACGGCTATTCGGAAGGCACCAGCGAGGAATACCTGGGACGGGCCCTTAAGAAAAATGTTCCCAGGGACAAAGTGGTGATTGCGTCAAAGGTCTATTTCAATCCTGGACGGCTTTCAAAAGAAGCCATCCACCGGGAGATTGACGGAAGCCTGAAGCGGCTTGGCACGGATTATCTTGATTTGTATATTATCCACCGGTTTGACTACGACACCCCGATTGAGGAGACCATGGAAGCATTGAACGCTCTGGTGACAGCCGGCAAGGTCCGCGCCATAGGCGCATCCGCCATGTACGGCTACCAGTTTTACAATATGCAGCTTGCCGCAAGAGACAACGGCTGGGCGCGGTTTGTGGCGATGGAGAATCACTATAACCTCCTCTACCGGGAGGATGAGCGGGAGCTGATTCCAATCTGCCGCCAGATGAACGTTTCCCTTATGCCTTACAGTCCGCTGGCAGCCGGGCACCTGACCCGGCCGGAGTGGAACTCGGATTCCATCCGGAGCAGAACGGACCGGGCGGCCATGGGGAAGTATGACAGCACCCAGACCCAGGATATGGAAATCGTTGGCAGAGTTCATACCCTTGCAAAGCGGTACGGCGTCAAAATGCAGCAGATTGCGCTGGCCTGGGAGTGGGCGAAGGGCGTGACGTCGCCGATTATCGGGGCCACCAAAGCGTCCCACTTTGACGATGCCGCAGGAGCCTTTGCCGTCAAACTCACGGCAGAAGACATCGCTTATCTGGAAGAGCCGTATGTCCCCCACCGGATTGTCGGCGCAATCGACCGCAATCCGGAAGAAGGCGTTAAACTGCTGGATGTCAAAAAATAAAAATCGAAAAGCAAAAGTCAAAAACCAAAGGAAGCCGATTCGGACGGACCAATACGGAACAGGCATAGCGAATCATAAGACATAAGTATTTGAAAAGACGGGTATCAGCGGGTAAGATAAAAGAAATGAAAGGGATAATTCCGGAAGAGAGGGAATGATTTTGAAAACACGTATTCTTGGAAAACAAAATCCATTAAAGGTATCCGCGATAGGCCTGGGATGTATGGGATTCAGCCATGGCTACGGTCCCGGCCCGGACCATGAGGAGGCAGTCCGGCTGATTCGGACCGCTTACGACCTGGGCTGCACCTTCTTTGACACGGCGGAGGGCTATGCCGCAGGTGAAAATGAGAAACTGGTGGGAGAGGCGGTTAAACCATTCCGTAAGGACATTATTTTGGCCACCAAGCTGCATATCCCGGAAGATCAAGATTTGGAAACGGCGGTGCGGGCGCATCTGGAGGCTTCCCTCAGGCGCCTGGGAACGGACTATGTGGACCTGTATTATCAGCATCGGGTGAATAAAAATATCCCGGTTGAGGAAGTAGCAGGCGTGATGGGAAAGTTGATTGACGAGGGAAAAATCCGCGGCTGGGGGCAGTCCCAGGCCACGGAAGACGAAGTCCGCCGCGCCCACGCCGTTACCCCCATCACGGCGATCCAAAGCGAATATTCCATGATGGAACGGATGTTTGAGAAGGATGTCATCCCGGCCTGCCGGGAACTGGGGATAGGCTTTGTGCCCTTCTCACCGCTGGGGGCGGGATTCCTGAGCGGGAAATATACCAGCAGGGACACCTACGCAGGCGATGATGTGCGCCGCGTGATTACCCGCTTTTCCAGGGAAAATATGGACGCCAACCAGCCGCTGCTGGATTTGCTGCACCGGTTCGCGGACGAAAAGGGAGCGACGCCGGCACAGATTTCCCTGGCTTGGATGCTGCACAAATGGGATTTCCTTGTGCCGATTCCCGGTATGCGGAAGGAAGAACGCATGAGGGAGAACTTCGGGGCCGCGGCTGTGGAGCTTACGGATGAGGAATTCAGGCGCATCGAGGAGGAACTTTCCAAAATTGAAATCCATGGCAACCGCACGGATGAAGATATCATGAAGCTGAAGGACATGATTTAAAAACGAGGAGGAATGGAACATGAGGAAAATCAAAGTATTGCTGGCGGCAGCAGGCCTTATGAGCATGATGTTCGCGACGACCGCTTTTGGCGCCGGCTGGGTACAGGCGGGTACCGATGGGCCGGGAGCGGTCCGGTGGTGGTACGATTTGGACGGAGGCCAGTACTATGCAGGAACCGCCCAGGGACCCCAGTGGCAGTGGATTGACGGAAATGGGGACGGCACGGCGGAGTGCTACGCCTTTGACGAGAGCGGCTGGATGTATGCGGATACGGTAACTCCGGACGGTTATCAGGTGAATGAAGACGGGGCATGGACGGAAAACGGACAGGTGCGGACCCGGGAGGTAGAGCCCGGATACGGAGGGACCGGGGCGGCCGTACTGCCTGAGAGGGAAACCGGTACGGAGGAAGACGTGCTGATTGCCTATTTTTCCAGGACCGGCAATACCCGCCAGATTGCAGGGCTGATTCAGGCCCAGACGGATGGGGATTTATTTGAGATTCAGCCTGTGGAAAGCTATCCGTCCAGCTATTCCGCCACGACAGAACGGGCGGAACGGGAAATCGCCGCAGGCACTCTTCCGGCGCTGGTCTCCGATGTGGAGAACTTTGACGAATACGAAATCATATTCATCGGCTACCCCATCTGGTGGGACACAACGCCCCCGGTTGTCAACACCTTCTTAAACTCCCATGAATTCGGCGGAAAGACGGTGGTTCCCTTCTGCACCAGCGGCGGGAGCGGGATTAACGGCAGCCTGACGAATATCAACCGGTACTGCGCAGGGGCCAATATCCTGTCCGGCAGAGATTTAAGCGGCGCGAATGCGCAGGAAGTGGCTCAGTGGCTGACGCAGATTGGAATCCTTGGACAGTAAACGAAAAATACATTGACGCCATGTCAGGAACGTGTTATATTGCAAGTATTGGCGTGGTGTCAAAAGGAGTCTGAAAGGAGATATTTGACATGAAAGCAAAGGTTTATTTTTCAAAAGAAATCACCCCGGAAAAGGTAGTTGAAATGTACCGCGCATTGGGAGTGGAGCTTCCTGGCAAGGTAGCGGTGAAGGTACACTCCGGGGAAAAAGGCAACCAGAATTTCCTGAGGCCGGAGTTCTGGCGTCCCATGGTGGAGGAAGTCCACGGTACCATCGTGGAGTGCAATACCGCTTATGGCGATGCCGCAGGCGGCGTGAGGGACCATACCGAGTCTCACCGGAAACTCCTGGAGGAGCACGGCTGGACCAAATACTTTGACGTGGATTTGATGGACGCCGAGGGGCCGGATGTAGTCTGGAAGATACCGGCCGGCAAGATTCTGAAGGAAAACCATGTAGGAAAGAACATTTTGAATTATGATTCCATGCTGGTGCTGGCGCATTTTAAAGGACACCCCATGGGCGGCTACGGCGGTGCGCTCAAGCAGCTTGCCATTGGCTGCGCTTCCCGGGCCGGCAAGGCTCTGATTCATTCCGCCGGAAAGACGGATGACCGTTTTGAAACCTGGCAGCAGCATGCCGACAGCGTGGTATTCCCGGAGGCTATGGCGGATGCCGCTTACAGCGTGGTGGAGCATTTTAAGGGCAAAATCGCGTTTATCAATGTCATGAAGAACCTTTCCGTGGACTGCGACTGCTGCGAAGTGGCCGAGGATCCCTGCATGAAGGACATCGGCATCCTGGCTTCCCTGGACCCGGTGGCCATCGACCAGGCCTGCATTGACCTGGTGATGAACTCCAACGACCCCGGCAAAGAGCATTTCATGGAGCGGGTAAACAGCCGCAACGGAATCCACACCATCGAGGCCGCCGCAAAACTGGGCTTCGGAACAAGGGAATACGAATTGGTTGAGCTGTAGAAAAAACTGACCGATATACGACAGCTGTCTGGCGGGAGGATATAAGCGTCCCCTGCTCAGGCAGCATTTTTTGTTTGGGAGCGGGGTTAATTGAAAATTTAAATGCAACATAGGCTGTTGCGCTTAGAATTACATGAAGCAGGGACTATGGGGTTGCAGTTGCAACTTCATGGTTCCTTTTTGTATCATCTTCCAGTATAGTAGTTTCTGTTCTGCCTTCGGATTGGAGGCACCTATGAGCAAGAAGCACCTTACTTATGATGACAGACTGGCTATTCAGGCAGGACTTCAAAAGGGGCTCAAAATCGCCCAAATTGCGAAGAACATCGGCAAAGACCGGGCAACTGTTGGGAGAGAAGTAAAAGCTCACAGACGTCTGGTCACAACTTCAGGCGGCAACAATTGTATCCACCACAAAACCTGCACCAGGATTCCTGACTGCCGTTCTGGCTGTTTCCGGGGAAAGCGCCAATGCCAGACCGCCTGCGGACGCTGCCAGGAAGGCTGCCCGGAGTATCAGGAAGAGTTCTGTTCTGACTACGAGAAATCCCCGTTTGTCTGCAATCCCTGCGGCCACCGGCTCCGGTGCCGGCTGCGCCGCATGCTCTATGATGCAAAGTATGCCCAGGAACAATACGAGAAGACTCTTTCGGAGTCCCGCAGGGGAATCTCCCTGACAGAACAGGAGCTGAACCGGATCAACGATACCATTTCACCCCTGCCGAAAAAGGGACAGTCCCTTCCAACCATTTGCGGACGCTACCGGGATGAACTGCCAGTCACGGACCGCACCATTTACTCCTATATCGATGCAGGCCTGCTGGATGCCAGGAATATCGACCTGCGTCGCAAGCTGAGGAGGCCGGAGAGGAAGAAAAGCAGCCCGGTTCTCCGGGTGGATCGGAAATGCCATATGGGGCGGACGTATGAGGACTACCAGGCCTATATGGCCCAAAACCCGGACGCCCTGGTGAGCCAGATGGACAGCGTGGTGATTCATAAAGGAGGACAGGTAATCCTGACGATTCTCCTGACCAGCTGTGATCTGCAGCTGATGTTTCTGAGGGAGCAGAATACGGCGGCAAGCGTAACAGAGATTTTTCGGGACTTACGAAAAAAGCTGGGGGAAACATACTTCCCTATGCTGTTCCAGGTGATTCTGACTGACCGTGGGAGTGAGTTTACCGATCCGGTGAAGATCGAAACAGACCCGGAAACTGGAGAAATTCAGTGCAGGGTATTTTACTGCGACCCCATGAACAGCAATCAGAAAAGCAACTGTGAACGCAGCCATGAACTGATTCGATATGTGATCCCGAAAAACCAGGCAAAAGAGCACTATACGGAAGAAGAGATCCGCGAAATGATGAACCACATCAATTCCTATCCAAGAAAAAAATGGAACGGACAGGCTCCCATTGATCTGTTTGTGAAGATCTATGGCCAGGAAGCCGCCAAACTTCTGGGCCTTGAGAAAATCCCGTCCGATTCCATTCATCTAACTCCAGCATTATTTAAGAAATAAGCCGGAAATACATATAAGAAGGCAGGACAACTCCAACATAAACCCTATCCCAACGGGGTGCATTTACAACTTCGCCAAAAGAAAAAAATGCAGTCCGGACTTTGTGCTGTCTTCTTTTAAGGAATTTTACACGGAACAGGCTGAAAAAGCAACATAGCCTCTAGAAAAACAGGCCCAAATCGTTGCATTTACCTATGTCGTAGTGCATTTACAACTTCATGAAACTTCCAAAGTGCATTTACAATTTCAATGTTGCATTTAGAATTTCAACTAACCACACAAAACGGGGCGAAAAATCAACCATAAGAAAAAGCTATGGAAAAGAATAGATGATAGGTATTTGCTATTTCGGCCAATTTGTATTACAGTTAATAAGGAAAAAGGAGAGTGATTGGCATGGGCCGGAAAGCAGGAAAACCGGATTTCGGTCATCCGCCGCGGGATTACGGCTATTCCATCATCCAAAATTTGAAAGACGCTGGATGCACCGATGAGCTGATCGAAGAATTCAGGACGCTGGAAGAGCATGCGGAGGAAGAACGGCAGCTGCAGCTTCTGTCCGGACACAGGAAACATTTGCTGGAAGAACTCCATAAGGAAGAAAAGCGTATCGATTGTCTGGATTATCTGATTTATCAAATTGAGTATAGGAAACAAAAAGGAGGTTTTTTCGGATGAAAATCATTGAGAAGCAGAGATTTGACGAAGAGCGGGCCCTTTACGGCAGCAGCGATATTTTGGTAAGAGATTGTTCCTTTGACGGACCGGCCGACGGGGAGAGCGCATTTAAGGAGGGCAGCGGGATACAGGTGGAAAACTGCTATTTTAACCTGCGGTATCCCTTCTGGCATGACCACGGCCTGGCAATCAAAGCTTCGGAGATGACCCAGCTTTGCCGGGCGGCGCTGTGGTACTCGGACCATATTGACATTGAAGATTCAAAGCTTCACGGCATCAAGGCACTGCGGGAGTGCGCCGATGTAAAAATGAAAAACTGCGACATCATTTCCCCGGAGTTTGGCTGGTCCGTTCACCAGATTGAAATGGACGGCTGCAGCGCGGAGAGCGAATATTTCATGATGCGCTCCACGGACCTGCATTTTACCAATACAAAGATGAAGGGAAAATACTCCTTCCAGTATATTGAGGATTCTTTGTTTGAGAACTGTACCTTTGACACCAAGGACGCCTTCTGGCACGCTAAGAACGTGACTGTCCGCAACTGTGAGATCAAGGGAGAATATCTGGCCTGGTACTGCGAGAACGTGACCTTTGAGAACTGCAGGATTATCGGGACCCAGCCGCTGTGCTACTGCAAAAATCTGAAATTGATTAACTGCGAGATGGTTGACTGTGACTTGGCATTTGAGCGCAGCCAGGTAGAGGCGGAGATTACCACGCCGGTCATCAGTATCAAAAATCCCCTTGCAGGCAGCCGGATTACGGTACCGGCCGTAGGCGAGATGATCCGGGATATTGAGGAAGGAACAGGAGAAGTGCAGGTGGAGCAGCAGAAGAGGAGGGCGGCCTGCGCATAGGGAAAAATAGAATAGGATTTAAGTCGGCAGGGGCGTGTCTGTGGTATTGACATGCCCCTGTTTTTTCAGCATAATAACGGATATACGAATTTAATACGGGTGGCACAGAGAGGAGATGCGGATGGAAAAAGGGCTTGTTTTGTTTGAGACGGAGGACAGGAGTATTGCGCTGCCGGTTTCTGTGGAGAGCGATACGGTATGGCTTAGCGCAAATTAGATGGCGGTATTATTTGGCAGGGACGAAAAAACGATTCGGAAACATATTAATCATGTCTTTTCAGAAGGCGAGCTTGAAAGAGAGAACAACACGCAAAAAATGCGTGTTGTAGGTGTAAAACAGCAGGTTCCATTTTACAACCTGGACGTCATCATATCCGTCAGCTACCGCGTAAAATCAAAACGGGGCGTAGAGTTCCGCCGCTGGGCCAACGCTGTGCTGAAAGAGTACATAATCAAGGGATACGCTGTGAATCATAACCGTATGAATCAGCTGAACGAGGTGATACGGGTGATGAAGAGGGAGGAAAACAAATATGCTGCAGAATGTTTCTGTGTTTTTAATCGTGGAATTGATTGGAACGGTAGCCTTCGCCTGTTCGGGGGCCATGGTGGCCATTGAACGGCGGCTGGACCTTTTGGGAATCATTGTCCTGGGCGTCATCACGGCGGTAGGCGGCGGGATGATTCGGGATATTTTAATCGGTGTGCAGCCTCCGTCCCTGTTTGTGAATCCGATATACGTGGTGACGGCCCTGGCGGCGGTGCTGGTCCTGTTCTGCATTATGAAGTTCGGAGGCGTGTATCAGCAGCTTTTGTCGTCGGAAGGCTATGAGGTGATGATGAATGTGCTGGACGCCATCGGCCTGGGCGTATTTACTGTAGTGGGGATGGATACGGCCATGAAAGCCGGATACGAGGATTATCGGTTTTTAACGGTTTTTCTGGGTGTTATCACCGGCGTGGGCGGCGGTATCCTGCGGGATATTATGGCGGTTCAGGCTCCCTATGTTCTGAAAAAACATATCTACGCATGCGCATCTCTGGCGGGAGCCCTGTGCTATATGTGGCTGCTTCCCCGCATGGACCGGGATGCGGCGGTGGTCATCAGCGCCTGCCTGGTGGTGGCAATCCGCATCCTGGCCCGGCATTATAAGTGGAATCTGCCGAGAATTGAGAAGGGGGATGGAGAAGAGGAAAAGTGAAAACGGGAACTGCCCGGAGGTTCAATGGCCGCCATGCGGACATAAAAGTGATGTCCAAGGCGGTCATTTTTACAGCTTCAGCTGTCTCCTCAGCTGCAGAATATCATTTTTCGGGGAGCTGTCGAACATTCTCCGGTAATCCCTGGTAAACGGGGAGGCGCTCTCGTAGCCCACCTCCATGGCGGCGTCCGCCACCTTCTTTCCCTCATCCAACATCAGCCTCCGGGCCTCCGTCAGTCTCAGCCGCTTCTGACACTGAAGGGGGCCCATTCCAACGGCATACTTAAATTTCTGATGAAAGCTGGAAATGCTCATATTCAGCTGCTTCGCCAGCTCCTCAACCGTGAAATTTCCCCGGTAATTCTGCTTAATCCAGCTGTTGATGGAGTAGATTTCTCCGGCGTCCTGTAGGTTTAAGATGCTTTGGAGAAAGGATTTTCCGTTGGTGCCGTTGATGATGTCAAAAATCATTTCCCGTTTCAGATGATTCCCCATAAACGTCAGAGTATCTTTATCTTCCATGGCCCGGAGCATGTTCAGGGCAATGCCGGTGATGTTGGAGTCAAAACCGGACATGACCCGCTGGGATAGCTGAGACCGGAAGATTTTATCGGTTAGGGCCTCGTCCAAGTCCAGCATGACGGAAATCACTTCCTCTACTGACAGCTCCACCTGCAGAGCCAGGAATTCCTGGTGGGAGGCCGCAGTGAGGAACTGGCCGGAGAGGGGACTGTCGATGGCGGACAGGGAGTACTGCCCCGGGATATAGTCCAAAATCCCGTAGATGGTGTGGAGGCGCAGAATCCCGTTTACAACCAGATATAGGTAGGGCTTTGCGTCATCCGGCATGGGGATATCCTTTGCGGTGAATCGATCGAGGCTGAGAAAGGGAAGAGGAGTCGCGTTTTTTCCTTCTTTCAGCTCAAATGACTCCATATTTTCTTTTAACTGTGCTCAAATGGCATCCATAGAAAAGAGCAGGGAGGTTGGAATCGATATCAGCTTTGGGGTATGCGATGAAAACGGACTTCCCAGAGTCTACCGCCGGTTCGGAGAAGCTCTTGTACTGAGCATTACCCTGGTCCCGGGGAAGGCCTACACCGCGGCGGTGACCCAGTGCAAGACAAAGGATGTGGCGCAGTGCGCCGTGGAGGGAGGCTCCCTCTTTGCCATACAGTCCAATGACCCCAGGATTACGCTGGTAGCCGGCGGATCCCCCCCCCTGTTCCATAATGGAAAAATCGTGGGAGGAATCGGCGTGGGAGGCGGAACCGAGGAGCAGGACTGCGCCATCGCGGAGTATGTGGTTTCCGTATTTGAGGAGCTGACCAGGGAATAAATGTTTTTTAGCTGTTAAAAAAGAAATCGGCCGTTTGTCGGGGCCGATTTCTTTTTGGACAGGAAAGTTATGCTAATTTCCGGAGCTTTTCGGAATGTTCGGAAACGACCTGTTTTAAAAGCTTTATATCGTCAAAGGCCGCTTGCATTTTATGCGCATAATCCTGATAGCGTCCGTATGTATCGGTGTAACAGGATTCGATATTCCGGATTCGCGGGATTACATCGTTTTCTAACTGCAATTCAATTCGCCTTAACCGATTTTCAACCGGCTTTAAATTGGATTCCAGCTTTTTATCCAACATCTCAGAAATCGCAAGCAGCAACTCATTGTCACTTATTTGCCAGCCCTCCTTTTGGGTTTCCACATAACTATTCCAGTCAATCTAAAGTCTTATGTATCTATTAGCATACTACAAGGACGGAGTGAAGTCTAGCGCTTCTCCACCGCCCTGGCAGGACAGATTTCAAAGCAATTACCGCAGTGCAGGCAGTGCTCCTGATGGATGATGACAGGCTTTTGGGAAATGTCGATGCATTTCTGGGGGCATTTGGAGTAACAGAGTTTGCAGCCAATGCATTTGTCTGTTACATAATATCCCCCTGTTCTGGACTGGACTGCGCCGAAGGAGAAGGAAGCCCGCTCGATGGGGGACTTGGAAAGGTCGAACCATTCTCCGGTCCCTTCATAGATTTGGAATACCGTAAGTGCGCTGCGGGAAGGAAGGTCCGGGTAAATCTTCTCCATATAGGGATTCTTCTCAAACAAACCGGCCAGTTTGTCAGGGCCGATTTCTTTTGCCTTTCCCTGAACGGAAACCGCCACGCAGGAAAGGGTGTCTTCCCCCTTCATGGCGGTGAAGGCAATATGTTCGTTGGCTTTCAAACGGTCATAAAAATGTTTCCCCTTTGCGGTCAGAAAATAGAGACCGTTCTCATCATAATCCATAAGATCGATTGCGCAGGTGACGGGACGTCCCTCCCGGTCAACGGTGGCGAATACGGTGGAGTGGATTTCTTCTACCATATATCTTAGGTAATCAAGCGTTTCCATAACAGAGATCCCCTTTCTTTCGTTCTTTTAATCCGATGGTAAATCCTTTCGCCCGTTTTGTAAAGTAAGCACTTTCCTGTGCCGTAGTAACCAAAGGGGAACCATGAAGGAGCTTAAAACCTCCGGGTTTGCACCAGCAAACGGATTGATGTATTCTGTTTTTTTCGGGGAAGATTATAATGAAATCAGAAAACAAGAAAAAGCTTCAGAAGGGAGAACATAAAGATGAGCAAACAGATGTACGTGACCTTGAACAACGGTGTTTCCATGCCTATGGCAGGCATCGGAACGTTTCTTTTAAGTCCGGACGAGGCGGAAGATTCCGTGACCAGTGCCCTCGCAGACGGATACCGTCTGATTGATACCGCCAACGCCTATGTGAATGAGAAGGCAGTAGGAAGAGCCATGAAGAAATCCGGCGTGGACCGGAAGGAGATTTTCCTGGAAACCAAGCTGTGGCCTTCCTTCTACGAGCAGGCGGATGCGGTGGATCAGACCCTGAAACGCCTGGATACGGACTATATTGACCTGCTGCTGATTCACCAGCCCGCAGGAAACTATGTGGCCGGATACCGCCTGATGGAAAAGGCCTATGAAGAGGGAAAGGTGAGGGCTATCGGACTGTCCAACTTTAACCAGGAGCAGATTCAGGAAATCCTGAGCGTATGCAAGGTAAAGCCGGCTATCCTTCAGACCGAGGTCCATCCCTACTACCAGGAAAAGAAGATGAAGGAATTCCTGGCCGCGGAAGGCATGGTCATTCAGGCCTGGTATCCCCTGGGCCATGGCGACAAAGCTCTCCTCCAGGAGCCCATTTTCACCAAACTGGGAGAAAAATATCACAAGTCCAATGCACAGATTATCCTCAGATGGCATCTGCAGGCGGGCAACATCGTGATTCCCGGCTCCAAGAATCCGGACCACATCCGCGCCAACTTCGACCTCTTTGACTTTGAACTGACCGGGGAGGAAATGGAGCAGATTGGCGGACTGGACCGGAACAAACGGTATTACACCAGCACCCCGGCGATGCTGAAAAAATACGCCGAGATGGTTCCTCCGGTGGATGAGCAGAAGTAAGGACGAGCGGGAAAGAAGGCGGACCCTTTATTATGGCAAACTATACGGAGAAAGAACTGTTTGAATCGGTTCCGGTACCCAGAGCGGTTGCCACCCTGGCCATCCCCACGATTATCAGCCAGGTGGTAACCATGATTTACAATCTGGCCGATACCTTTTTTATCGGCCAGCTGGGAAATCCCTACATGGTGGCGGCGGTTTCCCTGGTATCCCCCTGGTTTAACCTGCTGACGGCGCTGGGAAATCTCTTCGGTCTGGGAGCCAGCAGCCTGATTTCCAGGCTTTTGGGAATGAAGCAGGAGGACCGGGTCAAATATGTATCGGTCTTTTCCATCTGGGGAGGGGCGGTGGTTACCCTGTGCTTTTCCCTCATTACCTGGGCGGCCCAGGTTCCCATCCTGAATTTCCTTGGAGCCAGCCCGGACACCATCGCTTACGCCGAACGCTATCTGTTCTGGGTGGTAGTGGTGGGAGGCGTTCCCACCATGGTCAGCCTGAGCCTGGGGCATATCCTGCGGAGCGAGGGCTACGCCAGACCGGCCAGCGTGGGAATGATGTTCGGAGGAATCCTGAATGTAATCCTGGACCCGATTCTGATTTTCGGCTTCAATCTGAATGTGGCGGGAGCGGCCATTGCCACGGCCTTTTCCAACGCCATGTCGGTGGTGTTCTTCGTGGTTCAGTATCTGCGGCTGAGAGGAAAGTCATCTGCCTCCTTAAATCCCAGGTATTTTACCTTCCGCTATGTGAAGGAAATCTTTTCCGTGGGACTGGCCTCGGCCTTCGCCACAACCCTGGGAAATGTCTCCAACATGGTGATTGTGAAACTGGCCTCCGGCTACGGGGATATCCCTGTGGCGGCTTACGGCGTGGTAAAGAAAATCGACCAGCTCCCGTTAAACGTGTCCATGGGACTGTGCCAGGGCTTCATGCCTCTGGTGGGCTACAACTACGCTTCCGGCAACTATAAGCGGATGCGGAAGATTTCCGTCTTTTCCTGGAAAACGGCGGTGGTCATGTCCGCCTGCTTTGTGGCCTGTTTCGCGGTTTTCGCGCCGGAGATTATGACCCTGTTTATCCGGGAGGAGCAGACCAGCACCCTGGGCGCATCGTTTTTGCGCATTGCCTGTCTGGCGGTGCCTCTGACCTCCGTGAACTTTTTAATCAGCTACACCCTCCAGGCCATGGGAAAAGGCGTGCAGTCGGCGGCGCTGACCTTCAGCCGGCAGGGACTGGTGAATATTCCCTTATTGATTATCCTGAATTTTATTTTCGGGCTTTACGGAATGATTTGGACTCAGCTGGTGACCGAGCTGATTATGCTGCCGGTTTCCCTTGGGATGTACTGGTCCACGTTCCGGAAGATAAGAAGCGAAGCGCGGTAAACACGCGGTAAACAAAACGAAAGGAGAGAGCGTTATGCAGAAATTTGTCTATGAATACCCCACTAAGGTTTATTTTGGAGAAGGGGCGGCCAAAGAGCATCTGGCCCAGGCCCTTGCCCCCTACGGGACCAACGTGCTGCTGGCTTACGGCGGCGGCTCCGTGAAGAAAAACGGAATTTACGATGAGGTAAAATCCATCCTGGAGGGAGCGGGAAAGAAGGTGTTCGACTTTTCCGGCATCATGTCCAATCCCACCTACGCCAAGGTCCAGGAGGGAGCGGCGATTGCGAAGAAAGAGAAGATTGACTTTATCCTGGCGGTGGGCGGCGGCTCCGTCATCGACTGCTGCAAGATTGTGGCGGCTCGGGGAAAGACTGATGAGGATTTGTGGGAGATGGAAATGACCCAGCATAAATTCCCCACCCAGGTCATTCCCATGGGAGCCATCGTCACCGCCTCCGGAACAGGAGCGGAGATGAACGGAGGAGCGGTCATCACCAATGAGGACAAGAAGATTAAGGCCGGAATGGCCGCCGCTGCCCCACGGTTTGCCGTTCTGGACCCGGAGTATACCCGGTCCGTGCCCGCCATGCAGGTAATTTCCGGCGCCTTTGACACCTTGAGCCACGCCATGGAAACCTATTTTGGAAATTCCGATGAGGACAATGTATCCGATGAGGTGGCCCTGGCCATTATGCGCAATATGGTGGTGAACATGCGCCGCATTTTGAAGAACATCGACGACATGCAGGCCAGAGGCAATCTGATGTGGGATTCCGCCATGGCGGAGAATGGCATCCTGAAGGTTGGGAGAGTGACGGATTTCCAGGCCCACCAGATGGAGCACCAGCTGGGGGCCTACACGGACTGCAACCACGGACAGGGACTGGCAGTGATTCATCCGGCCTATTACCGGCATATTGTAAAGGATGCGGAAGGAAAATTCGCCCGCTTCGCGAAAGAAGTATTCGGCGTGGAGGGAGCTCAGGCGGGCGTCCAGGCATTGGCGGAATTTATTAAGGAGTGCGGCCTTCCCACCAAGATGGGCGAGCTGAAATCCAGAGCGGAGATTACGCCCCAGCTGCTGCGCCAGGTGGCGGATACCTGCAATATCATTAAGTGCAATCCCAGAGAGCTGAGCCGGGATGAGATATACGAGATTTTGATGGAATGCATGTAACACAGGCAGCGGTTATGAAGGTCCTGAACGGCGCATAATTATGAATGATTCCCCGGACTTTTGATTTATTTATTGTAACTGTTCAGGACGGCGGGTATCTTCTTGCCCGGCCAAGGCCGGACAAGAAGCATCGGATG
>URFM01000006.1 GCA_900547035.1 uncultured Clostridium sp. | reverse complement strand
TTTTTATTTTGACGGAAAAGTTGAAAAGAAGTTGAAGGTAATTTGCTGGATAACAGAAGAACGAGTGGAAGGGAGAGCGGAAGGAAGAGCAGAAGGGAGAGCGGAAGGGAGAGCGGAGGGAAGAGCAGAGGGAAAAGTGGCAGGCCAGGCAGAGATGGCAGGCCGGCTGATCAAAGAAGGGGTAGCCCCGGAAACGGTAAGAAAAAGCTCCCAACTGAGCGAGAAGGAGTGGGCGGAGGTTATGAAGAGTCTGGGATAGGGGGGCGTATCTTTAGAAATATGACTGCTCTAAGTTATCACATAAGGCGGATAGAATAATATAGGTATAGGAAAAAAGGGTGAATGCTGAAAAACAGGTGATAGATAATCTGTTTAGCAGCATTCTTTTTTTGCATATTTTTTACAGTCGGACTAAAAATATTGAGACGTCACGGTGACGTCAAACGCCCCTGAGGGAAGGTGCCTGATGATATAATTAGTTCACTTTGAATTGTGCTGAAATCGTTCTACATAAGGAGAAATATCATGTCGTCACAATTACCACGGTTTACAGTAAGGATTAGCCCGGATTTACTGAAAAAATTTCGTATTGTTGCCGATTATAATGGGCGTTCTGCCAATAGTGAATTGAGCATTTTGATGAGGGAACATGTGATGAAATTTGAGAAAGAGCATGGAAAAATCGATGTAAACCGTTGGATTTCCGAGTAAAGATTCAGGGGGATATGACTGGCGTCGGGCCTGTTTATTTAAAAAGAAACGGATGGACGCCTAAATCATATAAACAAAACAATTTTACTCAATGAGAAGAGGAGGTATTGGAACATTGAACAAGTTCAAAGAAACAAAAATGCTGGGGTTTTCTGTGCCGTTTTTTCTGATTATGGTAGTGGTGTTTATCGCCATATCCATGACAGGCAGCATGCTGGGGAGTTTTGTGGGGGCGCTGGGGTTCGCGCTGATAGTAGGTACGCTGATCGGATGGATAGGAGACCGGATTCCTGTCTGGAAAGACTGGCTGGGCGGGGGGATGCTCTTAGCCAGTATCGGTACAAGCGCATTGGTAATGTTTCATGTAATCCCTCAGGAGAGCGCGGATATTCTGAGTGATTTCAATAACAATATGGGCTTTCTGGACCTGTACATTCTGGTTTTGATTACGGGAGCGATTCTCTCGATTGACCGAAAACTGCTGATCCGGGCCTTTGCGGGATTCATTCCTGCCATTCTGGGAGCGGTTGCCGTTTCGGCTCTGTTTACCGCCATTGGAGCTATTGTCTGCGGCGTTTCGCCTTTGGAAGCCCAGCTCAATGTGATGCTTCCGATTATGGGAGGAGGAAATGGAGCGGGCTGCATTCCCATGAGCAGCATGTGGGGAGAGGTGACGGGAAACGATCCCCAGGAATGGTACGCACCGGCGTTTGCAGTCATGTCTCTGGGAAATTTGGTATCGGTGTTTTCCGCCGCGCTGCTGGACCGGCTGGGAAAGAAATATCCTTCTATTACGGGAAACGGTGTAATGATGAAGGGGGATGTTCAGGTAAAGGGAGCCGAGGACCCCAAGGACGTGAAGATCGGAATTGGCGAATACGCTTCCGGATTTGCGCTGGGACTGTTCCTTTACTGTCTGGCGGATTTTTACGCTTCGAAAATTTCCATTATCAACAATGTACTGAACCTGGGATTTTCCATACACAAATTTGCCTTTATGGTTATCTTCGCTGCCATAGCTAATGGACTGGGACTGATTCCCATAGAAATCCGGGCCGGAGCAAGAGGAATGCAGCAGTTTTTCGCCAAATACATGTCATTCCCATTGATGGTAGCCATCGGCGCGGGAACTAATTTGATGGATTATGTACAGGCATTTACGATTCCCAATCTGGTGATGATTGTGGCCTGCGTAGTGGGGGCTATGTTGGGAGCTGTGCTGATTGGAAGTACCTTCTTTAAGTTTTATCCGGTGGAAATCGCCATTACCGCCGGGTTGGATATGGCAGGTGGCGGAGGCAGCGGAGACGTGCAGATTTTAGGTGCCAGCCACCGGATGGAGCTGATGTCCTTTGCCCAGATTTCTTCCCGAATCGGCGGAGCGATTATGCTGATTATCGCCAGTGTGCTCTTTGGAATGATGTAATGAATATGGAGGAAGCTTCAAAGCGTCTTTTGGCAGAGCACCGAAGGCTGAAAGCGCGCAGCAGCCGTATGCTGTCAGTGCTCCTCCTTTTTGCGGCGGCCTATCTGATGACTGGGATGAAATGGGCAGTGCTTCCCGGAATCGTATACCTTGCCATCGTATATCAAAAAATTGGAAACGGAAGAGCGCTGATCGCCAGGGCTTACCAGCAGGAGGAGAAGACATTCCTGAAACAGATCAATGCGCTTATTTCAGAGGAAACAGATTCAGCCGGACAGGCAGGAGAAAAGGCTTTGTTGGCCTGCGCCTATCTGGAAGAAGGAACGGACAGGCGGCCCTGCCTGGTATGGCGCAGCAAAGAACGAATATGGATATTGGCAGATGCCATAGAAAAACGAAAGGTTTATGAGGTTTCCGGCCAGGCAATGTATCTGCTGGGCTTAAAGGAAAAAACAGCCGGAGCTTGGAGCATTTCATCAGGAATATGGAGAAGAAGGCCGGAATCCCATTTGGAGTATTTGACCGAGTGGGCCAGGGAGAAAGAAGATTACAGCTGCATGGAATACTTTGTCTGTGACCAGGTTCTGCAGGGGCTTCTGGAAGGAAGATCACATCCCGTCAGGTTCGCGGCGGAAAAGAGCAGACTAAAGCGACAAGAACTCTGGGAATGGAAAGAAAAAACAGGCGTAAGGCTGATTTTGACAAGTGAGCAGAAACTGAGGCTGAGGCCGGAGAAAGGAGAGAGAATGCTGTGAATATTGTAAAAAGCGCCGCTGCGGGTACGATGGAATCCAGTGATGCCATGGTGCTGGTATCGCCGGCGGAGAACGGAATTTTAGTAGAATTGGAGTCTACCGTCTATACGCGATTTGGAAAGCAGATGGAAACACTGGTTCGCCGGACGGCAGAGGAGATGGGGGCGCAGAAGATCCGGATTCGGGTACAGGATTTTGGAGCGCTGGACTGTACGCTGAGGGCCAGGGTGAGAACAGCCATCAGACGGGCGGCGAAGGAGGAGACAAGATGAGAAGAACGATGCTGTTTCTGCCGGGCAATTCGCCCAACATGATTGTGAACGGAGGCTTTTTGGGAAGCGACCGCATCATTTTGGATTTGGAGGATGCCGTATCCCCTGACCAGAAGGATGCGGCCAGAGAATTGACAGCGGAAACCCTGCGCTGTATGAAATTTCCGGGGTGCCAGGTGATCGTCCGGATGAGTGGTATGGATACGCCGTACTGGCGTGAGGACCTGGAGCGGATTCTTCCGGGAAGGCCGGATTTTCTTATGCCGCCAAAGGTTGGGGTCGGGGAGGAGATAAAAGAACTGGACCGGATGATGGGGGAGATGGAGGAGAAACACGGAATCAAAAAGGGAAGCATAGGGCTGATTCCGCTGATTGAAACCGCCCGGGGAGTGGAGAACAGCTATCGGATTGCCTGCTCCAGCGGACGGATTGAGGGACTATTTTTGGGAGCGGAGGATTTGACCTCTGACCTGCGCTGCGCCAGGACGAAGAAAGGCGACGAAATTGCCTATGCAAGGAGCCGAATCCTGTACGCGGCCAGGGCGGCCGGGGTGGAAGCGTATGATTCTCCATTTACCGATGTGGAGGACATGGAAGGACTGCGCCGGGATACGGAACTGGCGAAAAGCCTGGGATTTTCCGGAAAAGCCGCGGTCAATCCCAGACAGGTGGAGTGTATTAACGAGGTGTTCTCTCCGACACAGCAGGAGATTGACTATGCCAGGGATGTGGTTGCGGCAGCAGAGGCAGCCGCGGCAGAGGGAAAAGGCGTTATCTCGCTGCGGGGAAAAATGATTGATGCGCCTATTTTACACCGGGCAAAAACGGTGCTCCAAATGGCCCGGGCTCTTGGAATGAAAGAAGGTGAAGAAACATGACCAAGCGAGTCGCTTCTCTTCGGGAAGCCATTGAAAAAAGCGGGCTCCAGGATGGAATGTGCATTTCATTCCATCATCATCTGAGGGGCGGAGATTATGTGCTGAATATGGTTTTGGATGAGATTGCTGATATGGGAATCCGGAATCTGACGGTCAATGCCAGTTCTCTTTTTGACTGTCATATGCCTTTGGCGGAGCATATCCGCAGAGGGGTGGTGACCGGGCTGGAGACCGATTATGTATCCGCCGGCATCGGACGCGAACTGTCTTCCGGAATCCTGGAAAAGCCGGTGATATTCCGGACCCATGGTACCAGGCCAAGCGATATCGCATCCGGCAAATGCCATATTGATGTGGCATTTGTGGCGGCTCCCACATCAGATGAGATGGGAAACTGCACCGGAAAATTGGGGCCGTCCGCATGCGGGTCCCTGGGATATGCGATGTCGGATGCCATGTATGCGGATCAGACGGTGGTAATTACGGATCATCTGGTGCCGTATCCGCTGACCCAGCAGTCGATTACGGAGGATTATGTGGATTATGTAGTAAAAGTAGATTCCATCGGTAATCCCAATGGAATCGTGTCCGGGACGACCCGGCTGCCCAAGGACCCCATAGCCCTCCGGATTGCCGGATTGGCGGCCCGGGTGATTGAGGCTTCGGGGCTTTTAAAAGAGGGATTTTCCTTTCAGACCGGAGCGGGAGGAGCTTCCCTGGCGGCGGCTTCCTGTCTGAAAGAAATCATGGTAAAGAGAAAAATCCAGGGAAGCTTTATTCTCGGCGGCATTACCGGGTATTTGGTAGACATGATGGAATGCGGCTGTTTCCGCTCGATTCTGGATGTCCAGTGCTTTGATTTAAAAGCGGTGGAATCCATACGAAAAAATCCGCAGCATGTGGAAATTTCCGCTTTCCATTATGCCAGCCCCACTGCCAGGAGCACAGCGGCTCAGGCGCTGGATGCGGTGGTATTGGGAGCTACGCAGATAGATTTGGATTTTAACGTCAATGTCCATACGGATTCTGACGGGATTTTAATGGGAGGTTCCGGCGGACACACGGATGTAGCGGCGGGAGCGAAGCTGGCCATAATCGTGGCTCCGCTGAGCCGGGCCAGGATTCCGCTGGTAACAGAGCGGGTGGATTGTATCTCAACTCCGGGCGAGTCTGTAGATGTGTTGGTTACTCAGTATGGAGTCGCGGTGAACCCGCGCCGAAGGGAATTGAGGGAGCGTATGGCGCAGGCGGGACTTGCTGTTTATGAGATAGGGGACCTGATGAAAATGGGGGAACGGTTCAATGGCGTTCCCGAGGCGGATACCCGAAGAAAAGAGCGGGTGATAGCGGAAGTGCGAAACAGGGACGGCAGTATTTTAGACCGGATTTACCAGGCGTTTCCATAAAGACAGGTTTAGGAGAGGAGAAGGAAAATGAAAATCGAGGAAATTTACACAAGAATTACGCCGTTAAACAGGGATGTCACCGTTCGGGTTATGACGCCGGATGGATATGAGGAGGAGACCGGGCGGCGCTATCCGGTACTCTACATCAACGACGGCCAGGATGTGTTTAGGGATGAGGAAACCTTCTGGGGGGCAGAGAGCCTGCGGTTTGAGCAGTATTACAGGGATTACGGAACGTTTATGCCCCATGTGATTCTGGTTGCGATAGAATCTCCGGATGACCACGGGGAACGGACGCAGCAGTATTCTCCTTATACCAAGGATTTTATCGTGCCCTCCGGAAAAGAACTTTGAACCGCGAATTGAGGGAAAGGGAAAAGAGTATCTGCAGTGGATGACCGGAGAACTGAAACCGGAAATTGACCGGCGCTACCGCACCAGACCGGAGGGAGAATACACGGGAATCTGCGGCTACAGCACAGGGGGATTGATTAGCATTTATGGGGCATTAACATATCCGGAGGTATTTTCACGGCTTCTGGCTATGAGCAGCGCTGTGTGCATCTGGATGGACTGTCTGGAGAAAACCATGGATACCGCTTCCTACGCGCATCTGAAATACATCTATATGGATACGGGAACAAACGAGTACGGGAGAATGACCACAAAGGAGGAATTCCTGAAAGGGGCCCAGGAACTGTACCAAAATTATTTGAAGCATGGAGTGGAGCCGGAACGGATTCAATATAACATTTATCCGGAGGCGGTACACAGCCAAAAAGAGTGGAGAGTCCGTTTCCCAGATGCGGTACGTTGGATTTTCCAGGACTGTTTATAATCACGGCAAGATTCTGCAGAAGATAGAAGGGGATGGCTATGATGAAATTACCAAAAAAGGTGATTGTATGCGAGGATGTAACAAGAGATGGATTTCAGAGTGCGGTAAAGGAGGTAGCAGCAGAGGACAAGGTTCGTATCATTGACTTGGCCGCAGATGCGGGGGTAACCTGTTTTGAGGTAGGCGCTTTTACGCCCAATTCCCAGAGTATGAGAAAAATGTGGAATACGAAGGAGGTGTTCCGGCTGCTGAGGCAGAGGGAGGGGATTTCCTACCGGGCTCTGATTTTTGATGAGGATGGAGTACGGGAAGCATATGAGGCCGGTTGTCCAAAGGTAAAGATTAATATTTCAGCCAGCAATGCTCACCACAAAAGCGGAGCGGGGATGACCACAGAAGAGGCCCTGAAGCAATTTGCGGGAATCGGACGCTTTGCCGGACAGCATGGGATTGAGATGTGCGGTTCCATTTCTCTGCCCTTTGTTTCCCCGTTCCCGGGTGAAGGGGTGATTCCTATGGAATGGCTGAAGCATATTATACGGGGATTCGTTGAGATTGGAATTACAGAGATTTCCCTGTCCGATGCAGCTGGTCTGGGTAATCCGCAGATGATTTACGAACGTTTCACGCAGCTGAAGGAGGAATTTTGTCAGGTCAGCTGGATGCTTCATATGCACAATACCTGGGGTATGGGCCTTGCGGGGGTTTTGGCGGCTCTTGAGGCGGGAGTAACGAAGTTTGATGCCAGCCTGGCGGGGCTTGGCGGCTGCCCGTATCTTCCGGGAGCTACCGGAAACGTAGCAACGGAGGATTTGGTCTTTATGCTGAACAAGATGGGAATTGAAACCGGAATTGATGTAAAGAAACTGATTCCGGCAGGTCAGATGGTCCGGCGTATTGTAGAGAATACAGGGACGGACTCCGTGATTCAAAGAAATTACGACAGAGGAGCATTTGGAACAGGCTCATTCTGATCTGCTGCAAGAAATTAAGGAAAGAAAACCTCTCCGGATATGGACTTTCAGACTTTAATATGTTAAAATAGCTTTACGCGCTATTTTATGACGAAACAAGGAGAGGGTAGTTCCATATGAATAAGAAAATTAAAACTGAGGCAGTAGACCATTTATTCGATGCTATTCTGACTTTGGAAACACCGGAAGAGTGCTACAAGTTTTTTGAGGATGTGTGTACGATTAACGAACTGCTGTCCCTTTCCCAGCGATACGAGGTTGCCAAGATGCTTCGGGAAGGGAAAACTTATCTGGAGATTGCGGAGAAGACAGGGGCTTCCACCGCCACCATCAGCCGCGTGAACCGTTCTCTAAACTATGGAAGCGACGGGTACGATATGGTATTTGCCAGGCTGAATCCGGAGCTGGAATTTAAGAAGGAGCAGTAAATGCGTTTTAACCGCCTGTAACTAAAAAACTTCCGCCCAGGAACCCGGTCTGTGGAATATGCCGCAGGTTCGGGTCCCGGGCGGAAGTTTTTTGCTATCTTTTTTTGCGCCCGTTCTCCTGAGGACGCTCGGAGCGCAGCTCGTCCGCAATCATTTCAATCATCTGCTTTTTCAGATACACATCAAAGGAAAGTTCGCAAATCAGGGAGAAGAGGCGCAAATACTCCAGGTCTTCGCCCCCGACCGGATGCGTGCTGAAGGTCCGGGAGGCCTTTTCGTATTTCTGGCGGATGTCCTCTTTTAAGTGGGCCATCTGCTCCTCTTCCAGGGTGAACACTTCATTATAGATATCTTCCAGCTTCAGGCCGGAATCATCGCCGGAAAAATGACGCTCCGTGATGGGGCGGAAGATTTCCTCAATGTCGCTGAAGGAGAGAAGATTTTTAAAGTAGTAAATAAAAATCAGCATCAGCATGTGGTTCTTGCTGTACTTCTTCTTCTCAGGCGGAGGGAGAAGGTTGTTCTTGGCGTAATTGTTAATCATGGTTTTAGTCAGAACTTTATCTTCCTGATGCCGTTTTACATCCTTTAAATGCTCGTCCATAAATGTGGTAACCTGGTCCATATACAGGGGAATGTCCGGGATTTCCTCCGAGTGAATATGGGACAGGCTGTCTAAATATGTCAGAATTTCTTCCAGTCGCTCTTCATTTGTTTTCATTTTATCACCTCATATCCCTATTATATAGTATTGAAAACCGTATGACAAGTATAGAATGCACAGAAAAACAGAAGATGACAAAACCGGAGAAATGTTATAAGATAGAAGAAAATTTCTACAGAGGCGGTAAGAACTCAATGAGTATTTACGATTCATTAAATCCTATGCAGAAAGAGGCGGTATGCTGTACTGAAGGCCCGCTTTTGATTCTGGCGGGGGCTGGCTCCGGAAAAACCAGAGTGCTGACCCATCGGGCGGCGTACTTAATCGGGGAGCGCCATGTGGCCCCTTGGAATATTATGGCAATCACCTTTACCAACAAGGCGGCAGGGGAGATGAGGGAACGGGTGGACCAGCTGGTGGGGCTGGGCTCAGAGAGCATCTGGGTCAGCACCTTTCACTCCTCCTGTGTAAGGATTCTGAGACGGTACATCGAGGCCCTGGGATACGGGAAAAGTTTTTCTATCTATGATGGGGACGATCAGCGGACGCTGATGAAGCAGGTGTTCCACCTTTTGAATGTTGACACCAAGCAGTTTAAGGAGCGCCAGGTGCTGGGAGTCATTTCCTCAGCTAAGGACAAGCTCATGGGGCCGGAGGAATTTCTCCTGAACGCGGGACCGGATTTCCGCATGCGGAAAGTGGGAGAAATCTATCAGGAATACCAGAAGCAGTTAAAGAAAAACAATGCCCTGGATTTCGACGACCTGATTGTCAAGACGGTGGAACTGTTCCGTACCAATCCGCAGATTCTGGAATACTACCAGGACCGGTTCCGCTACATTATGGTGGATGAGTACCAGGACACCAACCTGGCCCAGTTTGAGCTGGTCCGTCTTCTGGCCGGAAAATACCGGAATCTCTGCGTGGTGGGAGACGACGACCAGTCCATCTACAAGTTCCGGGGAGCGGATATTGAGAATATTTTAAGCTTTGAGCAGTCCTTCCCGGGGGCTAAAGTCATTAAGCTGGAGCAGAATTACCGCTCCACCCAGAATATCCTGGATGCAGCCAACGAGGTAATCCGGCACAATGAGGGCCGGAAAGAGAAAAAACTTTGGACAGCCAACGAGGCCGGTTCCAAGGTAGACTTTTATCAGTTTGACACAGCCAGAGAGGAGGCGGATTTCGTCCTCCAGGAGATACAGAAGGGCGGCTTCTCCTTAAAAGACCAGGCGGTGCTCTACCGGACCAACGCCCAGTCCCGGCTGTTTGAGGAACGGTGCATTTTCTACAATATCCCCTATCGTCTGGTCGGAGGGGTTAATTTCTATCAGCGCCGGGAGATTAAGGATGTGCTGGCCTACTTAAAAATTATCGCCAACGGGGAGGACGACCTGGCTACCCTGCGGGTCATCAACGTCCCCAAGAGAGGCATTGGCACCGCTTCCATGAACAAGGTGACGGTATTCGCCTCAGCCAATAATCTCAGCCTCTACGAGGCGTTGGAGGAGTCGAAGATGATTCCGGGACTGGGAAGGACCGCGGGGAAAATCGAGGGATTTGTAAAGCAGATTGAGGAACTGCGGGCAATGACCGTTTCCGAAGGCCTCTCCGTTAAGGAACTGATTCAGGCGGTGTTGGAAAAAACAGGATATGAAAATGAGCTGAAACTGGAAGGCGAGGAGGAGGCCGAGACCCGTCTGGAAAATATCGGCGAGCTGATCAACAAGGCGGCGGCTTATGAGGCCGACAGCGCTTCTCCCAACCTGGATGAATTTTTGGAGCAGGTAGCTCTGGTGGCGGATGTGGACTCTCTGAATGAGTCGGAAGAGCGGATTACCCTGATGACCCTTCACAGCGCCAAAGGACTGGAGTTCCCCAAGGTCTATCTGGTAGGCATGGAGGAGGAACTGTTCCCCAGCGCCATGGCCATCTATTCCGCGGATCCGAAGGATGTGGAGGAGGAACGGCGGCTTTGCTATGTGGGAATCACCAGAGCGGAAAAGGAACTGGTGCTGACGGCGGCCAGAAAGCGGATGGTCAACGGAGAAACCCGCTGGCATCGAATCAGCCGTTTTATCGACGAGCTGCCGGAGGATGAAGTGGAGATGCATTTACTGGATTCCTTCGCCCCTTCCTGGGGGAAGAAGAGCGAGGAGGACGCCCTGCCCTGGAACCAGACGCCTCAGCCGGCGGCGGCCTCGAAAGCTGTTCGGAGCGCCGGAGGATTCGGCGGCGCCAAGCCTTCTTTTGGAAAGACCTTCACCGTGGAAAAGAAGGACCATTTGGATTACGCGGCCGGAGACCGGGTAAAACATATCAAGTTTGGCGAGGGTACGGTTGCGGAAATCAAGGACGGCGGAAAGGATTTTGAGGTTACGGTGGATTTTGACAAAGCGGGAAGAAAGCGGATGTTCGCTTCCTTTGCCAGACTGGAGAAAGTAACTGTTTAGGACATCCGATGCGAACGGTTACGTATATTTTTTGAAAATTTGAAAAAAATAAGATAGAAAAACAATTGTGGACATGATATAATGGAAAAGACGAGAAACAGGGAAAGGAAGTGGGAATATGATTAATAAATTCGATAAGGAGCGTTTTGATGCTATGGGAAGAGATGCAATGAGCCGTGTAGAGGAGATCGTTAACGCAACAAAGCTGAATGATTTGCTGCATCGCAAGGAGGAAGAGGATAAGAAGAAAAACTGCATTCTCTGGGTGTTGGCCATCATCGGCGCGGTCGCTGCCGTAGCGGGAATCGCCTATGCGGTATACCGTTTCTTTACTCCGGACTATCTGGAAGATTTCGAGGACGACTTCGACGACGATTTCGATGACGATTTCTTCGAGGACGAGAAAGACGAAAAGGAAGAGAAGAAGGCTGCGGAGAAGACTGAGGAAGTATAAAAGGTTATTAAGATAAGGATTGATTAAAAGGCGAAGGATAGAAAAGGATGGGGAGAGTGATCCCCATCCTTTTTGCAGAGCGGCTGCAATTCAGAAAAATACTGTCATATCCTGAAGAGATTCTTCATATATTGCTATTATGCCGGCAAAATAGAAAGAACATCAGGAGAAGAGGAAATATGACGAATCTGGAACTGGTAGCGCAGATCGGGGCCGAATCTGTAGATCTTGCAAATATGTACTTAAACGGCCATTTAAGTGTCAGGGAGCTGAATAATATTTTGGGGAAAAGGAGAACGGAGCTGATTTTACGGTTTGGGGAGGGAAAATCTTCGGAAAAGTCCTGGAAAATCATTGAGGATAAAACAGGAAAAATAGGATTGACAAACCAGGAAACTTAGACTATAATTTTCCTTGTCGTCTGCAGGAATGCAGAGGCGGGAAAGCAGAAGTGGCGGAATTGGCAGACGCGCACGGTTCAGGTCCGTGTGGTAGAAATACCTTGTGGGTTCGACTCCCATCTTCTGCATAAGAAAAGCTCTTTATCTATAACAGATAGAGAGCTTTTTTGCATCTGCAAATTATTAAATGATTGATTGAACTTTAGAATCATTTCCTGGAAATTCCAAGGGAATTTCAGGAGAGGCGTTGTCGGCGGACGGCAGGTCAATTTCTGGAATATTACCGTCTCCATAAGGATCGGAATTATTTTTCCCCGGAAGATGGATGGGTGTATTATGATTTTGCTTTTGATTGTTCATATGGGAGCCTCCTTCTTGTCTATAGTGTGGATATATGTTTAGAATAAGCAAAAGTTTGTGGACTATTCAAAAAAATGCGGGAAATTTTGTAAGATTTCTTTCGTTGTAAATCCTATGGAACTTTGCTAGTATAAACATAACAGATCTTTGATAAGTAGTGATTGTTCAGGAGGACAGATCAAAAATTGAGGCAGGGAATAAATACATGAAAAGCAGAAGAAGAAAAAAGAAAGATTCGCCTGTAAAGGTGATTTTTTTGGCTTTATTTGCCATTGTAGTGATGGTTTGCGCAGTTTCAGTGATTTTAAGTGTATATCATAAAATCAGCAGGGATTATGAGAATTTGGAAAATATGAGGCCAACAGAAACCATGCAGGAAACGGTTGCTATTGATTCAGGGGATACTGTTGGATGGATTTCTGAAGATGGTGGATACAAATACCGGGATGAGGACGGAAGCTGGGCGAAGGATGAATGGAAGGTAATCGATGGGCTTCTTTATCGTTTTGACGAGAACGAGATGTTGAAACAAGGGGAATGGAAGGAAGATGGTCAAATTTTTACCTGCGGGGATAAAGGGTATTTAAAGGATATTCAGCCGGACCCGGATTATGTTCCGGAGGAGACAGGGGAGGATTTGGATAATCTGGTAAAGGCAAATGCATATTGGTGTTATCTGGGAGAAGCGAAAGGGCCTTTTAAGCCGATTCTGTACCGGAGAGCTACGGAAACCAGTGTAAAGGTCCTTGGAAGCAGCAATCTGCCGGAGGAAACCACCATGAATTCCATGAGAGCTTATGGGGACTATGTTTATTATCTCCCCAAGGTAGAGTCTGCGGATCTTTCTTCCCTGACTGAACGTCAGAGGGAGTTGTGCGATACATTATTCAGGGTGATTCCGGGAAGCAGCCATAAGGAAATGATTGCGGAGAATGTGGGCGGCTATCTGGTGCTGGATGATACTATTTACTATTCTCAGAATTATAGAATCTACTCGGCTGATTCCGGTACCTCCGTACCTATTGGGGAAGAACAATTTTCCGTATCGGTGGAGAATGGTTCCTGTTATTTGCTGGATGGAAATGGGCAGCCGGTGGAGGGAGACGAGAACGGCAGCTTTCAGATTGGCAGCCGATTGTATCATTTGGAGGATCAGGGAAAAATTATCTCAGTTACCCAGAACGAGATTTCGGTGGGAGATGAGGTTTATCTTTTGGATGAGATTTCAGGAGGAAGGAAGGGAATTTACAGGCAGTCAGACGGGCAAAAGGAGGAGATTCTTGTCTCCAATTATGGAATTCAGAGTTTCTGTATTGTGAATCAAAAGATTTATTACTGCGCTTATGTTCAAATGGAGGGAGAATGGTACAGCCAGATCTTCAGCGCGGATTTAGATGGGGGGAATGTTCAAAGTCTTGGAGGAACTTTTCCAGGAACTATGGAAACTTTGTATTTTTATGAAAGCGCCGGCGAAATATATGGAGAATATTATCCGGAAATTTGGAATCGGGGATATGGACAATTGGCGGCAATCAATCTGAATGGTTCCATTTATCTGATCGCGGATGAGGAACAGCGTACCGGAAAGACGGCATCGGATAACGAACGCCTGAATCTCGTGATGGCGGATGGGACAGATTTAATCTGTCTATGGAGAGATGTAGTGTGGAGCAGGTCCTTGGGAGTGACTTCTACTCTATGGAATCAGGCGATCAAATTGAATAAGACAGAAAGAACTTTGCTGGAGACGGGAAACCCGGCAATGACAAGCGGTCAGCAGGAATCGGAAGAAGGTCTGTCGGGAGAACAGGTAGTGCCGATTGTGCCGGAAACCAGCGGAGGGGAGGATACGGTAGTGAGTCCTGTTGCCCCCACGGAAACGACTGTCGCGCCGCCTTCCTCAGAAACCGTATCCGGGGAAGCTCCTACTGTTCCCGTTGAAGCGCCAACTGCTTCTCCTGGTGGAAATACAGCAGAAACACAAGGTCCTCAGGATGAGGTAGTGATTGTACCGATTGGATAAAAAGATGCGTTTTGATTACTCGTCAAAATCTACGACGACGTAAAAACCTCTTGAATTTTCACGGATATCTTTGACGATTCCATACTCGGATTTGATTCGGTCTCTGGCGGCAAAACAGCCGGACATAGCCACAGCCGGATCGATGATATAGCTATAGCTGCTGGTTCCCTCACGTTCGATGATTTTGACCTGGTCTCCTACGCTTACCAGGCCTTGGCGCTCCATTTTAAATTCAACGGTTCTCATATTTTTCGATCTCCTTTCCAACCTCCTCGCAGACCATGGATATGTAATCGCTAAGAGAGCAGTTCTTGCAGCCGATAATCAGGTGGTTGCAGCGGTTGACAGGAATGAGGATTTTATATGCCTTGCAGGATGCAATTGCGGAGGCCATTGCGGGAGTGATTTCTCCTAAGAGAGAGTTTGCCATAACAATGCCGATAGGGCCGATAATCAGGTCGGCATCCTGGGAATTGACGATGGCGGGATTTTCTCCGGTAGCGCCGTAATTGGCTCCTGCCTTCAGCATAGCTGCAGTGGCGATACTGTTGGTTCCGATAGCATATATTTCCATATTCGGATAAGAGGATTTCAGCTGTTCAATGACTGAGCGGCCCATTTTTCCGCCTTGACCGTCGATGACTACAATTTTCATGTAAATTCTCCTTTCTTCTGCCCGCCGTGTAATTCACGGCATCTTGGTATACCCGGAGGGTATTTCTTCTGCCCGCCGTGTAATTCACGGCATCTTGGTATACCCGAAGGGTATTTCTTCTGCCCGCCGTGTAATTCACGGCATCCTGGTATACCCGGAGGGTATTTATGTAAATAAACTGTATGGATTGTGATATTCATCAATTATACTACAAATGAGGGGATAAGGCAAAAATTTCAATTAGCAAAAGATCCTTGACAAAACCAGCGGTCATGTTATAATCAAAATCAGGTAAAGGCTTTGAAGGAAACAGTAGTCTGCCGGGAACATGCAGAGAGCGGAATCAAGTGGTGGAAATTCCGTATGGGAAAGGCAGGGGAAGACCAGTCCTGAGCAGCGCCAGGAAACCGGAAGAGGGAAAAAGTTATGCTTTTTAGAATACCGGGGAAATGGCGACGTAGACCTGCGTTAAAGGTGAAATGAGTGAAACATCAAGGTGGAACCGTGCTTTGCACCCTTGGATACAGAAATGTGTCCAGGGGTTTTTATTATGTTTGCCTGTGGGATATATTTCTGAGAGATAAGAGTAGGTTTGGCCAAAGGAGAGGCCAGCCTGCAGAGAGGAAAGGAGAACAAGACCTATGAAAATGATTTTACCGGACGGAAGCGTCCAGGAAGCAGAGGATGAGCTGAGAGTGCTGCGCCACACGGCCTCCCATGTGCTGGCACAGGCGGTGAAACGCCTGTATCCGGAGACAAAGCTGGCCATTGGACCGGCCATTGACGACGGATTTTATTATGATTTTGACCGGGAAGGCGGTTTTACTCCGGAGGATTTGGAGAAGCTGGAAGCGGAGATGGCAAAGATCGTGAAGGAAAATCTTCCTGTTAAGCCCTTTACCCTGCCAAGAGACGAGGCCATCCAGCTGATGAAGGAGAAGGATGAGCCCTACAAGGTAGAACTGATTGAAGATCTGCCGGAGGGTGAGACCATCAGCTTCTACACCCAGGGAGAATTTACGGATCTGTGCGCAGGCCCACACATTCTCTACACCAAGGGCGTAAAGGCCTTCAAGCTGACCAGCATTGCAGGCGCTTACTGGAGAGGCAGCGAGAAGAACAAGATGCTCACCAGAATCTACGGCACCGCCTTTGCCAACAAGACGGATCTGGAGAACTACCTGACCATGATGGAGGAGGCAAAGAAGCGGGATCACAGAAAGCTGGGCAAGGAGCTGGGGCTCTTTATGTTCGCGGAGGAAGGACCTGGATTCCCATTCTTCCTGCCAAAGGGAATGACCTTAAAGAATACCCTGATTGATTACTGGAGAGAGATCCATTTAAGAGAAAATTATCAGGAGGTTTCCACTCCTGTGATTTTAAGCCGGAAGTTGTGGGAGACCTCCGGACACTGGGATCATTATAAGGACAATATGTATACCACAGTGATCGATGAGGAGGATTACGCGATTAAGCCGATGAACTGTCCCGGCGGTATGCTGGTGTACAAGTCCCAGCCTCACTCTTACCGGGATCTGCCTCTTCGGGTAGGCGAGCTGGGCCTGGTCCACCGCCACGAGAAGAGCGGTCAGCTTCACGGTCTTATGCGGGTGCGCTGCTTTACTCAGGACGATGCCCATATTTTCATGACCCAGGAGCAGATTACGGAGGAAATCAAGAATGTGACCAGACTGATCAATGAGGTTTATACGCAGTTTGGTTTTGAGTATTTTGTGGAGCTGTCCACCAGACCGGAGGATTCCATGGGTTCTGATGAGGACTGGGAGCTGGCTACCAACGGCCTGAGAAACGCTCTGGAAGAGATGGGCTTAAAGTACATCGTAAACGAGGGCGACGGCGCGTTCTATGGGCCGAAGATCGACTTCCATCTGAGAGATTCCATTGGCCGGACCTGGCAGTGCGGAACCATTCAGCTGGATTTCCAGCTTCCCCAGCGTTTTGAGGCGGAGTATGTGGCGGAGGATGGCTCCAAGAAGCGTCCCATCATGATTCACCGGGTATGCTTCGGCTCCATTGAGCGGTTCATCGGAATCCTGATCGAGCATTACGCCGGCAAGTTCCCCGTATGGCTGGCTCCTGTTCAGGTGAAGGTGATTCCGGTTTCCGAAAAGTCCATGGACTATGCTACGGGCGTGTATGAGAAGCTGAGAGCTGCCGGCATCCGCATGGAGCTGGATCACAAGGATGAGAAGGTTGGTTACAAGATCCGTCAGGCTCAGCTGGAAAAGGTTCCCTTCATGCTGGTGCTGGGCGAAAAGGAGGCCGCAGAGGGCGCTATTACGGTGAGAAGCCGTGATCAGGGCGATTTGGGTGCCGCCAACCTGGATGAGTTCATCGCCAAGGTTCAGGAGATGACGAAGAGCCGGGAGAATTAATAAAGTTAAAAATGTTGTGTTTTAGTGAATGATAAAAAGGGTGGCTGCCGGCTTATTGTTTTCCGGCAGCCATCTTTTTTATACTGGTCCTTATTTTCTGAACTTGTATTTTCCCTTTCCAAGTCCGCTGACCGGCTCCGGTTACATGAGCAGAGAGAGTACAAGTGGTTAAAAAATATCTCCCGAAAAATCCTTCTCCCTCTTTCCGCATTTTACCGGCTTTGTCAATGGTTCCTGAAGTTTACGGAAATTAAAAATAAAATTTTCCACATATAAATTAATAAAAAATGAATTTTTTGTGTTATGATTGCATAATTATAAATAGAGAAATAATTTTGATAAAACAGAAATAAATTCAGAAAACAGTTGACAAATCCAAAACAGAAGATTA
Source organism: uncultured Clostridium sp. (assembly GCA_900547035.1). Classification (GTDB taxonomy): domain Bacteria; phylum Bacillota; class Clostridia; order Lachnospirales; family Lachnospiraceae; genus Enterocloster; species Enterocloster excrementigallinarum. Next base: position 89,151 of record URFM01000006.1, on the reverse strand, counting down.
TACTTTGGTTTATTCAAAATTCCAGAAGCGCATACAACGGTGTATCGGTTTAGAGATGCCCGGGGTATGCGCTTTTTTGTACATCAGGAATCTGCCCGGGAAGCCTCTGATGTCCAAAGCGAAAAACAGGAGGAAAGGAATATGAGGAAAAAAGCAAGGATTTGGAAATCGATAGCTCTGGTTATGGCGGCAGCCATGGCCCTTACCGCCTGTTCCGGAGGAGGCACAGATACCTCCGGTACATCGGAGGCTTCCGGGACGGAAGCGGCAGGAACGGAGGGAGGAACCTACAAGGATACCCTGCATATTGCGGTTACCCAGCAGTCTCCATCTCTGGATTTGCACAAGAACAGTACGTTGATTGCCAGACAGATGTGTGACGGCACGGTTTGGGAAAAGTTAGTGACTTTGAACGCTCAGTCGGAGGCGGCTCCGGAGCTGTGTGAGTCCTACGAGGTCAGTGAGGACGGTAAGACTATTACGTTTGTCCTTCGACAGGGAGTAAAATTCCATGATGGAAGCATCATGACAGCGGATGATGTGGTAGCTTCCATGAACCGGTGGATTGAGAGTTTCAGCTCCGTCAATACCATGGTGGGGGACGCCAGATTTGAGAAGGTGGACGACAATACCGTACAAATCAGCGCGGATACGTCCCTGATTCTGCTTCCATCTATGATTGCAGGTTCCGGACAGCCGGCTTCCATTACCACGGCGGAGGCCTGTAAGAATGAGGATGACAACGGATTTTTGGTGGATTACATCGGAACCGGCCCCTACAAGTTTTCCGAGTGGGTTCAGGATCAGTACATAAGGCTGGAACGCTTTGACGACTATGTTCCCTACGGTACGGAGGGAGAAGAGATGGACGGCTGGTGCGGTTATAAATCCGCTCCCACCAGAGTTCTGGAATTTGACATTGTCCCCGACCAGTCCACCGCCACAGCGGGACTGGAAGCCGGACAGTACGACTGCATTTTCAATGTGACCGACGATGATTACTCCAGACTGGAGGCTAATTCGGAGCTGACGGTTTCCAGGACCCAGGCCGGACACGTTGCGCTGGTATTTAACCACAGTCAGGGAATTGCTTCCAACCAGTATTTCCGTACTGCGGTGAATACGGCCATTGATTGTGACGAGATTCTGGCCTCCTGCTATGGCGGCGGCTATGAATTGGGCTCCTGCTATATGGACGCAGGGCAGGCATTCTGGAATTCCGATGCAGGCAGCGAGTTTTACAATCAGAAGGACCCGGAGAAGGCGAAGCAGATTCTGGAAGAGGGCGGCTACAACGGTGAAACCTTTACCATTCTGGTCGCGACGCTAAACAATATGGATGCCATGGCGGTTGCAATGGAGTCTGAGCTGGAAGCAATCGGAATACCCGTGGAACTGACCATTGTGGACTGGGCGACTCTGGTGGATTACCGAAATGACCCGACACTGTTTGACATGTACATTACCACCTTTGCGGAGGTTCCGGTTCCCTCCTTAAAGCTTTACTTTGGAGCGGATTATCCCGGCTGGTCAGATGATGCGAAACTTAATGAACTGTTCACCGCCATGACGGCCGCAACTTCCCTCGATGATGCGAAAACAGCATGGGATGACCTGCAGGCTTACTCCTGGGAGTACCTGCCGATTATCTGCCCCGGACATTACATGGCAATGTACGCCTGGGATCAGGATTTGACCGGTGTGAACATGCACAGCGGCGGACCGAAATTCTGGAACGCGGGAATCCTGGAGTAGGATGAAGAGTGGAAGATGAAGAGCAGGATGAGGTCAGGAAAGCAACGGTTTAGTAAATAGAGAGTGGTGAAAGACAAGGAGGTCTTTTGGAACACGGGTGAGGTTCCAAAAGGCCTCCCTGCATTTGAAAGAAACCGCCGGAAAGCGTCGGGAGTCCCGTTTGGCGGAGTGAAAGGAAGAGGATTATGGGAAGATTTTTAGTAAAACGGATTTTATCGGTGATCCCGGTGCTGTTTGTGGTTTCCGTGGTGGTATTTCTGCTGGTTCACCTGGTTCCCGGTGACCCGGCTGCCGCTATGTTGGGAGATATGGCCACAGAGGCGGATATCGCGGCCCTTCGGGAGCGGATGGGGCTGAACCGTCCTCTTTTGGAGCAGTATGTGGTCTGGGTCGGCAACGTGCTCCACGGGGATTTCGGGGAGAGCGTATCAGGAAATGAAACGGTGCTTTCCATGATTTTAAGCCACCTGCAGCCCACAGTGTTTCTGTCTCTGTACTCTCTGATCATTGCGGCGGTCATCGCCATTCCATTGGGAATGATTGCGGCCAGGAAAAAGGGGGCCATTGTAGACCACTCCGTTACGGTGATTTCTCTGGCCGGAATTTCCCTTCCAAGTTTCCTTCTGGGACTGTTTCTCATGCTGCTGTTTGCCGTAAGGCTTAAATGGTTTCCGGTTTCCGGATATGTTCCTCCCAGCCAGGGAATGGCGGCTCATCTGCGCTCCTTATGTCTGCCGGCCATTACCCTGGGCTTTATGAACGCGGCTCTGATGATGCGCATGACCAGGGCTTCCATGCTGGAGGTCCTGGGAAGCGATTATATGAAAATGGCGAAAGCCAAGGGTGTGAAGGAGTTTTTCCTAATCGCAAAGCACGCTTTTAAAAATACTCTGGTGACGGTCATTACCGTGATTGGCCAGAGTATTGTGCAGGCTCTGGCAGGAGCGGCAGTGGTGGAAAGCCTTTTTGCCATACCGGGCCTGGGGCAGCTGATGGTCAATTCCATCGGACGCCGGGATTATTATGTGATTCAGTCCATTGTACTGCTGATTGCGGTATTTAACGTGCTGGTGACCATGCTGATTGATATTGTCTACGGCCTGGTGGACCCCAGGGTCAGAGTCAGTTAGGAGGGATTTGGAATGATGAACCAGGAAGGTGTGTTGAAATTGAAAGCCGGTAATCCGGAAAGCGGAAATCTGAGGGCCGGGGAACTGAAAGCCGGGGAGACGGCGGCGGAACGGGATATGGAGCGGGTGAGAAAACAGCTGGAAAAGGAACAGAGGGCCATCCGCCTGAAGAAATTTACGGGAAACAAGGCCTCTGTATTCGGCCTGGCCGTAGTGCTGCTGGTTATCATTATGGCGGTTCTGGCTCCGGTCATCTGCACCAGCGACCCATTGGAGCTGAATGTAACGGAACGTCTCCAGGGCTGCAGTCCGCGGCACTGGTTTGGGACGGATACCATGGGGCGGGACGTATTTGCCAGAGTGCTCTACGGGGCCAGGATTTCCCTGACGGTGGGCTTTACCGTGGGACTTTCAGCCGGGATTCTGGGCCTGATTGTGGGACTTTACGCCAGCACCAACAAGATTGCGGATAATATCCTGATGCGGATTTGCGACGGCTTAAAGGCCATTCCCAGCACGCTGCTGGCTATCACATTGATGACAGCCCTGGGAGCGGATATCAAGAATGTGATCATCAGTTTGATTGTGGTCAATGTTCCCAGCATGGCAAGGCTGGCCAGAGGGCAGGCACTGGTGGTCCGGGAGCAGACCTACATTGAGGCCATGAAGGGCCTGGGGGCCAGCAAATCCAGGATTCTCTGGAAGCATATGGCGCCCAATATTCTTTCTCCTGTTATCGTGCAGGTAACCTTTGTGTTCGCATCCGCTATCATTACGGAAGCGGCTTTGAGCTTTCTGGGAGCCGGGGTTCCCGCCCCCGCCCCCAGTTGGGGAAATATTTTAAATGAGGGAAAGGGCGTGATCTACAACGCCTGGTGGATGGTTCTGTTTCCGGGGGCATTTACGGCTCTCACCGTTCTTGGGCTGAATCTCCTGGGAGATGGAATCCGGGATTTAATCGATCCGAAAAACAGCTGACGGGAGGAAAAGGATATGGAAGAAAAGATTTTGGAGGTTCAGGATTTAAGCACCAGCTTTAAGACGGAACGGGGATGGCTGAAGGCCATAGACGGAGTTTCCTTTGACGTGTATTCCGGAGAAATGCTGGGTATCGTGGGAGAATCCGGCTGCGGAAAAAGTGTGACCTCCCAGTCCATCCTGCGGCTGTACGAGGAGAAAAATACCACGAAATATTCGGGAACGGTTTCCTTTGACGGGAAGAACCTCTTCGACCTGCCGGAGAAGGAGATGCAGAAAATCCGGGGACAGGAGATTTCCATGGTCTTTCAGGACGCCCTAAGCTCCTTAAACCCGGTGTTTACGGTGGGAAATCAGATTATGGAATCCCTGCGCATCCATCAGGATATGGGGAAAAAGGAGGCCAAAGAGAAGGCCATCGACCTTCTGGATCAGGTGGGAATCCCGGACCCTCAGAGGCGGTTTTACCAGTATCCCTTTGAGCTGTCCGGCGGCATGCGCCAGAGGGTGATGATTGCGGTGGCCCTGGCCTGCGGACCCAGGATTTTAATTGCCGACGAGCCGACCACGGCTCTGGACGTGACTATCCAGGCCCAGATTATGGACCTGATCGTGGATATGAACCGGAAGCTTCAGATGGGTGTGATGCTGATTACCCACGATTTGGCGGTAGTGGCGGAAACCTGTCAGAGGGTGATTGTTATGTATCTGGGGCAGATTGTGGAGGAAGGCTCGGTGGAGGATATATTTGACCGGCCCATCCACCCCTACACCAGAGGTCTGATGGCTTCCGTCCCCAGGCTGGATACGGGGAGAGGGGAGCGGCTGTATCAGATTAAGGGCACGGTTCCGCTTTTGAGCCAGATTCCCGAGGGCTGCCGGTTTGCTCCCAGGTGTCCATACGCCACCGAGGAGTGCAGCCGGAAAATGCCGGAGCTTAAGAGCTTTGGAAACGGCCAGAAGGCCAGATGCCTGATGGCCCAAGGATGAAAAGAGGGAGGCGAACGGAATGGAGAACGGCAGCGTTGTACTGAGAGCGGAACAGGTGAAAAAATATTTTCCCGTCCAGGGCGGGCTGGGACGCCCCAAGCGGATGGTGAAGGCGGTGGACGGCGTGGACCTGGAGGTGAAAAAGGGAGAAATCTACGGGCTGGTAGGAGAAACCGGCTGCGGAAAAAGCACCCTGGGACGGACCTTAATCCGTCTGACGGAGCCCACCGAGGGAAAAGTACAGATTCTGGGAAAGGAGATTACCGGACTCCACGGTCATGACCTTCGGAACATGCGGCAGGATGTACAGATGGTCTTTCAGGATCCCTACACCTCCCTGGACCCCAGGCAGAAGGTGGGAGATATTTTGATGGAAGCCCTGGAGATTCACGGAATCGGCTCCAAATCCCAGCGGATGGAGGCGGCCCTGGAGATTCTGGAAAAGGTGGGCCTGCGGCTGGAACATTTTTACCGCTATCCCCATGAATTTTCCGGAGGGCAGAGGCAGAGGATTGGTCTGGCCCGAGCGCTGATTTTAAATCCGAAAATCATCATCTGCGACGAGCCGGTGTCCGCCCTGGACGTATCCATCCAGGCCCAGATTATCAATCTTCTTCAGGATTTGAGGGAGAAGGAGGGCATCTCATTTCTGTTTATCGCCCACGATATGAGCGTGGTGAGATACGTTTCCGACCGCATCGGGGTCATGTATCTGGGAAATATGATGGAGGAGGCGGAAACGGAGGAGCTGTTTTCCAATACCCTCCATCCCTATGCCAAGGCCCTGCTGTCGGCGGTGCCAAACCCGGACCCCCACCACAAGCGGGAACGGATTAATCTGAAGGGAGAACTTCCATCCCCCATGAATCCTCCCTCGGGCTGCGTATTCCACACCCGCTGTCCCTACGCTACAGAGGAATGTTCCCTGGGAAAGCCTGAGCTGAAGGAGGTAAAGCCGGGGCATAAGGTGGCCTGTCTGAAGGCAGGGAATTTGTAAAAGGTGAGGCAGGAGGATACAATTATGGGAGACAGACTGAAAGAATATTTGAAAGAAATTGACCGGAAGAGAGAGGGGCTGGAACAGTTAAGCGACGCCATATGGGGATTTGCGGAGACCGCATTTTCCGAGTATAAGTCCGTGGAGACCCTGAAGGATTTTCTGAAGGCAGAGGGCTTTGAGCTGACGGACCATGCCTACGGGGTGGAGACGGCTTTTACCGCTTCCTTTGGTCAGGGAAAACCCCGTATCGGGATTTTGGGAGAGTTTGACGCTCTTTCCGGAATGAGCCAGAAGGCGGATTTGCTGGAAAAGGAGCCCCTGATTTCAGGGGCCAGCGGTCACGGCTGCGGCCACAATCTGCTGGGAGCGGGTTCTGTGGCGGCTGCTCTGGCTGTGAAAAACTATCTGGAGGACGGACACGAGGGAACGGTGATTTTCTACGGCTGTCCCGGGGAGGAGGGCTGCTCCGGCAAGGCGTTTATGGCAAGAGGCGGGGCCTTCCGGGACCTGGACTGCGCCATCACCTGGCACCCCTCCACGGTAAATGAGGTGAGCAAGGACAGCTCTCTGGCGAATTTTCAGGTTCTGTACAGCTTTCACGGCAGAAGCGCCCACGCCGCCGCCTGCCCGGAGATGGGAAGGAGCGCTCTGGACGGCCTGGAGCTGATGAATGTGGGAGCCAATTTTCTCCGGGAGCATATGGAGGATAAGGCCAGAGTCCACTATTCCATCATTGACACCGGCGGATATTCCCCCAATGTGGTTCAGAGCGAGGCGAAGGCCATCTATTTAATCCGCTCCCCAAGGGTGGATCATGCCAAAGAGCTTTACGAGCGGGTGGACCGCATCGCTAAAGGGGCGGCCATGATGACCGATACCCAGGTAGAAAAAAGCCTGATTAAGTCCTGTGCCAATATGGTGTCCAACCGGGTGCTGGAGCAGGTATTGGCCCAGGCCATGGAGGAGGTGGGAGCGCCTTCCTATACGGAGGAGGAATATGAAAAAGCCGCCGCTTACACTGCCACTGTTCCCGGAGTCGAGGACAGCACCTATGAGCGGATTACGGCGGACTGTCTGATTCCGGAAAATATTGCTTTTTTGAAAGAGAGAAAGAATCACGCCATCCGGGATTTCATCGTTCCCTATGAACCGATTCACATCGTAAAGGCGGAGGGCGGCTCCACCGATGTGGGGGATGTGAGCTGGATGTGCCCTACGGCCCAGATTCATGCGGCCACCTGGGCCCCCGCCACGCCGGGACATTCCTGGCAGGTCGTATCCCAGGGAAAATCTTCCATGGCCCACAAGGGGATGCTCTTTGCCGGAAAGGTGATGGCCCTGGCGGCCATGCGGCTTATGGAGGACCCTGCCCTTCTGAAAAAGGCCAGGGAGATGTTTGAGGAGGATTTCCAGGGGCAGTGCTACATTCCCATTCCGGACGAGGTTGCGCCCAGGGCTATGAGCAGCTTTCTGGGATGATGTTCGGAACAGCTGCTGTTCCGGGAAAAGGATAGAATCAGGGAGGAGAACGAGATGAAAACCTATGCCATAACCATTGCCCGGGGCTTTGGCTCCGGGGGGCGGGAAATCGCTTCCCGCCTGGCGGATGAGCTGGGAATCCACAGCTATGAGAACCGGATTTTGACGCTGGCGGCTCAGTACAGCGGAAGGGACGAGCAGGACTTTGTGGAGGTGGACGAGCGGCTGAGGGGAACCTATCTGACCAGCCAGCTGCGGCGTCTTCAGAAGCGCCTGGTGCCGGTTCCCCAGAAAAAGGAATTTTCCTCCGACGACCGGCTTTTCGAGTTTCAGACCAAGATTATACGGGAGCTGGTGATGGCGGAGAGCTGCATTATCGTGGGAAAATGCGCTGATTATGTGCTGAAAGATTTTGATAATGTTCTGAGCGTCTATATTGAAGCGCCAAGGAGTTTTTGCTTAAAGCGGGTGATGAAGCGGATGGGCGTCAGCGAGCCGGAGGCCCACGAGATGATTCACAATACGGATAAGTACCGGGCGGAATATTATCGCTACTATACGAAGGGAAATTACTGGACCAACCCGGTGAATTACGATTTGACGTTAAATAACGGGCGTCTGGGAGACGACCGGAGTATTGAAATTATAAAAAGTGCCCTGCGGGTGAAATGCCCCTGGGCTTTTGCGGGAGGACTTGAAGGATGAAAACAGAAGAAATGCCGGCAGAACCAATGACGGTGGCGGAGATGTTTGTCCGCGCCCTGGAGCATGAGGGAGTGGAGTATGTGTTCGGGATTCCGGGGGAGGAGAACCTGGATTTGATGAACGCCCTCCACCAATCCAAGCAGATTCAGGTGATTTTGGTCCGCCACGAGCAGGGCGCTGCCTTTATGGCGGATGTGTACGGACGTCTGACGGGAAAGGCGGGAATCTGCTTTTCCACTCTGGGACCCGGGGCCACCAACCTGATTACGGGGGTGGCGGACGCCAACGGGGACGGCGCTCCCCTGGTGGCGGTGACGGCTCAGGTGTCCACGGCGAAGATGCATCTGACTTCCCACCAGTTTCTGGATTTGGAAAGTCTGTTCCGCCCCATTACCAAGAGAACCAAGATGATTATGCGGCCGGAATCTGTGGGAGAGATTGTGCGCCTGGCTTTCAAGTACGCGGAAAGCGAGCGTCCCGGGGCCACCCACATCTGTATTCCGGAGGATGTGGCAAGGGAACAGGTGCCTCAGGGAGTAGCCCAAAGACTGTTAAACCGCCCCGTTTCCGGTAGGGAGTGCGCGGAGGAGGATGTTCTGGAGCAGGCGGCGGCGGAGATTGCCAGAGCCAGAAAGCCGGTGGTGCTGGTGGGACATTCCGCTGTCCGGGCGAGGGCATCAGAGGCGCTGACGGAATTTGCCGTTCAACTGAAAATTCCCGTGGTGAACACCATGATGGCCAAGGGAATGATTTCCTGGAAAAATCCTTATTCCATGTGGACGGTGGGAATCCCTCAGGAGGATTACACCAACCTGATTCTGGAGCAGGCGGACCTGGTGATTGCCGTGGGATACGACATCGTGGAGCTGGCCCCGGTGAAATGGAACTGGGACGGAAACCGGAAGATTCTTCACATTGATTCCCGTCCCGCCCATGTCAATAAGCTCTATCAGCCGGATACGGAGGTGGTGGGGGATATCAGCGATTCCCTGCTGCGGCTGGCATTTAAATGTATACCCAAGGAGGAGCCTAAGGAGGCGCTGAAGATTAAGGAGATGCTGGTGCAGGAGTACGAGCAGTGGAGGGAGGATGTTTCCTTTCCGGTGAAGCCTCAGAAGCTGCTGTACGACATCCGGCGGATTATGGGGCCGGACGACATTGTGATTTCCGATGTAGGCGCCCACAAGATGTGGATTTCCCGCCATTACAACTGCTATAAGCCTCAGACCTGTCTGATTTCCAATGGATTCGCCTCCATGGGAATGGCTGTTCCGGGAGCGGTGGCGGCCAAGCTGGTGGATCCGAACCGGCGGGTCCTGGCCATCGCCGGGGACGGAGGTTTCCTGATGAACTGCCAGGAGATGGAGACGGCAGTGCGCCTGGGAGTTCCCATTGTGGTGCTGATCGTAAACGACGGCAGTTACGGCTTGATTAAGTGGAAGCAGGAGGACCGGTTCGGATTCCACTGTGATGTGGATTTTGGCAATCCGGATTTCGCGGCCATGGCGGAGAGCATGGGGGTGAAGGGATTCCGGCTGAATCGGACGGAGGATCTGATTCCTACTCTGGAGGAAGCCTTTGAGGCCGGGAGGCCGGCCATCATCGACTGCCCCATCGATTACAGGGAGAATACGAAGCTGACTAGTCATTTGAAGGAAGTGATGGAAAAGCTGAAGATGGGGGAATAGATTTGGAAATTTGAGAGGCGGGAGCTTTGGGCTCCGGCCTCTCATGGGCAACACAAGGATTTGAGGGATTTGACCGTGGTGAGCGAGAAATTTATCTTTAAAGTCCATTTTCATCCTATTACATCCAACCGGCATTAGAGGCAGACCATTTTTCAGTAAATTCTTTATCTCCGACCACCGCCATAAAAGGTTTTGTCAAAAACACCTTGATTATTTCAAGCACTTTGCTGTAATCATCAGTTTTCGTATCAATTTTACGACAGAATGCTTTCCACTTTTTCTGCATAGCAGAATCGTCTGCAAAGCTCATAACCTGTTCGAACTGTTCAATCGTAAAGGCGTGTTCACGATTTACAAAAGTTTTCTCCAGTGCCTCAGCAAGTACCTTGCCGTCAAAATCAATGCTGAACGGCGTTCGTGTATTTTTGATATGGGCAACGATAGAGGCACCGATTCCCGCATACTTTTTAGTGATGGCAATAGGAGCAACATCCTTAATCTCAAAGGTTATAAAATCATTGCCGGTAGGAACAACAATAATGTCCTCCAAAATGGATTTTAATTGTTCCGGAGTATTTGGTATTTGCCGAAGCAGAAAGTCCACATCCACAGTTACCCGACTGTCAAAGTTAGTCAGAGAATAGAGAAACAATCCGCCTTTTAACACGAGATTTTCTGCATATTTGGATTTCTCCAAGCGGCGGAGGAATTCCTCCTGACAAAAGAGCTGCAAGCAGAGTTGATAACTCCTACCGCTTTCAGCAGCCTTGTTTTTCAGCCGTGCAAGCACGGAAGCAGCAATATCAGCCACCCAGCAACACCTCCATTATATCCATCAGTTTTTTGCAAACACGCATTTTCTTTGCGTAACTGGAAAGATTGCTCAGATTTTTCTTTGTATCGGCAGCATAGGCATTGAGTGCCTTGTTAAACATTTCGTTGTCCAGCTTTGTGCGGTATTTGAAACAGTCACAAATGGTACGTTCTCTATCATAAACGGCAAGCGGTACACCATTGAAATCTCCGCTTGTTCTTCCAATTTCAAATAAAGCAGGCTGTACAAAATATACTTTTGTCGCAAGAGAGTTGATTTTCAGTTTTGTCCGTGAAAAATTGCGGGGAACCGCAATCGACCATTGTCTGGGTGCAAAGTCGCTGTAACCGTAATAAAACAGCGCCGATTCCACGCAGACAGTGCTTTCGGGAAGGAGAGAGGCAAGAATCTGTTCTTCTTTTATATCTTCCTGTTCGGCGAGATGGTAATAGCCATGTCTGATACGCTCAACATAACCCTCTTTGCATAGATTGGCTACATCATAGTTGGTAAGTCCTTCGGCAACGAAATCAGCGGTTTTTGCAATACCGTCATTGTTATTTATTATGTTTTTTATGGTTTCCTTTTTGTCCATTTATTCACCAACTTTCAAACCACAGGTCACTGAAACTGTGTTCGGAAAGTATTATACCATGTCCACTAACCTCATCGTTCGCCTGCGGCTCCGATTCGCTAAGTGGGCAGGTATAACTCGCACTAGGCTCGAAAAGACCTCGCCAAGTGCTCATATTATACCATAGAGGCGCCATCATATCAACAATTTTTAATACACAAATATAAAATATTGTGAAATATAAATTTAGACTGTGATTGCCAGACTATGATTTTCACCCGCGCGGTTTACGAAAGGGTTTCTGGTGTGATACAATGAGGTGCGAGAGAACGTAAAATGGGAGCGCGGGAAAATGGATGAGAAACATTTGCTGATTAACCGTTTAAAAGATTATGGAAAGACCGGAATGTATCCCTTTCACATGCCGGGACACAAGCGCCTTGCGGGAATTCCTGAAATGGAAAAGGAGGGTTCTGGTTTTGATTTTCCCAATCCTTTTTCTGTGGATATTACGGAGATCGAGGGTTTTGATAATCTTCACCACCCGGAAGGTATTTTAAAGGAGTCCATGGAGTGGGCAGCTGGGGTCTACGGGGCGGACCGTACCTGGTATCTGGTCAATGGAAGCAGCTGCGGAATCCTTTCCGCTATCAGTGCTGTGGCGGGAGGAATGGCCGCAAGAAGCGGTCCGGGCGCCGGTAGGAAAGGGAAAATCCTGATGGCCAGGAATTGCCATAAGGCGGCCTACCACGGGGCTTATTTAAGCGGGCTTGAGGTTTCCTATATTTATCCACAGTTTGTTTCGGAATTGGGGATACAGGGAGGAATTCTTCCGGAGGATGTGGAAAAAACTCTGGAGAGTGAGCCGGAGATCCGGGCAGTGCTCCTGGTTTCCCCTACTTACGATGGAGTTGTATCGGATATTGAAAAAATCGCAGAGATTGTCCACAGAAGAAAAATCCCGCTGATTGTGGATGAAGCCCACGGGGCCCATTTTCCCTTTGGAAAGGAATTTCCTGTCTCAGCCCTGGAATTGGGGGCGGATGTGGTGATTCAGAGTGTACACAAGACTCTTCCCAGCATGACCCAGTCGGCTGTTCTTCATTGGAAGAGGAACGAATCCTCCGGAGGGCCCTTTGTGGATGAGGGGCGTCTGGAACGGTTTCTGTCCATTTATCAGAGCAGCAGTCCTTCTTATCTGTTGATGGCATCGATTGAGAATGCGGTTTTTCAGATGGAGCGGGAGAGAGCAAATAGGGGCCGGGAGAACAGCCGGCTGGATGCTTATGACAGGTGTCTGAAAAGGCTTCGGCTGGGATTAAGCTCCATGAAAAATCTTCATCTGGGGGGAGGCGCCTTTGGAGACAGTCTGAAAGGGCGGCGGGGAATTTATGACTTGGATTTGTCCAAGATCGTGATTTCCTCTAAGGGGACAGGCTGGATCGGACCCCGGCTGGACGACTTGCTGAGAAGAGAGTACGGGCTGGAGATGGAGCTGTGCGGTGCGGATTATGTGCTGGGCATTACCACCTGCTTTGATTCAGAGGAGGGACTTTTAAGGCTGGAGAAGGCTTTGACGGAGCTTGATGATCGGCTGGGACGGGAAATGGAGTCAGGGCGGCAGAAAATGAAAGAAGGGGAGCAGAAGATGGAACAGGGGACTCAGGAGACGAAAGAAAGGAAGAATCTCGTCTCTGTGCCTGGAAATCTGTGGTCGGGAACTTCCCTGCCTAAGGCAAAGATCTGTCTCAGCCTCAGAGAGGGGATGGACGGGGCCTGCAGGAGGATTCTTTTTTCGGAAGCAAAGGGCAGCATTTCCGGTGAATTCGTCTACGTGTACCCGCCGGGAATTCCTATTTTGGCTCCGGGGGAGGAAGTGACGGATTCGATTCTGGAAACCATTCTGGAATATCAGCGGAGGGGGCTGCCAGTCCAGGGACCCCAGGACCATTCTCTTCAATATTTAAAAGTAATAGACAGGACGGAAACAAAATGAGCGGAAAGATTTTTTATGTGATGGGAAAAAGCGCTTCGGGAAAGGATACCATCTACAAGCGGCTCCGGCAGAGTCTGCCCCAGCTGGGAACGATAGTGATGTATACCACCAGGCCCATGCGGGACGGAGAGGAAAATGGAAGGGAGTATCATTTTACGGACCGGGAATTTCTGGAGCGGGTGAAGAAGGAAGGCAGGCTCATTGAGTGCCGGACCTATGAGACAGTCTGCGGCCCATGGGATTATTTTACGGTGGACGACGGGCAGATTGAGCTGGAGTCCGGCAGCTATCTGATGATGGGGACCCTGGAATCCTACCGGAAGATGCGGGAATACTACGGGGCAGAGGCCCTGGTTCCCATCTATATCCAGGTGGAGGACGGGCTGCGCCTTCAGAGGGCCCTAGACCGGGAGAGAAGCCAGAGACACCCCAATTACAGCGAGATGTGCAGGCGTTTTCTGGCGGATGAGGAGGATTTCAGCGAGGAGAATCTGGCGGCCTGCGGGATTGACAGGCGGTATGAGAATGTGGAGTTAGAGAGGTGTTTGGGGGAGATTATTGAGAAGGTGAAGAATATATGGATTTAGACGGATTGAATGCCATTCTTGAAATAGGGGAAACAGTGGCTGTTGAATTTAAACGTTGTGGTAATGGAATTGAATCAGATACCTATGAAAGTGTCTGCTCTTTTTTGAATCGTTTCGGCGGAGATATTTTTATGGGAGTTTTGGATGACGGGACGGTATTGGGGGTACCGGAAAAAGCGGCTCTTGACATGATTAAAAATTTTATTAGTGTAATCAGTAATCCTGCGATTTTTTCTCCAACAATTTATCTTTCTCCCGAAATTATTAAAGACGAAAATGGTCGAACGATTATCCATGTACACGTTCCAAACAGCGCAGAGGTTCATAGCTATAAAAAGATTATCTATGACCGGGTGGACGATGCGGATATAAAGGTAACTGCAACTAGTCAGATTGCGGCTATGTATATTCGAAAACAGAATATATTTACGGAAAAGAGAATATTTCCATTTGTTGAAACAGCAGATTTGCGTTTAGACCTTTTGCCTCAAATCCGTCAGATGGCAGCAACTCATGCCGGAGGAAAACATCCATGGGAACGTATGGAAGACCTGGAACTTTTACAGAGTGCTGGTTTATATGGTATGGATTTTTCAACTGGTGAGAAGGGATATAATTTGGCGGCAATTATGCTTCTAGGCAAAGATGATATTATTTTAAATGCCTGCCCTGCTTACGAAACGGATGCTCTGGTTAGAAGGGTAAATACGGACCGATATGATGACCGTGAAATTATAAGCACGAATTTAGTTGAAAGCTTCGATTTATTAATGGAATTTGCGCGAAAACATTTACCGGATAAATTTTTTCTGGAAGACGACGTGAATGTGAGTCTGAGAAATATACTTGCGCGGGAGATGCTGGCCAATACACTTATGCATCGAGAATTCAGCAGCACTTATACGGCTAAATTTGTAATTGAACAAGATAAAATGTATGTAGAAAATGCAAATCGGGCCACAAAAGCGGGAGAAATTACACCTGAAAATTTGGAACCAAATCCAAAGAATCCAATTATAGCATCATTTTTCCGAAATATAGGAAGAGCTGACCGCCTGGGTTCAGGTGTCCGCAACCTATTTAAGTATAGTAAATATTATTCGGGAATGGAGCCTCAATTTGTGGAAGGGGACATATTTCGTATTGTAGTTCCTTTGGATGATAAATATTCTTATGACTTCAGTTATTTAAATATAATTGAGAACCAGAGAGTGTCTAATTGGACAAAAGCAAAAGAAGTGCCGATAAATGCCGATAAAGTGCCGGTAAATGCCGATAAAATGCCGATAGAAGATTTATCGGAACAGCAGCAGAAAATTTTAAAGTATGTTATAAAAAATGGAAACATTACATCCCGTCAAGCGGAAGAACTATTGAATGTTAAACAGAGACGAGCGAGGGCAATTCTCTCTGATTTGGCAGGTAAAGGGATTTTAAAAAGACAGGGAATGTATCGGAATACGATTTATACATTAGGAAAACTGTACCCCAATTAATACAGTGACATTTTCCCGAAAACGTAGTATACTCTTCTCGAAACAAATGAAGAAACGTATATTTGAATGAAAGGAAGAATAAGGAAATGTATTGTGTCAAGAGCATAAAGGACGATTTATTCTGGGTAGGCGGCAGTGACCGGAGACTGGCCCTTTTTGAGAATGATTATCCCATTCCGCGGGGCGTTTCCTACAATTCTTATATTTTACTGGATGAGAAGACCGTCCTGTTTGATACCATTGACCGGGCTTTGACGGAGCAGTTTTTCGAGAATATGGAGCATGTGCTGGACGGACGGGTCCTGGATTATGTGGTGGTCAATCACATGGAGCCGGACCACTGCTCCACCTTGGGAGAGATTGTAAGACGTTATCCCGATGTGAAGGTGGTGTGCAACGCCAAGACGGTTCCCATTATTAAGCAATTCTACAATTTTGATATCGATTCCAGAGTGGAAATTGTGAAGGAGAAGGATACTTTCAACACCGGAAAGCATACCTTCACTTTTGTGATGGCTCCCATGGTACACTGGCCTGAGGTGATGGTGACCTACGATATGACGGACAAAATTCTCTATTCCGCCGACGCCTTCGGCACCTTTGGAGCTATGAATGGAAATCTTTTCGCCGATGAGGTGAATTTTGAGCGGGAGTGGCTGGATGACGCCAGAAGATATTATACGAACATTGTAGGAAAGTACGGACCCTCCGTTCAGACCCTGTTAAAGAAGGCGGCGGACCTGGATATTCAGATGATCTGCCCCCTCCACGGACCGGTTTGGAGAGAGAATATCGGCTGGTACATTGAGAAATACCAGACCTGGAGCAGCTATGTGCCTGAGGAAAAGGCGGTTATGATTGCTTACGGTTCCATTTACGGAAATACGGAGAACGCCGCTGAAATCCTGGCCTGCAAGTTGGCGGATTTGGGCGTTAAGAATATCCAGATGTATGATGTATCCGTGACCCATCCTTCTGTGATTATCTCCGAGGCATTCCGGTGCAGCAATCTGGTATTTGCCTCCTCTACTTACAACGGAGGGATTTTCAACAATATGGAGCATCTGCTGATGGATTTGAAGGCCCACAATCTGCAGAACCGCACCGTTGCTATTATTGAAAACGGAAGCTGGGGCGTCATGAGCGGAAAGCTGATGGCGGAGATCATCGGCGGCATGAAGAATATGAATATTCTGGAGCAGAAGGTAACCCTGAAGTCTTCTCTGAAGGAGAATCAGATAGCAGAGCTGGAGCAGCTGGCGGAGGCTATTGTTGCATCCATGAAATAAGATTGGGGAAGTGCGCTGGCACGGAGGAATCTGTGCAGCAAGGCGTGTTATGTAATGAAAAGGATCAAAGATATTCCTGTAAGGGAAATCTCTGGTCCTTTTTCGCAATCGAATGATAGGGAATAATGATGGAGAGAACCATTAGGGGAGGAAATTTTGAGAAAAATAAAGGAAAATGAGCTGAAGAGAGAACTGGAAAATGTGAGAAAAAAAGAGAAAAAGTTTTTGAACCGTTCTTCTCTGCGAAATCCCCTGAAAGAAGCGGTCTATGAAAGGGTGCCGGAAAAGCTTCAGAAGGTGCTGGAAGGAGCGTTTGAGCGGGCCTTTGGACTGGTTTTTCAGAAGGGAACGGCAGTGATTGAAAAGACCTTCGACCGTGAAGGGGCGGATTTGGAATTTGAGGCGGCGGATTATGTGGTGGGAAGGCATCCGGGAAAGAAAAGTCTGCGGCGGATGGAGAAGCAGGCAAAGCGGGACAATAAGGTCAACACCGCCGCCGCTGCGGCTTCCGGCTTGGGATTAGGGCTTCTGGGGCTTGGAATTCCGGACATTCCCCTGATTGTGGGGACCACGCTCAAGGGAGTTTATGAAATTGCGCTGGGGTACGGGTTTCATTATGAGGATGAAGGGGAAAAGGTTTACATATTGAAGTTAATCCGCAGCGCCCTGGCGGAAGGGGAGGAGCGGAGGAGATGGAGCCGGGAGATGGACGAGATGACCCGGTATGGAGAAATCTGTGTTCCAATCAGCAAAGAAGAACTAAAAGAGGAGATTCGCCTGACCGCCAAGGTGCTGTCGGATGCCCTCCTGGTTGAAAAATTCGTTCAAGGAGTCCCGGTAATAGGCGTTGTGGGAGGAGTGGTGAACGCGGCATTTTACAGGAAGGTTTCATGGCTGGGGGGGGTGAAGTATAAGGGGAGATATTTGGAGAGGCGGCTGAATGGGGAGAATAGGCGGCTGTAATCCTGTTAATATTGACATTGCACATCGAAATTGATATATTTGAATTAGTCAAATATATCAATCCAAAATGGGTTCAATTGAAATGGAAAAACGAAAGTCTATAGTCGAATAGGAGCAAGAAGGGGAAGGAGATTATGGTAAAAGAATATACGATTACAATTGACGGAGGTACAACAAATACCAGATGTATCTTATGGGACAGTCATCGGAAAAAGATAGACGAGGAAAGCAGAGCGGTGGGGGTACGGAATACGTCTATTGATGGAAACAACTATATGCTGAAACATGCTTTGAAAGAATGTCTGGATCAGATGATAGAGAAAAATCAAATTACATATGATCAGGTAGGTCGGGTAATTGGAAGTGGAATGATTACTTCAGATGTGGGAATTGCGGAGATTCCCTGGATTTCCGCTCCGGCAGGAATAAAGGAATTGGCAGAACATACAGTAGATCTTGAGATTCCGGAGATCTGTCCGATCCCCATCAGTTTTATTCCTGGAATTAAAAACAGCGGAGAAAAGATGGACCTGGCGTTTGCAGAGTCCATGGATATTATGAGGGGAGAGGAGGTAGAAAGTATAGCAATTATAGAGAATTGCCATGACGGAAAACCAATGCTTCTGGTACTTCCAGGATCTCATAATAAATTTGTAGCAGTTGATGAACATAGAAGAATTACAGGATGTCTGACATCTATTTCAGGTGAGCTGCTGGCTTCTATTACCAATCATACGATTCTAGCAAAAACAGTACATTCGGAATTTGTATCGAAAGAAAAATATAATAAAGAATGGCTGTTTCGTGGATATGATACAGCCAAAAAAGTGGGATTGGGAAGGGCATGTTTTACTTCACGAATTCTGATGCTATTTTTTGACGAAGACGCTGAAAAATTGGAAAATTTTATTTTGGGGGCCGTTTTAGCGGAAGATATTAAGGCACTTCATGAATCAACCGCTATTCGGGCTGATCGAGAAACCCAAGTAATTGTGGGAGGAAAACAGCCTTTAAGAACAGCGGTTGCGGATCTGCTTATTTATGATGGATATTTTAGCAGTGTAGATGAATTGAAAACAGACAGACAAATCCCCTTGTCGGCTGAGGGCGCTTATCTTGTAGCAAAAGAAAAAGGAATCTTATAGTTAATTTTTCTTCTTTTGGTTAATATACTGTGGAAATTCATCACTGATCCAGCGAAAGTCATCGAAGGTATGAATCATGTGCTGATCCAGAATTTCCATAGCCAGAGAGGGGTTATGATTACTCAGTGCGTTTAAATATTGCTCATGCTCTGAAATTCTTAGGATAAATTCGTTTTTCGTCATACTGAGGTAACGGATTCTGTCAAAATGTACGGAAAGACTTAAAACGATGTCATTGATAAATTCCTTATTGCAGATCTGATAAATGGATGAATGGAATTTAATATCATATTCCAGAAGCTTATGAGGCTTTTTCGCTTCATAATAGTATTTTTGAATGGCAATTAGTTCGTGAAGATGATCGATATCGTCCGGAGTCAAAAGGTCACAGGCAAGTTTTGAAAGATCACGCTCAATAATAGTCCGCAGATATAAGAACTGCGCCACAATATCCATGTCGATATAAGAAACAAAAGTACCGCTTCTCGGAATAATATTTACCAGTTTTTTTTCGGCAAGATCCAATAATGCTTCGCGAATAGGGGTTCGGCTGATGCCAAGAAGTTCGCTGATTTCAGACTCAATTAATTTTTCTCCTGGTTTTAAGTTAAGGCGAACAATATTCTGAGAAAGAGTCTGGTAGACATATTGCTTTAGAGATTGATTTTTCCCTTTTTCAAGGATCTGTATCATAAGGAAACTCCTTTTAAAATGTATATTTATCAGTAATTAATATATTACAGATATTATATCATAAAACAATAATAAAACCAGGTCATGTAAAAAATGAATCATATTAAAGCATTGCGAGGAGAAGGAAAATGAAAATTACAGCAATCTATACTTATTTAGTACGGCCCCGTTGGTGTTTTTTAGAAATTGAAACGGATGAGGGATATAGCGGATGGGGAGAACCGGTTTTAGAAGGGCACTGTGGAGCGGTAAAAGCCTGTGTGGAAGAGATGAAAGAATATTTGATTGGGAAGGATCCACAGAACATAGAAGATATCTGGAATGTTTTGTACAGGGCAGGATTTTACCGTGGCGGAGGCGTTATGATGAGCGCTATCGCGGGGATCGACCAAGCGCTGTGGGATATTAAAGGAAAATATTTCGGAGTTCCTGTTTACCAGCTTATGGGAGGTGCCTGCAGAGAACGGATGAGGGTATATTCTTGGATTGGAGGCGACAGGCCAAAAGATGTAGGAATGGCGGCAAAAGAAAAACAGGATCAGGGATTTACAGCGGTTAAAATGAATGCTACGGAAGAACTTCAGATGATTGATTCTTATGATAAAATTGATCAGGTTTTGGAGAGAGTGGCGGCAATTCGGGAAAGCTGCGGAAGATCCTTTGGAATTGCCGTTGACTTTCATGGGCGTGTCCACAAACCTATGGCAAAAGTACTGGCAAAAAAACTGGAAGAGTTCGATCCTATGTTTTTGGAAGAACCGGTATTATGTGAAAATATGGAAGCGTTTCGAGAAGTAGCTTTTGCCAGTAATATTCCGATTGCAACGGGAGAGAGGCTTTACAGCCGATGGGACTTTAAGCGTTTGTTAACTGCAGGAGGTGTTGATATAATTCAGCCGGATTTATCTCATGCAGGGGGGCTGACAGAGGTAAAAAAGATTGCTTCTATGGCAGAAGCTTATGATGTGGCATTGGCGCCTCACTGCCCTTTGGGTCCCATTGCGTTGTCTTCGTGTCTGAATATCGATGCGACCTGTTACAATGCGGTGATTCAGGAACAAAGTATGGGAATTCATTATAATGTAGGAAGAAGCGTGTTGGATTACGTAGACAACAAAGAAGATTTTAGGTTTGTTGATGGATATGTCTCTTTGCCGCATATTCCAGGACTTGGGGTTTTGATTAACAAAGAGCTGGTAATTGAGGAAAATCGTACGCCGCATCAGTGGAAAAATCCTGTTTGGCGGCATAAAGATGGCTCAATAGCTGAATGGTAAGGAGGGAGAAAATGAAAGCATCATTACAGGATATTAAACAAGAAAAAATTATCGCGATCATCAGAGGAGTTCCATCTGACTTCATAATTGAAACAGCAAAGGCCCTTCTATCAGGGGGGATTCATATGATGGAGATTACATTTGATCAGGAAAGTCCGGAGGGGATTAAGAATACGTTGGATTCCCTAACGATCTTAAATGAACAGATGCATGATGAAATTGCTTTGGGAGCTGGAACTGTATTGACTGCTGAGCAGGTGGAACTGGCGTATGAACGGGGAGCCGGATATGTAATTTCTCCTAATGTAGATCAGGACGTAATTCAGAAGACAAAGGAACTGGGAATGATTTCAATTCCGGGAGCATTAACCGCCACTGAGGTTGTGCAGGCACGTGGATATGGGGCGGATATTGTAAAACTATTTCCCGCTGGAATATGGGGGGCAGGATACATAAAGGCGCTGTGCGCTCCTTTAAGCCATATTCCGGTAGCTGCAGTAGGCGGAGTTGATGAGAATAATATCCAATCATTCTTTCAGGCAGGAGCTTGCTGTGTGGGAATTGGCGGAAGTCTGGTCAGCAGAAAACGCATTCTGAACAGAGAGTTTGAGAGGATAACAAAAGCGGCAGAAACGCTTAGAAAACAGGTTGAGGCTTGGGAGTTAACTTTATGATATCTTTGTTCTAAGTATAAATTCCTCCCTTTTACAAATACTACATTTACGGGTAACAAAGAAGATAAATGTTAGAATGTAAAATGGAGGAATTTAGTTTATGAAGGCTACGGGTATTGTAAGGAGAATTGATGATCTTGGCCGCGTGGTGATTCCCAAGGAAATCCGGCGCACCCTGCGGCTTCGGGAGGGAACTCCTCTGGAAATCTTCACGGACCGTGAGGGTGAAATTATCCTTAAGAAATATTCTCCCATGATGGAGCTGACGGCGTTCGCAGGACAATATGCGGAAGCTATGGCTCAGTCTACAGGACTTCTGGTGTGCATTACAGACCGGGATCAGGTAATTGCGGTATCCGGCGGAGCCAGAAAAGAGCTGCTTCAGAAGAACATCAGCCGTCAGCTGGAAAATGCGATCAACGGTAGAAATACCAGCATGGCAGGAAAAGATGATAAAGGTTATATTCCTCTGGTAGAGGAGGATATAGACGGAGTAACGGCTCAGGTAGTAGCGCCTATTATCTGCGAGGGTGATGCCATTGGAGCAGTTGTGGTTATGAGCCGGGAGCCGAGAGCAAGGTTTGGAGATCTGGAGATGAAGCTGGCGGCCACGGCGGCTGGATTTTTGGGGAGACAGATGGAAGGGTAAAAAGAGAAAAATTTAAATGAAGGGTCCGGAATAGTAAAGTCTACTCTGGGCCCTTTTATTGATTCTATTTTTTTGCGCGCAGTCTTTCGATTTCTTTTCTTAAAGCGGCAACATGGCCGGCATACTCATCCTCTTTTAAAAGTTGTTTAGGAACATCATCGCAAAAAGGAACACCCCATTGGAGACCATCCTTGTATTTTGGAACAATATGGATGTGCACATGAGGAACAAGATCACCAAAGGTAGCATAATTGATTTTATCTGGATGGTACAGATTAAAAATGCTTTCTGCGACTAGCGCTACCTCAGAAAAATATTCCCGGTTTTCTTCGGGAGTCATCTGAAAATATTCTGTTTTATGATCCTTGAAGGTGACAACGCAGCGTCCGGGATGTTTTTGATCCCTGTTTAGATATACAGTAGAGCAAGGAAGCTTACAGATTTCAATCATAAGGCTGTTCAATTTTTCGCCATTCTCACAATAAAAGCAGTTATTCATAAAATTCTCCTTTCAATATAAAATACAACATGTAGCTATGATTAAAATATACATTAAAAAATATATAATAAATATTACCATAAATACTTTAAAAATTCAATATTAATATGTTGACATTATACGAATATCAATATATAATTTTAGATAATAAACAACATGTTGTATTGAAAATGGAAAATGTAAAAAGGAGGAAACATATGTTTGAGATGGTTAATAACAGAAGAGTAATTTTTGGAGAAAGAAAAATCGAAGAGATTCCAGGCATCCTTCAGTGGTATGGAAAAAAGAAGGTATTTTTTGCGGTATACAGCAAAGAAAGTGATGGCTATAAGAGGATTGCCGATCTTTTTGAAAAGTTGGGAATTGAACATGTCTGCTACGATGCATTTCAAGGAGAACCAGATCTTCATGTAATCAATCATGGCCGGGACTTATTCCTGAAAGAATGCTGTGATTGTACGCTGGCTTTAGGTGGAGGAACTGTAATTGATGCGGCAAAAACCATAGGCATGCTGGCGGTAAATGGAGGAAATGTAGAGGAGTACCAGATGGAAGGGCGCCAAGTGAAGACGGTGCCTCCGCTGTTTATAGCTGTTCCGACTACTTCAGGAACTGGAGCTGAAGCTACTAAGACCAGTGTGGTTTACAACAATTATAATGGTTTGAAAAAGAGTCTTTATCATACTACGATGATTGCGGATGTTGTGATTTTGGATCCAGAGCTTACGACAGGATTGCCTAAGGCAATTACTTCTGCTACTGGGATGGATGCCCTGAGCCATGCGATAGAATCTTATGTTTCATTGAATGCAAGTCCGCTTACAGAGATTTATGGTTTAAAATCTATGGAACTTGTGATAAAAAATCTTTCTATTGCATGCAGAGAGCCCGAAAATCTGGAAGCTAGAGGAAATATGATGATTGCCAGCTATCTGGGCGGATGCGCGATTACGGCAGGTATTGGAATTGCTCATATTATGGCCCAGCCTTTGGGAGCAAAATATAAGATTCCTCATGGAGATGCCTGCTCTATTTTCCTGCCGGTAGCTATGAAACTAAATTTGGATTATGCAGAGAAAAAATATGCGGATATCGCTAAAGCTTTAGGGGTATATCGGCATGGAGCTACGGATCGGGACAATGCGCTTGCTGCGATTGAACGGGTGAAGCAGCTGAGAGTTGAGATTGGTGCTCCGGTTTCTCTGAAACCTTATATTAAGGAAGAACCGAATATGGCGGAGATTATTGATGTGATAAAGAGAACGACCGGACATATTACCTGCAATCCCAGACCTCTGAATGAAAAGTTGATGGAAGAAGCATTTTGGGGTGCTATGGAACAGTAAGAAGTCCTTTTCTGACGGGTGTTGCGAAAAAATGCCCCCCCTAGAAAGAGATTGAGGAAAACGACTTCTTGTGCTATGATGTAAAAAAACAGGTGGGGGAATAAAGAGAAATATGCAGTCGGAGAAAAGAAAATTCCTTTACAAAGTTGTATATGACGGATTGAAGAAAGATATATTGGAAGGCAAATATAAAAGCGGAGATTTACTTCCATCGGAAAATCAGATTGCAGATGAATATACGGTGGATCGTACAACAGTTCGCAAGGCGTTACAGCTTTTGGTAGAGGAAAAACTGGTGGAAAAACGTCCGGGAAAAGGATCTGTGGTAACAGGACAGGGGTATGAAATGGAGTGCAAACCTTCAGGGAAAGGAATGGCAATCGGTTTTTTACTGCCCAGGGGAAACAGCATCACCAAGGCTTTTTATGCACTTTTATTTTATGAGGCGGAAAAAGAATGTCAGAAACACGGATGTACACTGGTGTATTCCACTTTGGATGACGAGGACAATTTAGATGAAATCGTATCTTCTCACAAGCTGAGCGGAGCTATTTTTGTCAGCAATGTGGCGGAAAGACATTTGGACCGGGCTATTCAGATTTCTCTTCCCAGTGTTTTGGCAAATGGAATGAATGAAAAGATGCCTTCCATTGTGTCGGATAATTTTAATGGTGCTTATCAGGTTACACGTTATTTATTGGAAATGGGGCATCGTCGGATTGCAGTTATTACTGGAATTACCAGCTATTATGCAAATCAGGAACGATATCGAGGTTTTTCTTATGCCATGATGGAAGCGGGAGTACCCATTCGGGAAGAATATATTATCAGCACTCCTTCCTGGGAAATGGAATCGGGAGTAGAGGCAACAAGAAAACTTCTGGAAAGCTGCAGCCAGCGCCCAACGGCGATTTTTGGATTTAATGACCGGCTTGCGGTGGGAGCGGTTCAAGCGATTCAGCAAGAGGGGATGCGAGTACCAGACGATATTAGTGTAGTTGGATATGACAATTTGGACCAGGCAAAATATTCAGTTCCCAGAATTACTACTATTGAGAGTCATGTTCCTCTTTTGGCTAAAACGGCTGTGGTCAGTCTTTTTCAGCAAATAGAAGGAGGGGAACGTCTTCCGGTTAGGATTCAGACACCTGTAGAATTGGTGGTCTGCGATAGTGTTAAAAAACTTATATAAGAAATATTGTTGTGTGAGGGGCTCTGCAGGAGCGATTGTTCTGCAGGGCCTGTTTTTTGATAAAAAGCAAGTTGTTGTATTTTTGAAATATATTTAGATATAAAAATGCACAAAAAAACAAAAGATATGCCTTAAAAATAAAATATATTACACATAATATATTGACACATACAAAAACATATGCTAAAATTAACACACAACAAGTAATACAACATGTAGTTTATATTATTAAAACACCAAAAAGCTGAAATGCGGAACGGAGGGGCTATGAAAAAAATTTTATCAGTAATGTTGGCGGCGATGATGGGTGTATCTTTAATGGGATGTTCTGGAGGATCCGCGAGTACGGAAACCCAGGCCAGCTCGGCTGGAACGGAGCAGGCGTCAGAAAGCTCACAAGAGACGCAGGCGGCATCTGAGGGCGAGTCTATGGAGCTGAAGCTGGCTACGGATGCGGCAGAAGATTATCCGACTACCATGGCGTTGATTTCGTTTGCGGATGAAGTACGAGAGAAGACAAATGGAAGAATCAATATTGTTGTTTATCCCTCTTCTCAGCTGGGAGATGAAACTGCTTATATGGAACAGCTGACTTTTGGGGCTGTGGATATTGCAAAGCTTAGCATCGGAACCATTTCAAGTCTTTGTAAGGATCTGCAGGTTTTCGGTCTGCCATATGTTTTTAAAAATTCCGATGAGATGTGGCAGGTGCTGGAGAGCGATATCGGAACAGATATGCTGAAGGAACTGAATGAGTATAATATTCAGGGAATCGGATATACAGACTGCGGAAGCAGATGCTTTTATACGACAGAGCCAGTTCAAAAGCTTGAGGATTTAAAGGGAATGAAAATCCGCGTTCAGTCTAATGACTTGATGCTGGCTATGACAGATGCCCTTGGATGCAATAGCGTAAATGTGGCAGCAAACGAAGTATACAGCGCAGTACAGACCGGAGTAGTACAGGGCGGAGAAAATAATGCCAATATTTATTTATCTGACAGCCTTTATGAGGTAGCGCCCTACTATATTTTAGATAATCATATTATTTCTCCGGATGTAATCTGCGTAAACCTGGATGTATGGAATTCTCTAAGCGCTGAGGATCAGGCAATCTTTAATGAGGCAATGGCTAATGCGACTGCATATCAGCGTCAGCTCTGGAATGAAGCGGTAGATCAGTCTCTGGAGAAAGTAAAAGAAGGAGGAGCTACTGTATTTGAACCGGATGAAGCGACTCTTCAGGAATTCCAGGATGCGATGGCTCCTGTTTATGAGAAGTACGGAACTGAATTACAGGATTGGATTGACCGGATTAACACAGAGTTAGGAAACGAATAAGAAAGGTTGGATGTGGCATGAAAGCGGCAGTTCAGAGAGCAATTGATTTTGCTTACAGTATTGTTGAGTGGATATGCCGGATCATCCTGTTGTTTATGGCGGTGGTAGTTGCTGCCCAGGTTTTTGTAAGAGCCCTGGGCAGCAATATCAAATGGTGTGAGGAAGTGACATTGCTTCTGCTGGTCTATTTGATGTTTCTCACTATGTCCATAGGAATCAAGGAAGATCTTCATATTCGGATCGACATTTTCGCGAAACATT
This sequence comes from uncultured Clostridium sp., assembly GCA_900547035.1. Taxonomy (GTDB): domain Bacteria; phylum Bacillota; class Clostridia; order Lachnospirales; family Lachnospiraceae; genus Enterocloster; species Enterocloster excrementigallinarum. The sequence continues at coordinate 62,630 of URFM01000006.1, read as the reverse complement.
TTCCAAAAACCGTCAGGGTAATGCTGGTTTATCTGGCGGATCTTGTTCTTCTGTTTATGAGCGCCTGCATGGCTTATTACGGTGTACAGCTGGCTGCCCATGCCTCTAAGGCTACTCTTCCGATTACGGGGCTTCCCCAATCCTGCGTATATTTGATGACGATTGTCAGCGGAGTATTAAGCAGTATTGTATTAGTAGCAAAACTGTTTGGTATGTATCAGACGGAAGATACAAAAGCATTTTTGGAAGGGGCCAAAGAAATAGAGGAGGAGGATAAATAATATGGGAAATATGGAAGTTGGAATTGCAATATTATTTATTTCATTCTTTGGTTTAATGATTCTGCGTGTACCGATTACGTTTTGTCTGATTACATCAGCGGTAGTGACAGGGCTGTATCTGGGGATTCCCGTAATGGCAATTTTCATGAGGGTGGGAGATGGCGTAGAATCGTTTACGTTTTTGGCTATTCCGTTTTTTATTTTGGCAGGAGAAATTATGGCTGCTGGAGGAATCTCCGACCGGCTGGTGAAAGTGGCAGATGTATTGGTAGGGCGGTTTCGAGGTGGACTGGCTTATGCGAACATAATTGATTCCACTTTTTTTGGAGGAATATCCGGTTCGCCTACGGCGGACGTATCATCTCTTGGTTCTATTACGATTCCTATGATGGAAAAGCAGGGATATCGAAAGGACTTTACGGTAGCAATTACAGTTGCTACTGCTACTCAGGCACTGATTATTCCGCCCAGCCATAATATGGTAATTTATGGAATGGCAGCTGGAGGTGTATCAACCGGAAGATTATTTTTGGCGGGGATTGTACCTGGACTTCTTTTGGGGGGATCCATGATGGTGCTGGTTGCCTATTTGACGAAAAAGCACAATTACCCCAGAGGACCCAGATATGGTTTGAAAGAGATTGTAAGAACAATAATTGACGGTTTTGCAGGTCTGATGACGATTGTCATTATCATTCTGGGAGTCACTACGGGTATTTTTACAGTAACAGAGAGTGCTGCTATTGCCAGTCTTTATGCCTTTATTCTGACCTTTATTGTATATCGAGAGGTAAAACTTAAAGAAATATGGGGGATCTTAGGGAGAAGCTGCAGAACGTTGGCAATGGTTCTCAGCATCATTGCGGCGGCTAATGGATTTTGCTGGATTATGAGTTATCTGCGGATTCCGATGATGGTTACTAATATCCTTGTATCGATTTCGGATAATCCGATTATGGTGCTGATGCTGATTAATCTGATGCTTTTGGTACTTGGAATGCTGATGGATATTGCTCCTTTGATCCTGATTGTAACCCCGATTTTGATGCCGGTTGTGAAACAAATAGGGATGGATCCTGTGCAGTTTGGAATTATTATAATGGTTAATATGGCGATTGGTTCCTTAACTCCGCCTGTAGGTTCTACTTTGTTTGCAGGCTGCGCCGTAGGGCATATGTCGATCGAGAAAGTGACAAAATGCTTACTGCCGTTCTATGCTGCCATGATTGTGGTTCTGCTGTTGGTTACATATGTGCCGGCAATTAGTCTGACGCTTCCGAATTTGGTTATGGGAGTGCAGTAAGAAAGGATAAATGACATGATTAGGGCTTGGAATGAAGAAGCGTTGGATCATAGAAATGCGCTTCTGTATGCAATGGGGGTTTCTCCTGAGGATGCGCAGCGTCCGATTATTGGAATTATTAATGCCTGGAATGAGATGAATCCAGGACATTATCCGTTTAAAGATGTGATTGAGGAAATTAAGGAGGAAATTTATCGGGCAGGATGTCTGGGGCTGGAGCTTCCGGTATCAGGAATCTGCGATGGGATTTGCTCTAACACGCCTGGAGACCGGTATACACTTCCGGCCAGGGATTTGGTGTCGGCAGAGGTAGAAACGGTTGCAGAGCTGAATATGTTGGAAGGGATGGTACTTCTTGCTACCTGCGATAAAGTGGTTCCCGGTATGGTGATGGGGGCTTTGAGGGTGGATATTCCGGCTGTTATGCTTACTGGTGGATATATGGCTGCGGGAAAATTGGACGGTCGGATGCTTACGCTGACCCATACCAAGCAGGCCTATGCCGCATATGCTTCCGGGGAGATGAGCAGGGAGGAATATAAAGAGGTAGTTAAAAATGCATGTCCCACTCCCGGAGCCTGTCCTTTTATGGGGACTGCCAATACTATGTGTGCCATGGCAGAGCTTTTGGGACTGTCGCCGCACGGAAACGCCAGTGTTAGAAGCCAGAGCAAAGAATGGCACGGTATGGCCCGTCAAGCAGGAGCTGCGATTGCACAGGCAGTGAAAGAGGAAAAACGCCCGAGTAAATTTATTACAGAAAAGAGTTTTGAAAATGTAGTGAGCTACATGATGGCGACAGGAGGATCGACCAACAGTCTTCTTCATATTCCGGCCATTGCTAATCAGATCGGAATTGATATTTTGCCGGAGAAATTTGATCAAATCAGCCGAGAAGTTCCGGTAATTAGTGCGATTTATCCCAATCACCCTTCCTACACAATGGAAGAATTCGAGCAGGCGGGAGGAATCTGTGCTGTTGTGAAAGAACTTCTGAAGGCGGAGAAGATACACGGAGAGGTTGAAGGAATGTTCGGCTCCATAAAAGAGAAGGCAGAAAAGGGAGAAAACAGAAACACAGATGTGATTCACAGTGTAACAGTTCCGATTCACGAACATGGGGGCTTGGCGGTTCTGCATGGAAATATTGGAACGGACAGTGCTATTGTGAAATTCAGTGCAGTGGAACCGGAAGCTTGGACATTCGCTGGTCCGGCACGCTGCTATGACTCTCAGGATGAGGCCTGGCAGGCAATGATTCGAGATGAAATTCAGCCAGGCGATGTGGTTGTAATCCGTTATGAGGGTCCAAAAGGCAGTCCGGGAATGCCGCATATGGAAACTTTTATGGCGGCTGTACTTGGAAAGGGGATGGGAACAAAAGTTGCTCTGGTTTCAGATGGGCGTTTCTCCGGAGCGACCGGCGGCTTAGCGATTGGACATGTAAGTCCGGAAGCTTATGAAGGCGGGCCGATTGCGTTGATTCAGGATGGGGATATGATTCGAATCGATATCGAGAACCGAACTCTTTATGCGGAAGTGACGGAAGAAGAATTTCAGGAAAGAAGAAAGAAATGGAGTTTAGTCCAAAAACCTGCTTCGGGATGGTTAGATCTTTATAGGAAAACCTGTACATCGGCTCACAGAGGGGCTTGTATGTTTTGGAAATAAGGAAAAATTACAGTATGCCGTGTGGTTTCTATCATTAAAAAGCCATACGGCATTTAACTTATTTAAAGTTTGTGTAAAATGGAGAATTTAGAATGGATGATCAGAAATTAAAAAAAGAATTTTCCTGCCGCCGCTTCACCACCCTCATCATCGGCACCGGCGCCGCCGGCTACAATGCCGCGGATGAGCTATGGTCCCTGGGGCAGAGGGATATTGCCATTGTCACAGACCACAAAAATGCCGGAACCTCCCGCAATACCGGTTCCGACAAACAGACCTACTACAAGCTGACCCTGGCGGGAGGAGAGCCGGACAGCGTGATGGAGATGGCGAAAACGCTGTATGAAGGGCAGTGCGTGGACGGGGATCAGGCGTTGTGCGAAGCGGCCCTGTCCGCTCCCTGTTTCTTAAAGCTGGTGAACCTGGGGGTGCCATTTCCCAGAAACCGCTGGGGAGAGTACGTAGGATACAAAACGGACCACGACCCCCGCAGACGGGCGACCAGCACAGGCCCTTACACCTCCAAGCTGATGACGGAATGCCTGGAGCGGTCGGTGGAGGAAAAAGGAATCCCCATTTTTGACAAGATGCAGGTAATCCGCATTCTCTCTGACCAGAAACAGGTATATGGTCTGCTATGTTTGGATTTGTCTTTTGAGGGGGGAGAGGAGGAAACGCCCTTTGTCCTGTTTGAGTGCAGCCATGTAATCTATGCGGTGGGCGGTCCGGCGGGAATGTACCACGACAGTGTGTATCCTCATGGACACTATGGAGCCAGCGGTCTGGCTTTTGAGGCGGGAGTGAAGGGAAAAAACCTGACGGAGTGGCAGTTTGGCCTATCTTCCTTAAAACCCAGATGGAACGTATCCGGTACTTATATGCAGGTTCTGCCCAGGTTCATTTCCACGGATGAAGAGGGGAAGGACGAGAAGGAGTTTTTGGCGGATTACCTGAAAGACCCTTATGAGATGCTAAGCCTGGTATTCTTAAAGGGCTACCAGTGGCCATTTGACGTTAGAAAGCTGAAAGGGGGAAGCTCTCTCATTGACGTCTGCGTCTATCTGGAACAGAACCGCGGGCGCAGAATTTTCCTGGATTATCGCAAAAATCCTCTGAAAAAAGATATTGCTTTTGACCGTCTGATTCCGGAGGCCTTCTCCTATTTAAGCCAGGCAGGAGCCTGCTTTGGAACGCCGATTGACCGCCTGCGTCATATGAATCCCATGGCGGTGGAATTCTACAAGAGTAGAGGCGTAGACCTGGAGAAGGAGCCCCTGGAGATAGCGCTATGTGCTCAGCACAACAACGGAGGATTGTCTACGGATGCCTGGTGGCAGACCAACCTGAAGGGATTTTTCGCCGCAGGGGAGGTCAGCGGGACCCATGGAGTTTACCGCCCGGGAGGCAGCGCCTTAAATGCAGGACAGGTGGGTTCCCTGCGGGCGGCTCAGTACATTGCGGCCCGGGGAAAGGAGACAATCTGCTCCCATGAGACATTTGAGGTGTTGGCAAAAGAAGCGATAGAGGAGGCCGGAGAGCTGGTAAAAAAAGCCGTGGAGAGAGGTTTCAAAAACTGGGGTGAAGACTGTGAGAAGAATCGGGGGAAAAACTGCGTTGAAGGCAGACCAATCCACGCCAGGGACTTGTGGAAGGAGGCATCGAAACGGATGAGCCGCTGCGGAGGTCCCATTCGGAGCAGAGCCCTTTTAAAAGAAGCCTTGGAGGAGAATGAAACGGACCGGGTGCGTTTAGAGACGACAGTTTTTGTAAAGAATCCAGGCGAACTGTGGATTTTGTTCCGGCTCAGGGATGTGCTCATCAGTCAGAAGGTTTATCTTCAGGCGATGCTGGACTATATGGACCAGGGCGGAAAAAGCAGGGGAAGCGCCTTGTATACGGAAAAGCCGGAGTCAGAGATTACCTTTGACATGTTCCGGGAATTTACCTGTGAAAGGGAAGAAATGGGGGAAACGCCCATACAGGAAATCGTTCTGGAAGGGGAAAAGGCCGTCGCCTTCTGGAGACAGCCCCGCCCAATCCCGCAGGACGATGATTTCTTTGAAAATGTGTGGAGGGGATACCGGGAAAACGGAAATGTCTTTTGAGCCGGTTTCAGAAGCCAATCACATTCCGAGGGCTATTTCACTGGCCACCCACCCCTCAAACTCCTCCCAAATTACATCAAAGGGTGCCGGCCCCATATCCAGAAGAAAGGTATGAAAGCTCAGAGGCGAGTAGGAATCCTTCAGGGATTCTCTTGCCTCTTTTTCCATGTTGGAGATTTCCAGGTAGCCGGTGTAGTATTCCAGATAATTGGCCGGATTTTCCGCGATATCGTAGTAGATGGTGGAAATCACCTCCTCATCGCTGATGGAAAAAAACTGGTTCAGGAAGGAGCCCATCTGCTCCAAATCCCAGCCTTCATAATGGATATTGATATCCAGAAGGGCGTAGAGAGCCAGGGTAAAGGAGCTGTTGTGGGCCAGCAGTTCCCCCAGTCCCGGGGCCAGGCCGTTGTCCAGGCGGTAGGCGTAGTATTCCACATAGGTGGCCCACCCTTCGGTGTAGCTGGAGAAACTTAAAAGCTTTCTTAAATTGCAGGCCCCCGTCTGATTGAAATACTGGGTCTGGTACATATGTCCCGGCCATCCCTCATGGGCCATGGTGGTGTAAAGGTTCCGGCTGCTGCTGGTGCTGCCCGGGTTGATGTAGATGGAATTATCCTGAGGCCGGTCCAAGGGAACGGTCAGGTAGAAGGCCGGGCTTAAGGAAGCTTCCAGGGCCTGGGGCACTTCTTTGACCGTGTAGCTGCACTGGGGAATCTGAGGAAAGTCCGCAGCACACTGCTGTTTTAAATCCTCCAGGATTGCTTCCGGCTCGGTGAGGGAAAAGGCGTAGGAGGAGGCCTCCTGGGCCAGGTCCGGGTCTTTGGTCAAAATCTCCTCCATGGCGGTTAAATCCTGAGTCATCCGAAGGGCGATGGCATCCCGCAGTTCCTCCACCGTACCGTAGGAGGTGTGGGTTCTGGATTTTACCAGGTATTCATAATACTGGCGGCCCTGGGGAAGATAATAAAGGCCCTTGTCATTGCCGCCGGAGCCCTTTAACTGCATAAGACCCTCATATAAATCTTTATAGGCGGGGATGAAATACTGCTTTATGGCCTCCTGGTGCCGGACCATGTAGTCCTGTTTTTTCTCGTCGGTCAAATCAGAAAGCTCATCCAGCCTGGTCCGGAAGGAATCCGTCAAAAAGTTTAGTCCTCCCTCCGCCAGATAAGCCTGACAGGAAGCGCCGATGCGGTCGATGGAAGCGTCGCAGAGTCCAAGGCCGGCGGCGCTTTTCTGCTGCTCGAAGGCCAGGAGTTCCCCGAAATACCGGTCCATATCCGCCAAAAGTCCCAGATAATCCTCTACATCCTGACGGTTGTAAAAGGAATACTCGCACAGCAGAATCGGCAGCTGGGCCTGGATGCCGATGGAGGAGGAGAGAGGCTGGTCGTAGAGCTCCAGACCATTGGCCGACAGCTGGGTATTTAAATAGGAATTCAGGATTTTCCAGGTGAGGAGCTGGTCCGGGAGCAGGCTGTCCGGGTCCATTCCCGACAATTCTTGCTTCAGATTCAGCATTTCTCTGAGAGCAGATTGACTTTGGCCGAGGGAAACGCTTCCAAGGGAGGGAGCAGGCCGGGAAATGCCAAGGGACTCCGGGTCCGCCAGGGTATAGTGGAGGGTGATGGTATTTCCGGAAACCTCTGTGAGGAACAGCTCCTCCGTCAGCTGGTCAAATTCTTCCTGCTGCTTTAAAACGGCGGGGTTTTGCTGATTGCTGGGACCGGGGGAGTAGGTGCCATAAAGGACAGAATCCGGTCCCTGGATTTCTTCCCCGCTTTGGAGTTGCCCGTCGGCCAGGCAACCGGCGGCAAAGCAGCCGGCGGCTACGGCCAGGGCAAGGCCAAGGGGGATGAACAGACGAAATGGTGCGGGAAGATGTTTCATAAAACAAGGGCCTCCTTGGGATTAAAAAACCCGGGCAGATGGGTCCTGCCCGGATGTTATTAAAGTATATGGAAGAGAATGGAGGGATATTCCCATAAGCGTTTTGGGAGGCCAGACGAAAGGTAAGGCGGGATGTGGATTCTGTTGATCATACTCGTATTTTAGAGTATAATCAAAGCATGGATTTAAAATGCTTGTTGGAACAGGAGGAACAAACGATGGGACTATTTTCTAAAAAAACGGCAATTTGTTCAAGATGCGGAAAAGAATTTCAGACCCGTTTGGGACTGATCGATTTATGCCCGGAATGTCTGGCTGAGGAGGACGCAGTTCAGGCTGATGTGCAGGGATATCTGGAATACCGCAAAGCAGTTGGGCTAGGAAAGCTAAATTATGAGGAGCAAAAAGAGTATATTGCTCACAGGACGGAGATCTTAGAGAATCATAGAGTGGAAAACGGGATTACAAGACAGGAACTGGCTCAGGCCAGCGATCACTACAAAAGCCTGTCGGATGATGAATGTGAGGATATATTGTGCCGCCTGGCACATTCAATGATTACGTCCACGGTGGGAGCTGCCTATGGGGATGATCTTTTTATTCCTACCGGCTTTGAAAAAATGGCGGTGGCCGCGGAGGACGTATTTGCGGTTGCTCTGGCAACGGATTTCCGCACAGATTCTCTCAGCCATGAGCAGATTCTCTGCGCCCTGTTTACCAATGATCCTTATGTGCCGGTTTTCCCAATGATGTATGAGGCAAAACTGGGATTCTTTGACTTTATGAAAAGTAAGAAGGGACGCGAGGCTCTCAAAATCGTTTTCGAACAGAAATGCCCCAATCTGACCTACCCCGTGGGGGAGCTGAAGGAATTAAAGAAGACAATTAAGAAGGAGCGGACGGTCAACGGCAAGATGGATCCGGATTTTGCATTGGAAAGAATCTCGGATGCCGACCTGAATGTGGGAGTGTTCGCGACTAAAAAGCTTCAAAGCAGTCTGACCCCGCAGACGGCAGCCATGCTGGATGAGTATGGATATATCCTGGACAATGAGGCGATGCAGATTTTAAAAATGGATAAGATGTTTAACGGGAAGTTCTGGAAAAAGCAGCTGGAACGGATTGCGAAGAAGGTGCAGTCATAAAAGATGTAAATTAGGAGAGAATGCGATACGCTTTAGATGACAAATTTCCATTCTTCCCCCATTCTCTTGACGAATATTCTGGAAACGCTTATACTTAAATCAATTATGTGAATCAGGGCCGAATCCCTTTGTTAAATTTGTTTTTGACAGGCGGAGGCCCGGAAAATGAGGGAAGAAAAACATGTGTCAGAATTGTAAAAAGCCATATTATATCACCACGGCCATTGCCTACGCTTCCGGCAAGCCCCACATTGGAAACACCTATGAAATCGTGCTGGCGGATGCCATTGCCCGCTATAAGAGAGCCCAGGGCAGGGATGTATTTTTCCAGACCGGAACCGATGAGCACGGCCAGAAAATCGAGGAGAAGGCCGAGGCTGCTGGCGTAACGCCCCAGGAGTTTGTGGACAAGGCCGCGGCGGAGATTAAGCGGATTTGGGATTTGATGAATACTTCCTACGACAAATTTATCCGCACCACGGACAAGGACCATGAGGCCCAGGTTCAGAAGATTTTCAAGCGCCTCTACGACCAGGGAGACATCTATAAGGGGTATTACGAAGGACTTTACTGCACGCCCTGCGAGTCCTTCTTCACCGAGTCTCAGCTGGTGGACGGCAAGTGCCCCGACTGCGGCCGGGAGGTGAAGCCGGCCAAGGAGGAGGCCTACTTCTTCCGTATGAGCAAATACGCTCCCAGGCTGATTGAGTATATCAACGAACATCCGGAGTTCATCCAGCCGGTTTCCAGAAAGAATGAGATGATGAACAATTTCCTGTTGCCGGGCCTTCAGGATTTGTGCGTATCCAGAACTACTTTTGACTGGGGAATTCCCGTTACCTTTGATCCTAAGCATGTGACTTATGTGTGGCTGGACGCCCTGACCAACTACATTACCGGATTGGGCTACGACTGCGAAGGACAAAGCGCTCCGGCCTTTGAAAAATACTGGCCCGCGGATCTGCATTTAATCGGAAAGGACATTATCCGCTTCCATACCATCTACTGGCCCATTTTCCTGATGGCTCTGGACCTTCCGCTGCCCAAGCAGGTGTTCGGTCATCCCTGGCTTCTTCAGGGGGACGGCAAGATGAGCAAGTCCAAGGGAAATGTGCTTTATGCCGATACCCTGGTGGACTTCTTCGGCGTAGATGCGGTGCGCTACTTTGTGCTTCACGAGATGCCTTTTGAAAACGACGGCGTCATTTCCTGGGAGCTGATGGTGGAGCGGATGAACTCCGACCTGGCCAACATTCTGGGAAATCTGGTAAACCGTACCATTTCCATGAGCAATAAGTATTTCGGCGGCATTGTGGAGGATAAGGGCGTTTCAGAAGCGGTGGACGAGGATTTAAAGAACACCGTTCTGGCTGCGGTGAAGAAGGTGGACTCCAAGATGGAGGAGCTGCGGGTAGCGGACGCCATTACGGAGATTTTCAACATTTTCAGAAGAAGCAACAAATACATCGATGAGACGGCTCCCTGGACCCTGGCCAAGGACGAGGCCAAGAAGGACCGCCTTGCGACGGTGCTCTACAACCTGACCGAGTCCATCGTCATCGGCGCCTCTCTGCTGGAGTCCTTTATGCCTGAAACGTCCGAGCGGATTTTAAAACAGCTGAATGCTGAAAAGCGGGGGCTGGACCAGATGGACGTATTCGGAGGCTACGTTTCCGGAACAAAGGTGACGGAGAAGCCGGAAATCCTCTTTGCCCGTATGGATATCAAAGAGGTGATGGAGAAAGTGGAGGCCATGCACCAGGCGGAGCAGAAGGCTCTCGGAGAAAGCGGACAGGCCGGGGCGCAGGATGAGAAGGCCCCGGGGGATGAGAAGCCGGGAATCGACCTGCCGGCTAAGGACGAGGTGACCTACGACGATTTCGCGAAGCTGCAGTTTCAGGTAGGAGAAATCGTTGCCTGCCAGGCGGTGCCCAAGTCCAAGAAGCTTTTGTGTTCCCAGGTGAGAATCGGAAGCCAGACCCGCCAGATTATCAGCGGAATCAAGTCCCATTATTCACCGGAGGAGATGGTCGGAAAGAAGGTTATGGTAATTACCAACTTAAAACCGGCCAAGCTGGCAGGGATGGTATCAGAGGGAATGCTCCTGTGCGCGGAGGACGAGGAAGGAAATCTGTCTCTGATGACGCCGGAGAAGGATATGCCTTCCGGAGCGGAGATTTGCTAAGTACCTGCAGAGAAAAGTAATATAACAATATTGTGAGAGCCGAAAAATTATCGTTATTGATGATTTTTCGGCTCTCAGTTTCTGTTTTAATAGTCTGCTTTTTCAATACGTCCCCGTACCATTTCACATCCCTCCCTTGATAAAGGGAATCGCGCTAAAACGGCTGGATAGACGAATTAAAACATATATTCCCCAAAAAACTCTAAAATTTGCGCAAAAATCACCTCAAAGTGGGGGAAAACATTGCATTTCACCCCATTTTGGATTATGATAGAGGGACGAAAACCCATTTATCACGATTTACGTAACAGTTCAGGATGGCGGGAAGATGGAAACCGTCCTGCATACGGTTACCAATTTACAAAAGAGGAATCCGAGATGAGAGGAAGAAGGCGGAGTGTTTCCCGGCGGATTTACGGCGGCAGGGGAAGAGGCGGCAGAGGACTTACGGGAAATCAATTAAAATCTTTGGGTGGATTATTTCTTCTGATGGACCATATTGGGGCGGTGGTGATTCAGGGAGGAATTCTTCACGGCCGGGACCGGGAGGCATTTTTGGCGGCCGTTTCAACGGAACTGGGCCAGAGGCTTTTGCTTGCGGCTCAGATTCTGCGGTATGCGGGAAGGCTTGCATTTCCGATTTTTGCCTTTCTCTTGACCGAAGGCTTTATCCACACCCGGGATCGGGTACGCTATATCATCCGTATGGGGGCGCTGGCGCTGATTTCAGAGCCTTTTTTTGACATGGCCATTTACGGGACCTGGTTTTACGCGGATTACCAGAATATGATTCTGACGCTCTGGATTGGTCTGCTCATGCTGACCGCTCTGGAACTGTCAGTGCATCCGGCCCAGCAGATTCTGGCTCTTTTGGCGGGCTGCGGCTTGTCATGGCTTCTTCGCACCGACTACAATGTTCTTGGAATCCTTTTAATCGGGGCTCTCTACTGGTTCCGTTACAATGATACAGCTCGTCTTTTCTGGGGGATGATTCTGTCCGCCCTGGAAAGTCTGAGCTGTTTTTGTATTTCTGCACTGGCATATGCGCCCATTGTCCTGTATAATGGTAGAAGAGGCGCCAGGGAATGGAAATACGTTTACTATGCCTTCTACCCGGTTCACCTGGCCCTTTTATATTTTATTGCCGGGTGGGCGGCGCGGAAAGTAGGAATATAGCGATGATTTTTGATACTCATGCTCATTATGACGACGAGGCCTTTGACCCGGACCGGGGGGAGTTGCTTGACAGCCTGGCAGCTGCCGGAATCGGGGCGGTGGCCAATATAGGAGCAAGCTTAAAAAGCTGCGAAACCACCCTGGAGCTGGTGCGGCGCTACCCCTGGATGTACGGCTGTTTGGGAGTCCATCCCAGCGAAACGGCCCAGTTGACCCAGGAGGGACTGGACTGGCTGAGGCAGGCATTAAAGAGCCATCCCCGGATTGTGGCGGTGGGAGAGATTGGTCTGGACTATTACTGGGAGGAGCCGGACCATATGACCCAGCAGAAATGGTTTCGCAGCCAGTTGGACCTGGCCAGGGAGCTGAATTTGCCGGTGGTAATCCACAGCCGTGATGGGGCGAAAGATACATTGGATATTATGAAGGAGGAAAAGGCGGGGGAGCTGGGCGGTGTAATCCACTGCTTTTCCTATTCTAAGGAGATGGCCAGAGAATACCTGAATATGGGCTTCTATCTGGGAATCGGCGGCGTGGTTACCTTCAAGAATGCGAAGAAGCTGAAGGAAGTGGTGGAGTATATGCCTCTGGACCGGCTGGTTCTGGAAACGGACTGCCCTTACCTGGCTCCGGTTCCTAACCGGGGGAAACGCAATTCCTCCCTGAATTTGCCTTTTGTGGTGGAGGTGATTTCCCAGCTGAAAGGGATTACTGCCGGGGAAGTGGAGGAGGCGGCATGGGAGAATGCCTTGAAACTGTATCGTATTCCCCGGACCGCTGACTGAGAGGGAGGAGAAAATGAAACATAAATTAAGCAATCCAAAGGAAACGATTCAGGTGATCCAGAAATACCAGTTCGCCTTCCAGAAAAAATTCGGCCAGAATTTCCTCATTGATCCCCATGTGCTGGACAAGATTATCGCGGCGGCCCAGATCTCGAAGGATGACTGCGTACTGGAAATCGGCCCAGGCATTGGGACGTTGACCCAGTATCTGGCGGAAAATGCCCGCCAGGTGGTGGCGGTGGAGATTGACTCCAACTTAATCCCCATTCTGGAGGAAACCCTAAAAGATTATCCCAATGTGACGGTAATCAATGAGGACATCCTCAAGGTGGACATGGAAGGCCTGGCAAAGGAGTACAACCAGGGAAGGCCCATCAAGGTGGTGGCAAACCTCCCCTACTATATTACAACGCCGATTATCATGAGCCTGTTTGAACAGCAGGTCCCGGTTGACAATATTACGGTGATGGTGCAAAAGGAGGTGGCGGACCGGATGCAGGCAGGTCCCGGTTCCAAAGACTACGGAGCCCTGTCACTGGCGGTCCAGTACTATGCCAGCCCTTATATTGTGGCCAATGTGCCTCCCAATTGTTTTATCCCCCGTCCCAATGTTGGTTCCGCCGTAATCCGGCTGACGAGACACAAGGAGCCGCCGGTAAAGGTGAAGGATGAGAAGCTGATGTTCCGGCTCATCCGCGCTTCCTTTAACCAGCGGCGGAAAACCCTGCAGAACAGTCTGAACAACAGCCCGGAGCTTTCCTATACAAAGGAGCAGATTGGGCAGGCCATCGGGAGCCTGGGATTGGGAGCGACGGTTCGTGGAGAAGCCCTGACCCTGGAGCAGTTTGGGGCATTGTCGGATTATTTTTCAGCTCTGAGCGGCTGAAAGGGCCGGAAGCTGGAAATACTTTTGAAGAAGGGGCATATCAGAACATGTCCGGAAAGGAAGCGGCAGGATGAAACGAAAAGCAGGAAAAATTCTTACAGCGGCGGCGGCGGCAGCAGCCGCTGGCGTAGTATTAAAACGGATGCGGGACCAGCAGAAACAGCAGGAAGCCTCCCGAATCCGCTCGATCGAAGAAGCGGTGATGAACAACCGGGACTATGGGGACCGGCAGGCCTATCTCATCGGCGGCGGTCTGGCTTCCATGGCGGCGGCGGCTTATCTGGTCCGGGACTGCAAGTTCCCCGGCAGCCATATTACGATCTATGAAGGCTTGGGCGTGCTGGGCGGAAGCAATGACGGAAGCGGGGATTCCCGAAACGGTTTTGTGTGCCGGGGCGGCCGCATGCTGAACGAGGAAACCTATGAGAATTTCTGGGAACTTTTCTCCTCCATTCCGTCCCTTACCAACCCGGGCCGCAGCGTTACGGAGGAAATATTGAATTTCGACCATGCCCATCCCACCCATGCGAAAGCCAGACTGGTAAACCGGGATGGAACGATTTTGGATGTATCCTCCATGGGCTTTGACAATCAGGACCGTCTGGCCCTTCTGAAGCTTCTTCTGACAGATGAGAAGCGGCTGGACAATCTGACCATTCAGGACTGGTTTAAGGAAACGCCCCATTTCTTTACTACAAATTTCTGGTATATGTGGCAGACCACTTTTGCCTTCCAGAAATGGAGCAGCGCTTTTGAATTCCGCCGTTATCTGAACCGGATGATTTTCGAGTTCAGTCGGATTGAGACTCTGGAGGGAGTGACCAGAACTCCTCTGAACCAGTATGACAGCGTAATCCGTCCCCTGGAGGAGTATCTGCGCCAGGCAGGAGTCCGCTTTGAGAAAAACTGTCAGGTGACGGACCTGGATTTTGCACCCGGCCCGGGTCTGACGGTAAAGGCTCTCTACCTGAAACGGGACAATGGGGAACAGGCGGAGGGAGAGGCTCGTTATATCCATGACATCCGGGAGCTGAAGGAAGGGGATATCTGTATTATGACGGGCGGCTCCATGACAGACGGAGCGATGCTGGGAGATTTTGATGCGGCGATTCCCAGGAAAGAGGAGCCTTTCATCAGCGCTAAACTTTGGTCTAAAGCGGCGGCTAAGCATTCGGAGCTGGGTAATCCGGAGAGCTTTTTCTCAAAGCCTCATGAAACGGCCTGGATGAGCTTTACCGTTACCTGCCGGGGAGACCAACTGCTGAAAGCCATTGAGAATTTTACCGGAAATATTCCCGGAAGCGGCGCTCTGATGACCTTTAAGGATTCCGCCTGGCTGCTCAGCAGCGTAGTGGCGGCCCAGCCCCATTTTGCCAATCAGCCTCAGGAGGTAACCTGCTTTTGGGGATATGGGCTTTATATCCAGGCAGATGGGGACTATGTAAAGAAGCCGATGAGAGACTGCACGGGACAGGAAATCCTGCTGGAATATCTCCATCACCTGCACATTTCCGAAGAGGAGATTGCTCAGCTGATGGAAACCGTGATTAATGTGATTCCCTGCTACATGCCGGTGGTAAACGCCCAGTTTGAACCCAGGCGCTACACCGACCGTCCCAGGGTGGTTCCGGCCGGGTCCAAGAATTTTGCCCTGGTGGGCCAGTTTGTGGAGATTCCTAAGGACATGGTATTTACGGAGGAATACTCCGTGCGCTCGGCCCGCATGGCGGTTTACACCCTTATGGGGGTCAATACGCCTATTTGTCCGGTCACTCCCTACAACCGGCGGCTGAAGGTGATTCTCCGGGCGCTGAAAAAGGCTATGACCTGATGAAGGAATGTCGGGTACAAAGGAGGAGAGCCTGTGATTTTTATTGGAGGAATCAGCCAGGGACGGAAAATCCTGGACTACGTGAGAACCGTAATCTGCGGCTGCTGCGGGCGGTATGGACGGTATGAGGTGATAATGACCTACACCTATTTCAGCTTTTTTTTCATCCCTCTGTTTAAATGGAACCGGCAGTTCTACGTGCGGATGACCTGCTGCGGCGCGGTTTACAGCCTGGAAAAGGAAGTGGGCCAGAAGATTCTGGCGGGTCAGGATGTGGAAATCCGACCGGAGGATTTGACCCTGGTCCAGGGCGGCGACGGAAGCGGGACCTACGGCAGGATGAAAAAGCACTGCAGCCGCTGCGGTTACGAGACCTTTGAGGATTTCGAATACTGCCCAAAGTGCGGGGAGCGGTTTTGAGGAGGAGAGATATGAGAAAGATTACGGTGATGGGCAGCCATCTTTGTCCGGATACGATTTACGCGGTGAATAAGCTGGTGGAGGCAGGATTTAAGGTGACTTATAAGGATATCCTGTCTTGCCACAGCGATTTACGGGAGTATCTGATGATGCGGGATACCTCTCCGATGTACGAAAATTTTAGAGGAACGGAGACACTGGGTATTCCTTGCTTTATACGGGAGGACGGGACGAAGACGTTGGATTTGGGGGAGGTGTTGGAGGGGTAAGGTATGGTATACGATTTTTAGAAAAATTCTACTTCTGACAGGAAGAATACAGCTCGCAAACTGCTGCCATAACGGTACTCCAGGATAAGTCTGCGGCATAGGAAAATTTCTTTTGATAGGCTGTCCAAAGACTCTGCATGAGCGGGCTGTTTCCCACTTCATCAAAGACTTCGATAGCTTCCATAAGATACTTTTCCGTTCCTCGTTTTTGTGCAGTAGCCAATAAAGCATCGTGGAGCAATTTTTGGTTTAAAGTATTTCCATACATCTGCCCTAAAATGGAAATATCATAGAAATCTCTCATGCGCGTATTGGCCGTAGCTCTGGTGATGATGGTTTCCAATTTTTCTGCCAGCACAGTTTCCAGATTATAGGCTAAAATATCAATTGACCGATTTTCCAGCATGAGTTTGAAGCTGTACTGCACTTCTCCGGGAGTAATTATATCTCCGGTAGAGATGTCGATTTTCAAAGGCGTTCTTACATTATCAAAAAAAGTTGTCATTGTAACACGAACTCCTGGATATTCTGCTTCATCCATAATTTCAGAGATGTTTTTTACCTGGAAAGTAACACCGTCATCAAGAGGAACGGCAATAATTTCGGATATTAGTTTTTTTGCATTATCTATATTGATGTCGATACCCTTGATGGTCGCATCCATATCCATCGTGGAGCGGACATTCATGCCTACCATTGCGGCTACCAGCATACCGCCTTTAAGGATAAATTTGTCTTTATACTTTGATAGGGAGATACGTTCCAGAAACCGCTCCATCATGTAATTTCGCATCAGAATTTGCGCATTCGCAGCATTTTTCCTGGACAGGTTGCGAATCAAATCTTTCAGCTGCTTTGCCGTTTTAATCATAAAAGCACCTCCAAATACGGTCGTAAAATTTTCTCAACCCGGAACAACTCTGCATAGCGCATCAGTGTCCGTAAATTTTTGTTTCGTCGGCTGGCATAGATTCTCAGTGCGTCCCGAATAGCTTGTTTCTCGATGCGGCTGCGGCTCCGAAGCAGGTCGCAAATGGTTCGTTCCATATTGTAAACCGGAACATCATGACCAAAAGGAGTTTGCAATGTTGTTAAACCAACCTCATGCAATTCCACCTTGATGGTAAAAACCTGCACTCCTTCTTCTTTCAGATTAGTTGGATTATATCCGGTTTTTACAGTGACCGTATATTGCAGTGGCTCACGGTCTGTCAGGTCATGGAAGAACAGCGCCGTTTCATGGGAAAACACAGCATGTGAGAATCGAAGATGCAGCAGATACATGGAATCTACCCAGGCATCTTTGGAAAGATATATTCCATGTGCCACGCGTTCCAACTCCTTGGAATGCACATAATTATAAAAAACAGGCTTTGTAATTCCGGCAGACATAGCTTGCTCCGTGCGCAGCAGCCCATTTTGGCTTTCCAGAAGATGGTCCAGTTGTTTGTATTGATTCATTTTCTCACCTAACTTTCATACTAATATTATAAATGATATTAGCATGAAAGTAAATACCTTAAAAACTTTGTGTGCAAAGCATCGGCAGGAAAACACCGGTACTTTGCATTTTTCTATTCAAAAAAATGAACCATTTCCCCGAAAGACTCCTCTATATAGCAGGTATACCGAATAGCGCGAAGCGCTCCCGCCCGGAGGGCATGTATTACGGGGTACCCGAATGGGTATACCGAATAGCGCAAAGCGCACCCGCCCGAAAGGGCATGCATTACGGTGTACCCGAGTGGGTATACCGAATAGCGCAAAGCGCACCCGCCCGAAAGGGCATGTATTACTGGGGACCCGGATGGGTTTTATTACCGGAAAGGAGGAAAAACGTTGGAGAGAGAGACAGAGGAGCTGGTCCGCCGCATGAAGGAAGGGGACCAGGAGGCCTTTGACCAGCTGGTAAGGTATTATTATGAAAAAACTCTTCGCATGGCGTATCTGATTTCCGGAAATGAAGCCGACAGTCAGGACATTGTGCAGGAAACCTTTGTAATCTGCTATTTAAACCGCAAAAAGATACAGGAACCGGCCTGCTTTGAACGGTGGCTTTTTAAGACCCTTACCAGAGAAGCCTGGAGGGTGTGCAGAAAATCCAGGAGAGAGCAGCCGGCGGAGGAAATCTTTGGAGAGCAGGAACCACAGTCGCCGTCCGTGCTGGAAACGGTCATTCAGGATTCCAGGAACAGGCAGCTGTATCAGGCTATCCGTGAATTGCCGCCCAAACAGAGAACGGCGCTGGTGCTCTACTATTTCAACGGTATGGGAACAAAGGAAATTGCCAAGGTCTGCGGCTGTCTGGAAGGAACAGTAAAATCGCGGCTGCATACGGCCAGGAGCCGGCTGCGGCTGCTCCTGAAGGAGAACAGCGACGGATTTGGGAAGGAGGCATTGCTGTGAGCAGACAGGAACGGTTTTGGGACGAGCAGATTCGCGGTGCGTTGAAGGAGAGGGCAGGAGAGATAAAGGTCTCTCAGGGAGAGACGGAGCAGGCCTGCCGGAAGATTCATAGAAGGATAGAGGAGGAAACAGGGATGAGGAAGAAATGGAGCTGGAAAAAAGTGCTGGTAACAGCGGCAGCGGTGTGCGTAGTTGGAAGCGTGACGGCCATAGCGGCAGGGAGAATTGTGGGAATTGAATCCCACAGCAGCTGGAAAGAGGCTGTAAATCAATATAGTGAAGCACAGAAAATGGGAGAGGAGCTTAATCTGACTCTGCAGATTCCGGAAAACTTTTCCAATGGATATACCTTCCAGTCGGCCCTTCCGGTTCACGCTTCCGGCCAGGATGAGGAAGGAAACGCTGTAAAGGAATGGACCGGGATGAACTTGATTTACCAAAAGGAGGGGCAGCCCGATCTGACCATTGATATGGAGCAGATGCAGGAGTCGGAAGGATATGGAGTGGGAGACGAAACCTTTGAGTACAATGGAATCCGGCTGGTTTACAGCAAAGAGCATTACCGTTTTGTCCCCCCGGAATATCAGGTATCAGAGGAGGAGCAGGCCCAGATGGATGCGGGAGAGCTGATTATCTCCTACGGTTCCCCGGAAGTGCAGGACAGTGAGATTCAGTCCCTGAATTGGCAGGCGGATGAGATTTCCTATGGACTGATGATATTTGACAGTACCATCACCCCGGCGGAGCTGGTTCAGATGGCTGAGGAGATTATCGGGGGTAACGGGCAGTAGGGTGGCTGCCCCCTTAAAGGAGGCAGGCCTGAGCAAGACTGGAGAAAAGCAAGCGGGAGGTCTTCTCCTGCTGCCAGAGAAATTCCGGATGCCACTGTACAGCCAGCAGATAAGGATAATCCGGCAGTTCCACCGCCTCCACCAGATGGTCCCTGGAATAAGCGGAAACCTTCAGGGAGGGAGCCACGCGGCGGATGGCCTGGTGGTGCATGCTGTTCACCGGGATGGAGGAAGCGCCGTCCGCCAGCTGGGACAGCCTGGTGCCGGGAACGATATCCACCTGATGGGAAAAGGTGGTATAGTGAAATGGCTGATGGTGGGCAATGGGAAAGTCCGGGTGATACTGGGAGGGGAGATCCTGATAGAGGTCCCCTCCCAGTCCTACGTTAATCAGCTGAATGCCCCGGCAGATGCCAAGAATGGGCTTTTTCTGCTCCATGGCAATTTTCAGCAGCGCCAGTTCGAGGGAATCCCGGTAAAGAGATACATTACCGCATTTTTCATGGGTGTCCTCCCCAAAGCGGAAGGGGTGTACATCCGGCCCGCCGGTAAAAAGAAAGCCGTCGCACAGGGAAGCCAGACGGAGAATATCCTCCTGTTCCAGCTTCAGCGGAAAGACCAGGGGAATGCCGCCTCCTGCAGCTACAGCGTCCAGGTAGGAAAAACGGACATTGATTTCGCTGCTGTCCGGCTCATGAGAAGGGGTGACGCCAATGACAGGTTTTTTCATGATATAACGATGCCTCCTGAAAAGATGATGGTTAAGGCCTTACAGGCATAAAAATAAAAGGATGCAAAAAATCCCCTCCCGCAAACGGAAGGGGATTTAGTATGTAGCGAAGTGCAATTAGCCCTCGATCGCGCCGGTGGGGCAGGTAGCAGCGCAGGTACCGCAGTCGATGCAGGTATCAGCGTCAATTACATACTTGCCATCTCCCTCAGAGATAGCGCCTACGGGACATTCGCTGGCGCAGCTTCCGCAGCTAACGCAGGTATCAGTAATAACGTATGCCATGATAAAATCCTCCTTCTTAATGGTTGTAAGCATGTCCTGTGAAAGGGACATGCCTATGCTTTCTGTGATTTTATTCTATACCATAACCCCCAATTATTCAAGAGGAAAATATAGGTTCCCTTGTTCAAAATCAGGAGCAAAGGGCCTGGGCCTTGATGCGCTCAAGTCCCCGCCGTACGGAGGGAACCATAAGAATTACCAGCGTCACCGCCGCCTCGGCGCCGATGTAGGAGCCATTGTAGGCCATGGAGTAGGGAACCGGGGACCAGCCCTCCACGATGGTCATTCCCAGGGAAACCCAGATTAAGCCGGCAATCGTAGCCATAATCCACCGCCCGATTACCGCCACGATATAGGCGGGAATCAGTCCGTTTTTCATACGGCAGAACAGCCCGGAAAGTCCCATGACCATAAAGGCGAACACATAGTCAAAAAGTACCTGGGGCAGAGTCAGCACATAGGGACCCAGGACAAACTGGAGAATGCCGTAAACCAGGCCGCAGAGCAGTCCGGCAGACAGGCCGTAAATCCATCCGGGCAGCACGATCATCAGCATGGAGCAGAGGGTGACAGAGCCGCCCAGGGGAAGCTCAAAGACCTTAATCATGGAGGTAACCGCCGCCAGGGCAACGCACATGGCGCAGACCGTCAGCCGTCTGGTATCCGCAGACCGGCGCCCGGAGCCGTTCCGTCCGCCGGAAGAGCCCGCATTTTTCCGGATGAAAAGCAAAGCGGCCATCAGTACCAGAATCAAGATAATACTGAGGATATATCCGGCCATGGTAAGCCCGCCTTCCGATGTAATAAACAATGCCATTAAAAATTCCTCCCGTCTGTTAAATAACAGTGGTCCAAAGGCCCGCTCCCTTTTCCAAGGTCCAGGCCGGAGGCCAGAGCGCCGGAGAGATATTCCTTTGCCTGGGAAATGCTTTCCTCCATGGACAGTCCCTTTGCCAGTCCGCAGGCGATGGCGCTGGATAAGGTGCAGCCGGTGCCGTGGGTATTGGAGCTGTCAATCCGTCTGCCGTAAAACCAGCGAATCTTTCCATCCATGCAGAGCACGTCGTCGGCATCCGATGTATGATGACCGCCTTTGACCAGTACGGCTGTGCCGAATCTGCGGGAAATCTCCCGGGCGGCTGTCTCCATCTGCTCTCTGTTTTCAATGGGATGACCGCTCAGAATCTCCGCCTCCGGTATATTGGGGGTAGCAAGGGCGGCCAGGGGCAGAAGGCAGCCACAAAGGGTGTCCACGGCTTCCTCTTTCAGAAGACGGGAGCCGCTGGTGGAAACCATAACCGGGTCCAGGACCACCGGCTGAGCCTGGTATTCCCTGAGCTTTTCCGCGATGACGACTATGATATCTGGCCGGGATACCATGCCGATTTTGATGGCGTCCGGAAAGATATCCTGAAACACGCAGTCCATCTGTCTTGCTACAAATTCCGGCTCCACATCCAGAATACCGTAAACTCCTGTGGTATTCTGGGCGGTGAGGGCGGTGATAACGCTCATGCCGTAAAGGCCCAGAGCGGTCATGGTTTTCAAATCCGCCTGGATTCCGGCTCCTCCGCTGGAGTCGGAACCGGCGATGGTGAGAACGGTTTTCCGGTTCATAATTAACCTCCTGGTATGGATTTTCAATGGGAACGGATAGCGTCTATGGTTTCCCGAAGCTTCTTTACCGCCTCCGTAATGTCCGGCGCGGCGAAAATGCCGGAGACCACAGCGGCTCCCGCTACCCCCGTCCCATCTAACAGATGGACGTTGTCGGGGGTGATGCCCCCGATGGCAACAACGGGAATGGAAACAGAGGCTGTAATGGCCGCCAACTGTTCCTTGGTCATGGGAAGGGCATCTTTTTTTGTGCTGGAGCCGAAAATGGCTCCGGAGCCCAGGTAGTCGGCCCCCGCGGCCTGAGCCGCCTGGGCCTGGCTGACGGTCTTGGCAGTGACGCCGATGATTTTGCCGGGACCGAGAATCCTTCTGGCCTCCATGGGGTCCAAATCCGTCTGGCCCAGATGGACACCCGATGCATGGGAGGCCATCGCTACTTTTAAACTATCGTTGATGATTAATGGAACGTGATAGCGGTCCGTCAGCTCTTTGATTTCCAGGGCTTCCTTTAGAAAGGCCTCCTCGTCCAGCTCTTTTTCCCGCAGCTGCACCATGGTAACGCCAGCCTTTAAGGCCTCCTCCAGCTGTTCTTTCAGAGTTTTGCCGCCGGTCCAGGAACGGTCCGTTACAGCGTAAAGCCTCAAATCCAGCTGCGGACGCTGAGTCTGAGAGGAGGCGTCAGAGGAAGAGGCAGCAGAAGATGGGGCAGCGGAGAGTGAAGCAGCGGAAAGCGGGACAACCCGGGAAGAGGAGGCCGCCGTTTCATCGGTCAGCTGGCTCATGGCATCCATAAAATACATGGCAAAGGCGCCGCAGCCTCCGCCGCTGGCCTGGGTTTTCTTCCAGGCTGTCTCCCCGCAGATTCCCACAGCGCAGACACCGTAAAGGGCGGCCTCAAAATAGAAATGAGGCTCGGACACAGACAGGGCAGCGGCTGCAATGCCGTTTAACATGCAGCCGCTTCCGGTCATCCGGCTCATCATAGGGCAGCCGTTTTCAGCCAGACAGAACCGCCGCCCGTCGGTAACCAGGTCTTTGGGACCGGTCATGATGACAATGGTGTTTGTGGCCAGGGCCAGATTCCCTGCTCTCATAAAGCACTTGCTTTGAGCCAGACCGCAGCAGGAGCCTTCCCGGCTCCAATCCGTCCCTTCCCCGGCATCCACGCCCTTTTCCCCAAGGGAGAGGGGTTCTTCTTTCAGAAGCAGCCGGTCCGCCAGCGCCATGATTTCCGAGACATTTCCCCGGATGGCGGTGCAGTTGGTCTCACGGAGAAGTTTTAAGGCGGCCTCCATCCGCAGGGAGGAGACGCCTACGCCTACCGGGTCCAGGACGATGGGGTGCCCCAGGGAGGCGGCCATTTTTCCGGCTTTCATCATGGCCGGCATGGAGGAGCCTTTGAAGGTTCCCAGATTGAGCACCAGGGCCTGGCTGATCCGGGCGATTTCTTCCACCTCCTGCTCATGATCCGCCATAATGGGGGAGGCCCCTGCAGCCAGCAGGAGGTTGGCCACATCCCGGGCGGTGACATAGTTGGTGATGCAATGGACGACCGGTTTTTGGGAGGCAATCCGATTCAGGAGATGAAATTGCTCCGGCCAGATGAAAGGCTCAGTCATCGCGCAGTTCCTCCTAACACTCCTTTCAGGTAGGACATGGCTCCCGACTGATAGAGGGCTCCCACCAGAATCATGGCCATTACCGTACCGCCGGCAGTACTAATAAGGAAGGGAATTACATAGGCAAAGAGGGCGGCCTCCTGTCCCATCAGAAGGGTGGCTACCGGATAGCAGAGAAGGCCGCCAATGATTCCGGTTCCGAAGACCTCACCAAAGTAAGCGGCGGCCAGCTTTCCCGTATGCTGATACAGAAAACCGCACAGGAAGGCGCCGACCATGCTTCCGGGAAAGGCCAAGGGGCTTCCGGTTCCTATGAGATTCCGGATGAGGGAGGTGCAGAAGGCCATAGCCACCCCGTATCCGGGGCCTAAAAATACGCCGGCAATGACATTGCATAAGTGCTGGATGGGAAAGCACTTGGAAGCGCCGATGGGAATGGCGAAGGTGGAGAGGGAAACGGCAAGGGCCGTCAGCATGGCGGCAGTCAGGGTGCTTTTTGTATTGATTTTCATGGCAATATTCCTCCGAAAAAATGTTTATTGCAATAGTTCAGGACGATACATCAATCAGCGGCCATCATTCGTCGTAGATGCTGACAATCTCGCCGTCCAAAATCCGGTTCATATTTTTCACGGCGCAGAAATTGCCGCACATGGAGCAGGTGTCCTCCTTCTCCGGCTTGGCCGAAGCCCGGTAGGCTTTTGCCTTTTCCGGGTCGATGGACAGGCGGAACATTTCCTCCCAGTCCAGCTTTTTCCGGGCGGTGCTCATAGCCTTGTCCCAGTCTCTGGCGCCCTTAACGCCCTTGGCGATGTCCGCGGCGTGGGCGGCAATCTTGGCGGCGATGATGCCCTCCTTTACGTCCTGCACATCGGGAAGGCGCAGGTGCTCCGCCGGGGTTACATAGCAGAGGAAGGAAGCCCCGGCCGCGGCGGCGATGGCTCCCCCGATGGCGGCGGTAATGTGGTCGTATCCGGGAGCGATGTCCGTCACCAGGGGACCCAGCACATAGAAGGGAGCGCCCTTGCACAGGGTCTGCTGAATCTTCATGTTGGCCGCAATCTGGTCCATTGGCATGTGTCCCGGCCCCTCGATCATCACCTGGACGTTTTTCTCCCAGGCCCGCCGGGTCAGCTCCGCCAGGGTGATGAGCTCCTCCATCTGGGAAATGTCCGAGGCGTCCTCCAGGCAGCCGGGACGGCAGGCGTCCCCAAGGCTTAGGGTCACGTCGTATTCCTGGCAAATATCCAGAATCCGGTCGAAATGCTCATAGAATGGATTTTCCTCGCCGGTCATCTCCATCCAGGCGAAAATGATGGAGCCCCCTCTGGATACGATGTTGGTCAAGCGTTTGGCATCCTTAAAGCGCTTCGCGGTGCTTTTGTTGATGCCCACATGGATGGTGAGAAAATCCACTCCGTCCTGGGCGTGCATCTCCACGATTTTCAGCCATTCTTCCGAGGTAATCTCTTTTAAGGGCTTGTGATAGTAGACCACGGCGTCGTAGATGGGGACGGTGCCAATCATGGCGGGACATTCCCTGGTCAGGCTCTGGCGGAAGGTTCTGGTGTCTCCGAAGGAGCTCAAATCCATAATGGACTCGGCGCCCATTTTTACTGCGTCCCGGACCTTCTCAAGTTCCATATCCACGTCCTTCCAGTCCCTGGAAGTGCCAAGATTGACGTTAATCTTGGTTTTCAGCATGGAACCGATGGCGCTTGGGTCGATGGAGGTATGGAGGCGGTTGCAGGGGATGATGGCTTTTCCCTGGGCCATCAGCTCCATCAGTTCCCCGGGTTCCATCTGCTCCTTGCCGGCGGCGATTTCCATCTCCTTTGTGAGGATGCCTTTTCTGGCAGCATCCATCTGTGTGGTGTAGTTTCGCATAAGCTCTCCTTTCCGTACATGCAGAGGGGAGGGTCCGCTAAGTGCTTTTATCGCACGTAAGCGCCTAAAATACAGGTACAAAGTGCTGATAACAAAAATACGGCGCCTCCACAGGAACTTGAAATGCCTGTGGGGGCGCCGCATTGTAAATTTCAGCTGCCGTCAAATGCATCCAGTCCCTACGTTGGAATTACCCAAATCAGGTTATGAAGGTCGAAGTTCGATTACTTCCTCTCAGCCTGCTGATACAAGCTCCCTTGTTGCTGCATGTCGATATGAAATTTTGGTAACTCTTCAGGACGGCGGGTATCTTCTTGTCCGGCCTGAACTGTTACGGATTTTGTAGCTTTAGTCTAGCACCGACCGGAAGAATTGTCCAGAACTTTTTTTCTGCTCTCCCGCATCCCCTGGAGAATGATTCCCCTGGCCCTTACCGCCCGTTCTTTGTCCAGGGGCGGGGTGTCTTTCAGGGGATAGTCCATTCCCAGGGCTTCATATTTGGGCTTACCCAGATCGTGGTAGGGCAGCACATCCAGGGCCTTGATGTTGGTCAGGGTACCCAGATACAATCCAAGTTGGTAAAGGTACTGGTCGTTGTCCGTAATCCCGGGGACCACCACATGGCGAATCCATACCGGCACCTTTTTTTCCTCCAGATAGGAGGCGAAGGCCAGAACCGGCTTCTGGGATTGACCGCAGAGCTTCTGGTGTTCCGCCGGGTCGATGTGCTTGATATCCAGGAGCACCAGGCAGGTGGAGGCCATCAGGCGGTCGAATTTCTTTTTAAGTCCCGGGGAATCGGGGTTAAAGGTGATCCCGGAGGTATCCAGGCAGGTGTGGATGTCTTCCTTCCTGGCGGCCTCAAAGAGTTCCGTCACAAAGCCAATCTGCATCAGGGGCTCTCCGCCGGTGACGGTGATGCCGCCCCGGCGGTAGAAATGAGCCGCGCTCCGGTATTGGGCCAGAATCTGCTCTACGGTCATGGGGGTGCCGCCTTTGGGGTCCCAGGTATCCGGATTGTGGCAGTAGAGGCAGCGCATGGGGCAGCCGCTTAAAAATACCACCATGCGGATGCCGGGACCGTCCACGGTTCCGAAACTTTCAATGGAATGGATCCGTCCAATCATAAAACGCTTCCTCCTTAAAATACAGTGCCTAAGTCCGGTGAGTGGATTTTTAGATAGAGCCGTGGAAGGTTCTGGAGATTACCTCGTCCTGCTGCTCTTTTGTCAGCTTGTTGAAGTTGACGGCATAGCCGGAAACCCGCACCGTCAGCTGAGGATATTTCTCAGGATGAGCCTGAGCGTCCAGCAGGGTCTCTTTGCTGAATACGTTTACGTTTAAATGGTGTCCGCCCTCCTGAGCATAACCGTCTAACAGGGCCACCAGGTTGTCAATCTGCGCTTCGCTTGCTTTTATCATAGGATTTTCCTCGCTTTCTTTAAAATATGGTAAACAGTTCAGGACGGCGGGAAAACGGGAGTAAAACAGGCGTTAAGCTTGCTTATAAGCAAAGTGCCCCTTGTGGGTATGCTTTTACCCCCATTTTCACATCGGACAGTGTGCCCCCTTGGGTATGAACATCCGATGCTTCTTGTCAGGCCTTGGCCGGGCAAGAAGACTAGGTGCCCTTGGGGTATGTGCCGTCCTGAACAGTTACAATAAATAACCAAGCTGCACCTGCGGCAATCTTCAAAGGAAAAGAGGTCACGTTTTATGGCGTTTATCAGCATTTTTGATGTTTTGGGCCCCAATATGGTGGGACCATCCAGCTCCCACACGGCGGGAGCCTGCTCCATCGCTCTGCTGGCACGGAAGATGTTGGGAGAGCCGGCCCGGGCGGTGGACTTTACCCTCTACGGCTCCTTTGCCAAAACCTACAAAGGCCACGGCACCGACCGAGCCCTTCTGGCAGGCGTTATGGGCTGCTCCACCGACGACGAGCGCATCCCCGGAGCCTACCAGATGGCCCGGGAGCAGAATTTGAAATGGAATTTCTCTATTAATGAGCTGGAAACCGACGTTCACCCCAACACAGTGGACATCCTCCTCACCGGCGTCAGCGGCAAGGTTGTTTCCCTGCGGGGCGAGTCCATCGGAGGCGGAAAAATCCGCATCACCCGCATCAACGGCATCGAGGTGGATTTCTCCGGGGAGTACAATACCCTCATCGTGGTTCACAAGGACCGGATCGGTATGGCGGCCCACATTACCAGCTGTTTAAGCCAGGGTATGGTCAATATCGCCTTTATGCGCCTTTTTCGGGAAGCCAAGGGCGACACCGCCTACAGCATTGTGGAATTTGACGGAGAACTTCCGGAAGATACCAGACAGAGGATCCTGGAGAAAGAGGACGTGGAAAATGTAATGGTCATTGACGTAAAGGAGGGATTATAAGATGGATTTTAAAAACGGAGCGGAGCTTTTAAGTCTGTGTGAAACAAGAGGACTTCCCATCTCCCGGATTATGAAAGAAAGGGAAATCCATCTGGCGGAAACCACCACAGAGGAGATGGACCGGAAAATGAAACGTGTTCTGGAAATTATGACCCGTTCGGCAAAGGACCCCATCAGCCGGCCCCGCGCCTCCATGGGCGGCCTCATCGGAGGAGAAGCCGCCCTGGTGGACCGGCACCGCAGAGAGGGAAACGCCATCTGCGGCAGCCTGCTCTCCAGAGCCATCGCCTATTCCATGGCCGTGCTGGAAGTCAACAGCTCCATGGGCCTCATCGTAGCCGCCCCCACCGCCGGTTCCTCAGGAGTGGTTCCCGGAGTCCTTCTGGCCTTAAAGGAGGAATATCATCTGGATGACGCCGACCTTCTGCCCGCCCTCTACAACGCCAGCGCGGTGGGCTACCTGGCCATGCGCAACGCCACGGTGGCGGGAGCCGTAGGAGGCTGTCAGGCTGAGGTAGGCGTAGCCTCCGCCATGGCCGCCTCAGCCGCCGTGGAGCTTATGGGCGGCACTCCCGCCCAGTGCCTGGACGCCGCCTCCACCTCCCTGATGAACCTTCTGGGGCTGGTCTGCGACCCGGTAGGCGGTCTGGTGGAATATCCCTGCCAGAACCGGAACGCCATAGGAGTCGCGGGCGCCATCACCGCGGCGGAGCTGGCCTTAAGCGGAGTGAAGCAGCTGATCCCCTTCGATGAAATGTTAGCGGCCATGTACAATGTGGGGCGGCGTCTGGCTCCGGAGCTGCGGGAAACAGCCAAAGGCGGATGCGCCGTCACTCCGGCCGGATGCGCCGCAGCGAGGAACTGCCATGGCTGCCGCTGATAACCGCATGCACAAAGGACCATTTCCCCTAAAACCAGGGAACACGCCTGCCCTTGAAACCGGCCGCCTCATCCTGCGTAAATTTTCCGCCGCAGACGAAGAGGCTGCGTTTCTCATTTTCAGTGACCGGGAGACAAACCGTTTTCTCCCCTGGTATCCCTTAACATCGATCCGGGAAACAAAGGCCTTTATGGAACAACGCTATGAATCCCTCTACCGTCAGCCGCAGGGCTGCGGCTGGGCCATTTGCCTGAAGCAGGATAACATTCCCATTGGATATATCAACGTCAGTATGGATGAGGCCCACGACCTGGGTTATGGACTGCGCAGGGAGTTTTGGGGCAGAGGAATCATGACAGAAGTGGGGCAGGCCGTTATCGGACTTTTGAAATCCTGGGGACTTCCGTTTATCACAGCCACCCATGACCGAAACAACCCCCGCAGCGGCCAGGTAATGGCCCGCCTGGGCATGCATTATCAATATTCCTACGAGGAGCAGTGGCAGCCCAAAAATATCTCCGTCATTTTCCGCCTGTATCAGCTGAATCTGGACCAAAACAAAGAAAGAATCTACCGAAGATACTGAGATGAATCCGCTGTCCATTTTGTGGAAAAAGATTTATAGATTAATCCTTTTTGCCCTGTGCCTCCTCAAATGCCCGCTGATAATTTGCCATTGTCTTTTCATCAAAGCAGACCATCTGCACCTCCATCCGGGGATGCTCCTCATTTTTCGTACCCCCGTTCCACACAGGGCCGGGGGTGTGGATTACATACCGGGCCGGAAGGCGGTAGCCTCCGGTCATCTTCGCCTCCCCGGTGCGGCAGCCGTGGAGCATCCGGCACTCATTCAGCAATTCCGGCCCGGCCGCCCGGTGGATGGCGCCGTCCACTCCCCCGCCGCCCAGAAGGCTGGTATTGGCCGCGTTGACAATGGCGTCGGCCTTCACCTTTGTTATATCCCCCAAAACAATTTTCAGCACAGGTCTCCCTCCTTTCATTATCAGTCTTTCAGGGCCTCCATGGCCGCCCGGTATCCGTGGATGGCGGTGGTGTCAAATACCGGCAGCGGGGAATCCTCCTGTTTGACCAGCAGTCCGATTTCCGTACAGCCAAGGATGACCCCCTGAGCTCCTTTTTCCTTCAAATTTTCAATAATTTTCACGTACTGTTTCCGTGACTCATCAGAAATAATCCCCCTGCACAGTTCCTCATAGATCACCCGGTTTACCGCCTCGATTTCTTCCTCCTCCGGAACCAGGACCTGGATTCCCCGCTGTACCAGTTTTTCCTTATAAAAGTCCTGGGTCATGGTGTACTTGGTTCCCAGCAGGGCGGCGGTCCCAATTTTCTCCTCCAGAAGGGCGTCGGCAGTGGCATCCGCGATGTGAAGGATGGGCATGGAAATCTGCTCCTGAATCTGGGGCGCCACCTTGTGCATAGTGTTGGTGCAGATGACCAGAAAATCTGCCCCCGCTTCCTGAAGTCCTCTGGCAGCCTTTCCCAGAATCTCCGCGCTCTTCTCCCACTCTCCCCTGGCCTGGCACTCCTCGATTTCCGCGAAATCCACGCTGTAGAGCAAAAGCTTCGCGGAATGAAGTCCTCCCAATTTTTCCTTAACGGTCTCGTTTACAATCTGATAGTAAGGAACCGTACTCTCCCAGCTCATTCCCCCAAGCAGACCGATTGTTTTCATGATAATCCTCCTCTTCCTGGCTTTGATGCTTCATCCTGAACCGAGTTTACCACAAATCGCCGCCTTCTACAATCTGCCGCCTGCTTTCGTGGAGAGATATCCCCGGAACCATTTAAGGAAGCCTTTTATGGAACTATGAAAACATTTTGCCTCTTCTTTCATTTTATGATATGATACCGGTATCACAAGGCCTTGGCGGCCGTCCCGCCAAAAGGGCCCGGACAACAGAGGAGTCTGTCTTTTATGGAAAAAATCACCATGGCTGACATCGCCCAGCTGGCGGGCGTTACCAAAAGCACAGTTTCACGATATTTTAACGGCGGCTACGTCCGTCAGGAGACCCGGGAGAAAATCCAGGAAGTGATCAAAAAATACAACTACACCCCCAACACCTTCGCCCGTCTGAAGGCCAGAAACAGCCGGGTGGTAGGGGTTGTGGTCCCCGCCCTGAATTCCAAAATCACAGGCCGGGTTATTACCAGCATCGACCGGTATCTGCGAAAAGAGGGCTATGAAACCCTGATTAAAAATTCGGACCACAGTGTGACACAGGAACTGGAAAATATCCGGCAGCTAATGAGCCTGAATGTAGATGGAATTCTGCTCAGCGCCATCACCATCACCCCGGAACACCGGAAGCTGATTGAACACAGCCCCATGCCGATTGTGGTCCTGGCCCAGGAATGCCCCGGCGGCTTCAGCGTAGTGGATGACGACTACCAGGCAGGCTTTGCCATAGGACAGCTGGTTGGAGAGTCCCATCCCGCGTTCCCCGCCTACCTGGGTGTGGAGGAAAGCGACATCGCTGTGGGAATGGAGCGGCGCCGTGGTGTCCTGGACGGACTGAAAAGCTGCTCAATCCAGGATGTGCGGATTTTCCAGGGAGATTACACTTACGAAAGCGGACAGGAAATGACCCGGAGGGCCCTCCGGTCCGGCCCTGTGGACGCCCTCATCTGCGCCACGGACCGTCTGGCCTACGGCGCCTACCGGGTGCTGGGGGAAATGGGCCTTTCCATACCCGGCGATGTGTCTGTGACCGGATTCGGCGGCTACGATGAAAGCGCCCTCCTGACCCCCAGCCTGACCACCCTGAAATTCGATTCCTACACCCTTGGCTATCTGGGAGCGGAAACCCTGCTGAAGCTGATTCAGGGAGAACCGGTTCCACAAAAACAGGTGGTGGGATTCCAGCTGATTCCCGGCGGCAGTCTTCGCTCTGACAAGAAGAGCGGCGCATTGTCCTGAACTGTTACTCTAAAACAGAGGATTTGTGTGATATGCACAAAAACCACCTCTGTTTTTCTACACCTCAAAATGGAATCGGTTCCATTTTTCTATTGACTTTTCACCCAGTAATACACTATTATTTCTATATGGAACCGATACCATATTTTATTGAAATCCGTAACTGCCCAAAGCAGGGCAGTTACAAACACTTCACACAAAGGGAGGTTACAGATTTATGGATTATGCAGAAATTGCCAGACAGGTCATCCAAAACGTCGGCGGCAGAAACAACATCCGCTCCGCGGCCCACTGCGCCACCAGACTGCGCCTGCAGCTCAAGGACAACGACCTGCGAAACGAAGAGGCCATTAGCGATATCGAAGGGGTGAAAGGCGTCTTCCTGACTCAGTCCCAGTTTCAGATTATCTTTGGTTCCGGAACCGTGAACCTGGTATTTGCGGAGGTGCAGAAGCAGCTGGGCGCCGCTGAGGAATCCCAGGAGGAGCCGGAGGAAAAACAGGGCAATCCCCTCCAGCGCTTCGTCAAGATGCTCAGCGACATTTTCGTTCCCATCATCCCGGCCATCGTGGCAGGGGGCCTTCTGATGGGCATCAACAACATTTTGACCTCGGACCTCTTTGGAGGCCAATCTCTCATCGAGGCCTATCCCCAATGGGCCGGTCTGGCCACCGCCGTAAATCTCTTTGCCAGCGCTCCCTTTACCTTTCTGCCGGTATTGATTGGCTTCAGCGCGGCCAAGAAATTCGGCGGCAACCCTTATCTTGGCGCCGCCATGGGTATGATTATGGTCCATCCGGATTTGATGAGCGCCTACCAGATTGGCCTCGCCGAGCCGCCGGTGTGGAATGTCTTCGGACTTGCCATTCCCGCCATCGGCTACCAGGGTACCGTCCTACCGGTGCTGGCCGTTTCCTGGATTCTGGCCAATATTGAGAAGCGTCTTCACAAAGTCACCCCCTCCTGGCTGGACAACCTGACCACGCCCCTGGTTTCCATTCTTGCTACCTCCTTTTTAACTTTCATCTTTGTGGGGCCCGTTCTGCGGGAGGCCGGAAATCTGCTGGCAGCGGGCATCACCTGGACCTACAACACCCTGGGAGCCCTGGGCGGAGCGCTCTTCGGTCTGGTCTACGCGCCCATCACCCTGACCGGCATGCACCACAGCTTTATCGCCATTGAGACCCAGCTGATTGCGGACAGCGCTACTACCGGAGGAAGCTTCATCTTCTCCACCGCCAGCATGAACAACGTGGCCCAGGGCGCGGCTGTACTGGCGGTGCTGATGCTGACGAAAAATGACAAGATTAAATCCATCTGCTCCGCCTCCGGCATCTCCGCCCTGCTGGGTATTACGGAGCCGGCCATGTTCGGCGTAACCTTAAAGTTAAAGTATCCCTTCTACGCCGCCATCATCGGCTCCGCCGCAGGAAGCGCCTGGCTGGCCGCCACCCATGTGCTGGCACAGGCCCTGGGCGCAGCCGGGCTTCCTGGATTTATCTCCATGAAACCTGCCGACTATCCCAACTTTGCCATCGGGCTTGTGATTTCCATGGGCGTTTCCTTCCTGCTGACGGTGGTATTCTGGAAGAAATACCGGCTGGGCGAGCAGGAGGCACCCTCCAAAGAAGCCCCGAAAACGGCCGTCTCCTCCGATACGGCTGCCGCGGAAACCACCAGGGAAGCGGAACCTGCAGAGACTGCCGGTGAAGCGGCTGCCGAATCCAAGGCGGAAGGTGCCGCCGTCACCGAAACCTTCTACAACCCCGTAAAAGGCCAGATGCTCCCCATCTCCAAAGCCGACGACCCGGCCTTTGCCTCCAAGGCATTGGGAGAGGGCTGCGCCGTCAATCCGGAGGATTCCGTCATCTGCGCTCCCTGCGACGGGACCGTCAGCCTGATTTTTCCCACCAAGCACGCCGTGGGCATCACCTCCGCCTCCGGTATTGACGTGCTGATTCATGCGGGCATCGATACGGTGAAGCTGGAAGGCCAGGGCTTCGAGGCCCTTGTGGAGACCGGCGCCTCCGTGAAGCAGGGCCAGCCCATCCTGAAAATGGACGTGGAATTTGTCCGCAGCAAGGGCTACAATCCTCAGGTTATGCTGCTCCTGCCCCAGGTTCCCCAGGAACAGGTTGAGGCGCTGGAGGAAAACCAGGCCGATACCTGCACCCCGGCTCTGATTGTGCGCAGGCCGGCATAAGGTCCGGACCATTTGGATTTTCTTCAACAGTTCAGGACGGAATATTTGGATTTTCACAGAAAGGACGGTCGTTCAGATTCATGACCATTCAGAAATATCAGAAAGTAACAAAAAATGATTTCCTACGGTGGCGCAGGGAACATGGGGATTACCGCCGGAAGGTGTCCGGCGACCCCCGCCGGCTCCACTTCCACCTGATGCCAGAGACCGGCTGGCTCAACGACCCCAACGGCCTCTGCCAGAAGGACGGGGTGTACCACATTTACTACCAGTACACCCCCTTTGAGCCCACCGGGCAGATTAAGCTGTGGAACCACTGCACCACCAGGGACTTTATCCACTACGAGGACCGCGGACCGGTGCTGTTCCCGGACCAGGACTTTGACGCCCACGGGGTTTACTCCGGCTCCGCCTTTTTAAAGGACGGGACCATCCACTATTTTTACACGGGAAATGTAAAATACTTCGACCGGCCGGACTACGATTACATCCGTTCCGGCCGGGGCAGCAACACCGTACACGTCTCCAGCCCCGACGGGGAACATTTTTCCGAAAAGGAGCTGCTGATGACCACTGCGGACTACCCGGCGGACATCAGCTGCCATGTGCGGGACCCGAAAATCCTGGAGTATGAGGGCTCTTTCTACATGGTCCTGGGCGCCCGGGACCGGTCGGACCGGGGGCTCGCCCTCCTCTACCGCTCCTCAGACTTAAAAAAATGGGAGTGCGCCGGGCGCATCACCTCCCCCAGGCCCCTGGGCTACATGTGGGAGTGCCCGGATTTGTTTCTCATGGACGGCAGGCTGCGCCTCATCTGCTGCCCTCAGGGTGTGCCCAGACAGGAAATCGACTTTGCAAACATCTATCAATGCCTGTCCATGGAAGTGCTGCCCGATTTTGAAGGAGGCAGCTGGAAGGTAAACCTGGACTCCGGCTTTTCCCAGGTGGACCGGGGATTTGATTTCTACGCTCCTCAGTCCTTCCTGGATGAAAAGGGCCGCCGGATTCTCATCGGCTGGATGGGGATTCCCGATGCGGAATACACCAATCCCACCGAAGCCGACGGCTGGCAGCACGCCCTGACCATCCCCAGAGTCCTCTCCCTGAAAAAGGGAAGGCTCATCCAGGAGCCGGTTCCGGAGCTTATGCAGCTGCGGGATGAGATTCGGGAATTTCCATCCCCGGAACAGTTTAATAAAGCCGGAATCCGGGAGTTGGTATACGAACTGAACGCGGAGTTTGAGAACTGCTCTTCTGCCTGCCTGACCCTGCGGGACGGCGCATTCCTTCGCTATGAGAACGGCCTGCTGACCCTCCATCTGGAAAAGGGAGGATTCGGACGGGACCGCCGCAGCGTAAGGCTGGAGCGTCTAAAGAAGCTCCGGATTTTTTCCGACACCACTTCCCTGGAAATCTTCGTCAATGGTGGGGAGGAGGTCTTTACCACCCGGGTATACGGGGAGGCCGGTCCCCTGAAGATAGAAGGAGCCGGCGTCCGCCATATTGGCTTCTGCCGGCTGAATCCGATTTCCGTTATAAGCTGTCTTAGCTGAATCTGAGGCCAAAGTTCAGCTCATAGTAGTTCCCTGCCGAATCCCGGTAAGCGTAGGCCTTGCCGTTTTCGTCCTTCAGGGAATCGGGCATATACCGGTCCTTGTCATAGCCCGGCACATCGTTGGGGCTTACGCACACCCCATTGGCGTCCACCTTCAGCACCTCATCCCCTCTGGGAAGGGTCAGGGGGAGGCGGCCCGTGGGGGCGAACCGGCCCAACACCACATCCAGCACGGCGGCAGGATACGTGTCAAAGCCGCAGAGGAAGGCGTCGCAGAAGGGCTCCGCGTTTCCCACCTGCCAGGCCAGGGTCACGTTCAGGCTGGCGATGACCTTCCCCCCTCTCCCATGGACTGCCCGGGCAATCTCTTCAATGCGGCCCACCCCTGCCAGAGTCGTTTCCTTGTGGCTCCGGTCCGTGGGCCTGCCCTCCTCGTCCACATCCGGAACTTCCTTTCCGTCGCAGAGGTCCAACTCCAGATATCCGGGCGTAGCGTTAAAATATTCCCCGGAGGAGGGATTTAAAAACAGAATGGCATAATCTGCCTCCCGGTAATCCTCCGTCAGCTGCACCTGGCCTTCCAAAAGCTTCCGCAGAGAAGCAGTGGCCTGGGCCGCCGTCTCCTCATTTTTGTGAAAGCATTCCACGTAAACCTTCTTTTCCTCCAGCTTCTCCTTCGTTAACGGCAGTGTTCCGTCATTTTTCAGCAGCACCATGCTCTTTCGGTGGGCATCCATGGCCTTCTCCCAGTCCTCCGGATTGGCCACCACCTTCGCTGCCCGGGCCGGGTCCCGGTAAGGATTCTCAAACATTCCCAGGGCGAACATCTCCGTCAGGGTTCTGGAAACCGCCCGGTCCAGAGCCTCTTCGGTCAGCACCAGGTCCTCTTTTGAAAAGCCTTCCGGAACCGGATGGTCCTCGTAGTAGTCATTGCAGGCCCGGTCGTAGGCCTCGCGGCCGTACTGATTGTCAAAAAGCCCGCTGATTAAGTCCGTTCCGGCGTGATTGACCGCAAATCCTATCCGCTCCGCCTCATCCAGCCGCTCCACACCCCAGCTCATATTGTGGACAATACCGGTATCGGAGTTGACATATCCCTGAAATCCCATCTGGCGGCGCAGGAGGTCGTCGATAAAGAACTTATTATAGGCAAAGCCGTAAGGCTCCATCGGGATGGTCCTGCCCTCCAGGTCCCTCTGGGGTGCGCTCTTTTCCGCGGCAGGTTTGGCATAGTAGGGCATAATGGAGGAAGCCTTAGCGTCCACCGCCGCCCGGAAGGCCGGAAGGTGGTAGCGCTCCAGCGCCCCGGGAGTGGGGTAAACATTCCACTGCCCCATCCTGTAATGAGGGTCAAAGCCGTTCTCCCTGGCTCCCCCGCCGGGGAAATGCTTCACCGTCATGGCCACGCCGTCGGGAGTGACTCCCTCCCCGCTTCCTTGGATTTTAGGGATGATATGGCGGAAAATCTCCGCAATAAGCTCCGGGTCCTCCCCGAAGGTTCCGTAGGTCCGCTGCCATCTGGGGTCGGAAACCACGTCGGCCATATACATATAGCCTTTCCGCAGTCCTGCGGCGTTCCACTCCCTGCGGACGCAGTCGGCAAAATCCTCCGCCACTTTCATGGAATCCCCCTTCACCGCCGCCGCGATTCCCAGGGTTCCGGGCCAGGAGGCAAAGACCCCTCCGGCGTCGTTCATGCCGAACACCAGCTCCCCGTTCTCATTCCGGGAGTTGGAGGCCACCTGGACCGGCACGAAATGCCGGCACTCCTCCGCCACGGCCTGAAGCTGGTTTAACCAGTCCGTCAAATCCTCCGGCGTGGGGTTGGCCCTGAGAATCAGATGCCGGGCGAACCAATCCTTCAGCAGGGTCGTGGTCCCGGGCAGATGCTGCTCACCGAAAATGGTCTTTCCCGTAAACTCCGCCTCGTCCAGGGTTCCCGACTCATCCAGCCTGGGCTCATGGTCCGGGAACTGGCTCAGATATTTTCCCATGCGCCAGTCGGAGATGAACAGCTGGGCGATTTTCTCCTCCGTGGTCAGGGTCTTCACATAGGCCCGGGCCCGTATCTCCGGCGGCAGCCGCCAGTCGTCGTAATCCTGAAACTCTCCGCTGCCGTCCAGATCCTTAAAATACAGTCCGTCCTTCTCGATCATCCTTCCGGAAACGGTCCCGATGACCGGGCCGTTCTCATTCTGATAATATTTTACACAATCCGATGCTTTCTTTGTCACTTGATTTCCTCCTTGCCGGTTCACTTGTTTCTCCGTCCGGCCAGCTCCGCCACATTTGCCTCCACACGTTTCTTAGTTAAAGGATAAATGAAAATCAGTGCCAGCGCAACCGCAATCAACCCGATGGCCGGGATAATGCATGCCAGGTTGAAGATATTATCCAGTACCTCCGGATAAGCGGACGGATTGGCTGCCACCGCGTCGGAGTAGCCGATCATGGTCATCAGTCCGCCAATCATTCCGGAGGAAAGAGCCTGACCCAGCTTTCTGGCAAAGGAATAAACGGAGTAAATGGTCCCGTCTTCCCGGATGCCGTTTTTCACTTCCGCGTCGTCGATTACGTCCGTAATCATGGCCCAGATGACCGTATTGAACATTCCGATGCCGATATAGGAAACGGCGTAAAAGCCTACGAATGCCATGGCGCTCTGAGGCCGGATTGCCAGACAAATCAGCCATACCGCCGCGCCAAGAAGGCAGGATACTGCGGACAGCTCCTTTTTTCCTGCCTTTTGGGCCAGCTTGGCCGCCAAAGGGGCGCAGACAAACAGCACTGCCAGGTTGCTGACTAGGGAGGACATGGACTGGGCCGTAGCGCTGTTATAGTAGACCGGGAACACATAGGGCGCCATACCGCTCATCCCCAGCATGCCAAGGAGCAGCATAATTGCCGCCGCGATGATTCCCAGCAGGGAGCGGTTGGTTGCAATGCTGCGCAGCATTTTTCCTACATCCAGCCTGCTGGTATTTTGCGGGATCTCCACACGCTCCTCTACCAGGTAAATGCAAAGCAGATGACATATAATACCGCAGACCGCGAACACGCCGGCGATGACGGTCATGCGGCTGCCGGAAAGAACAGTAGCTCCGTCCGCCGCTTCATAGGCCAGAAGGGGAGTACCGGTTCCGATGACCAGACTGGCCATGGTGGCTCCGATGTTGCGGTAAGTGGACAGCTGCGCCCGGTGGTTAGGATCCGGTGATATGGCAGAAGCCATAGAGCCGTAGGGGATATTCACCGAGGTATAGAAAATGGATCCCCAGAGAAGATAGGTTAAAAACATCCAGAATATTTTAAAACCCACAGACATCCCGGCGAACTCCGATTGGAAAATCAGAAATCCCGCAATTCCCAGAGGACCGCACATCCGCCTGATCCAGGGCTTGAACTTTCCATCCTTTGTAGGACGGGACCGGTCCACAATCTGTCCCATGGTCACGTCCGTCACCGCGTCCACAAAGCGTGCCGCCATCATCAGTCCTCCCACGATTCCGGGGGCAACGCCCATTACATCGGTGTAAAATTTCATCATAAACATGGAGGACAGCATAAAAGTGAAATCATTTCCAAAATCACCGAATGCATATCCTATTTTATCTGCCATGCCAAACGGCCTGACATTTCCTTTGGTTTTTGCTTCCATTTTCCTGCTCCTTTCTTTGCGCCTTTGAAATCCGCATCGGTCTTTCCTGCGCCTCCTATGATAGGTTGCTCCTATCCTGGCATGATATACTTCTTTCTGACCGATATTATCATTACTGGC
Organism: uncultured Clostridium sp.; assembly: GCA_900547035.1. GTDB lineage: Bacteria > Bacillota > Clostridia > Lachnospirales > Lachnospiraceae > Enterocloster > Enterocloster excrementigallinarum. Next base: position 23,588 of record URFM01000006.1, on the reverse strand, counting down.
CATTATTAATTGCAGGATGAATATTAATCCGATTTGGAGTGTTAAGAAAATGTAGAAGCAACTAAAAAGACGGAGGAATGAATCATCCTCCGTCTATACAACAGCCATCAGCACCGTTCCTGCCGTCAGCAGCGCTAGTCCTGCCGCCGACCGCCCGGACAGCCGTTCTCCAAAAACCAGATAAGAAAAGGCTGTGGTCACCAAAATGCTCAGCTTGTCTACCGGCGCCACCGCGCTGGCAGGCCCCAGCTGAAGGGCCCGATAGTAACACAGCCAGGAGGCTCCGGTGGCGATGCCGGAGCAGCAGATCAAGCCCAGCTCTCTCCCGGGAATCTGCTTGACCTCCTTCACTTTTCCGGCCGCCAGCACTACCAGCCAGGCCATCACCAGCACTACCCCGGTGCGGATGGCAGTTCCCAGGTTGGATTCCACACCGGAGATTCCGATTTTCCCCAGGATGGAAGTCAGACTGGCAAAAAATGCAGAGCCCCAGGCATAAATCATCCATCCCTTTCCTCCCGTTTTCCCCTCTTCCTCATTTTTCCGTTCAATCATAAGGAAAATCCCCACGCCAATTGTCAGAGCCGCTAAAAGCTTGGGGAGGCTCACTCCCTCCTGAAGAAAAATCAGGGCCAGCAAAATCGTCAGCACTGTACTGGACTTGTCAATAGGAACCACCTGATTGACCGTACCAAGCTGCAGGGCCTTAAAATAACACAGCCAGGAGGCTCCGGTGGCTGCGCCGGAAAGAATTAAAAAACACATTGTTCCCTTGTCAATGGAAAATATTTCTGATTCCGAACCAGTCAGAAAGACCATCAGCCAGGAAAACAAAAGAACAACGATGGTCCGCACCGCCGTCGCCACATTGGAATCCGTCTTCCGGATTCCGCATTTTGCCAGAATGGACGTCACCCCCGCGAAAAAAGCGGAGCCCAGCCCATAAATCAGCCACATGTTCCATGCCCTCTTTCATTCAGAGATTTAAACGGTATCCTACGCCCCAAACGGTTTCAATAATCCTGGGATTTCGGGCATCGTCCTCTATTTTTTCCCAAAGCCGGTTAACATGAACCGAGACGGTGGCCGCATCTGATACATAGTCAAACCCCCAGATCTTTTCAAAAAGCTCTTCCTTGGAAAATACCAGATTAGGGTTCTCCGCCAGGAAACGCAGCAGCTCAAACTCCCGGTTGGGAAGCTTCAGTTCCGTCCCTCCCTTCCACACCTTCCAGTTTTTCGGCTCAATCACCAGGTCCTTCACCGTAATCCGATCAGGCTCTCCGGCAGGTGCCTGTTTCTCTGTCAGGCGCCGGTAACGCTTCAGATGTGAGCGCACCCGAGCCACCAGCTGAGAAGGATCAAAAGGCTTTGTAATATAGTCGTCCGCCCCCAGCCCCAGCCCCCGGATCACATCTACTGCCTCTGCCCGTGCTGTCACCATCAAAATTGGTATGTCAATCTCGTCCCGGATCCGGCGGCAGATATCGTAGCCGCTCATCCCCGGCAGCATAATGTCCAGAAGCACCAGGTCATAATGATACTGTTTCAGCTCCTCCATTACCTTCATTCCATCCCGCCAAGGCGCTTCACAATGGACTCCACTACATACAGCCCCACACCGCTGCCTTTCTGGCTTCTGGACTCATCGCAGCGGTAAAACCGCTCAAAAATCCGTCCCAGCTTCTCCCTGGGTACTCCGGGCCCGTTATCCTTCCACTCCAGGAACACCCGCCCTTCCTTCGCCTTCACGGCAATCCAAAGTTCCACCGGTTCGGTTCCGGCATATTTGCAGCTGTTCTCCAGCAGATTATCGTAGATGCGGATAAACTGCTTCGTATCCATATAAATCTCCGTACTTCCATCCCGGACCGCGGACAGATGGAACCGCACCCTGCCTGTCTTGTCCCGCTCCTCCTTCTTGGCACATAAACGGAGGTAAACTCCGCCAAATCCACCGGGACCATGTGAAATGGAACGTTTCCGCTCTCAATCCTGGAAAAATCAAAGAGTTTCTGCAAAAGCACATTCATATCTTCTGTGGATTCATAGGCAGTCCGCAGATACATCTGCCGCTTTTCCTCCGTATCCGCCACTCCGTCCAGCACCCCTTTAATATAACCCCGGATAGAGGTCAGGGGCGTGCGCAGGTCGTGGGATATTCCCGTCACCATATCTCTTCTGGCCTGCTCAGCTTTCTCTCTCTGCCGCTGGTCCTCCAGAATCGTCGCCTGCATGGAATCGAAGGCCCGGCAGACATACTCAAACTCCTCGTCCCCCTGATATCCGATGGACTCTTTTAAGTTTCCCTCCTGAATCCGTCTGGCGCCCGCCACCAGTTTTTCCAGAGGTTCCATGACAATCCGCGCCATCCTCCTGGTAAAAAAGGAAGAGAGCAGCAATAAAACCACAATAGCCCCGGCACTAATAAAGAGCAGTACCGTCATCAGAACCTGAAAAGCCTCCTGGATAGAGGAAAACAGCCAGTTCTGCTCCGGGGAATCCATTGCCATAAAAAGGGTCCCCTCTTCGGGAAAATATTTTGCCACGATAGTGGCGTTGTGATAATAATAAATCGCCGGTTTGCCGTCCGGTTTTCCCTCTTCTCCAATCTGCTTCGCCAGATCCGCCAGATCTTCCCCGGCCTCTTCCGTCAGGACCGTACCGTCCTTGACAACCACCGTCTGATATCCAAGTTCTCCGGCTCTCCGGCTCAAATCTCCGATTCCTTCAAAATCGGTCTGATCCGCCAGGCTGAAAACTTCCATCGCCTGACGATCCAGCCTGGACTGCTCCACCGTCAGAAAATTTTCCTCTATGGAATCCTCAAAAGTTACCAGCACCACCATCATAATCACCAGCAGTGACAGGAGGGCCAGAAACAAAATCGCCATATTGGAACGAAACATCCGCTTTTTCAGGGACATCGCTCTGCTCCTTAACTTCTATATTTGACTCTGTTTGCATTTACCAGCACCTATTCCATCATACATCTGTTTGCGCTCTTTTTCCAGAGTCTTGTGCTATCTTTCTGATTCCATCCGCAATCAGCAGAAATACCCACGCCGCTGCCGTAACGGCCGCCAGCCATACCGCCATCTGTGAACTAAGCGCCGTCACCTGGAACAGATCCGGCAGTATCCCGAGTGCGCCAAAGCAGCCCGCAGCCATGGTCACGCAGACAAAGGCTCTCAGCGGTGTAAAGGGAAGGCAGCTTTTGATCACCGCGGTCATGGAAATCAGAATCAGGGACAGATACATCACCGTCTGCTTTCCGGCCTCTCCAAAGGGCGCTGCCAGAGATACAAAGGCGATCATCCCTGCCGCCGCCAGACCGTAGGGCAGGGCCCTTGAAACCGCTGTTTTTAAAAAGCGGCCCTTTATGGGACGGGTATCCCGTTCCAGAATCGTCAGGAAGGAGGGATAGGCCTCCACAAAGGCGTCCACCAAAGTAATCTGAATAGGAGCAAAAGGGAAGGGAACATTGGTCAAAAGGCAAATGGCGGACACCACCAGCGAGTAAGTGGTTTTGATAAAAAATACTCCGGCAGTTCTGGTAATATTGTGTATGACTCTTCTCCCTTCCATCACCACCTGGGGAAGGCAGGTAAAGTCCGAATCCAGCAGCACAATCTGGGACAGCTGCCTGCTGGCATCGCTGCCATCGGCCACAGCAATAGAACAATCCGCCTCCCGAAGGGCCAAAAGGTCGTTGACCCCGTCCCCGGTCATGGCTACCTGCCGTCCCTGCCGCTTCAGGGCCTGAATCAGCTCCTGCTTCTGCCTGGGAGTGGTTCTGGCAAAAACGGCGTACCGGCGGCAAATTCCATCGTAATCAATCTCCGGCCCCAGAGCGGATAAATCCACCGCTTCCCGCCACCTTTCCAGTCCCGCTCTCCGGGCAATTTGGGAAACAGTGGTCACATGGTCCCCGGAAATAATCTTTACCTCCACTCCTTCCTTCCGGAAAAACTCCAGCGTTTTTTTTGCGTCCTTGCGGATAGTGTCCTTCAGAACCAGACAGTAGATAGGACGAAACTCTTCCGGAAGTTCTTCCTCCTCTTTCCAGACGCCCGGAGCATACCCCATAACCACAATTCTCATTCCCCGTTCCAGTTCCTCATCCAGGTCTTCCGGCAGGTTGTTTAAGCGGAATTTCTCCGGAGCTCCCACAAAGACAGTTCCCTTATCCCGGTTTTCCTCGTCCCGGAAGCTTACGCTGCCCCACTTCCGTTTGGAGGAAAAGGGGATCTTGTGAACCGGAGTGTAAACCGCCCTGGGAGGAAATGCTTTTAAAAGGGCCTGAAAGGTGGCGTTGCCGTCGTCGCAGGCCGCCGTATAGGACTCCGCCAGCCTTCCGGACTCCGCCTGATCAAAAAGAGGCATCCGGACCTTGCGGCACACTTCCAAGTTTCCATCGGTGATGGTACCGGTCTTATCCAGGCACAGCACATCTACATGGGCCAGTGTTTCCAGGGAGTAGATATTCTGAACCAAAATCTTCATCTTGCCCAGTCGGATTACCCCGGCAGCCAAAGATACGGAAATCAGAAGCACCAAACCTTTGGGAAGCATTCCCAAAAGAGCTGCCGCCGATGACACAATGGCCTCATCCCAGGCGGTCTGCCGCAGCAGAAGGGCTTCCAGAAACAGCGCCAGACCCATCGGCACAATGAGGAAGCTGGTAAAATTTGTCACTCTTCTCATGGAACTCAAAAGCTCGGACTGTACCTGCTTTTCCCGTTTGACCTCCTTCGCCAGCCCGGCGGCATAATTCTCATTTCCCACATGAGTAACCCGCGCCCTGGCCTTGCCGGAAATAACAAAGCTGCCGGAGTAAAGCATATCTCCCTTCCCCTTGCCGACCCCGTCGCTCTCTCCGGTAAGAAGGGACTCGTTCACCTCCAGCTCTCCGTCCGCCACAACGGAATCGCTGCAAATCTGATCCCCGCTTTGAAGAACTGTCAAATCGTCCTTTACAGCCTCCTCCAGCCCGATGACCTGTTCCTTTCCCTCACGGATTACCCGCACCCTGGGCCGGTTCAAAATGGAAAGTTCATCCACCAGCTTTTTCGCCTTCAGCTCCTGGGCGATTCCAATAAGGATATTGAGAATGATCACCCCGATAAACAGCATATTGGAATATGCTCCCGCGGCAAAAAGCAGAACAGCAATCAAAAAATTCAGAGCGTTGAACCTGGTACACAGATTATCCCTCACAATCTGGCCGGGCGTCCTGGTAATACTCTCTCCCTGGCATTCCCCCTCTCCTTTGCTCCGTTTCTCAATTACCTCTTCCGCGGATAATCCTTTTAATTCCTCTTCCATCTCCCGTTCCTCTCTCTATCAATTCATGTTTCCCGTTTTCTGATCGTAACATGGAAGGTTAAACTTTTTCTTTTGAGAGTTTAAACAAATCTTAAACATCCCCCTGCTCCACGCTCAGGAAAAACGCGCTTACACACAAAATAATCAGCAAAAACCTGGCATGTCCAAGAAAATCCATAAATGGATTAAACCAGTCCAACACCTGTACTGCCAACAGGGCCGCGCTGCAGACTATGCAGATATGACTTAATATGATCCTGATCCATCTTCGTATTTTCATTCCATTCCCTCCATAATAAAAATTCCATCCGGGACGGTGTGTTCCGGTTTGTATGGATGATTAGCCACACGGCTTCCCAGCGTCATAAAGGAACAGTGTCCGCCATCCAGATTGTAGGCCGCTTTGCATCCCAGTTTTTCAAACAGTGATGCCATTTCGTCCAGAAACATCCCTCTGGTATTTTTCTGCCTTCCGTCCACCACCAGCAGACAATAATGACCAGGTTCATAATATCCGATGGCCGTTCTGGGGTGGGATTCACGAATATAATCCCATGTCAAAAATTCCTTTTTTGCTTTTCCATTCTCATCCAGAAGGCTTGGGCCGAATATCCAGGTCTGATAAGTCCCCTCATCCACCAGCTGCCCTAAGCTGATTTCCTCCGGACCGTAAATTTTCATGGTGCCGTTCCAGTCCAATACACAGGTTTCCATGTCTGTATTTCGCGCCCGGTAAATCACCCCATTGCGGATAATCGTTCCATTGTTTTTATGCTGGCTGTTGCTGTAGGAATCTCCATTTACCGCCAGAACGGATTTCATCCGCTCTGACATCTGGCTCAGTTTTTCCGAATATCCGACTCCATAGGTGTCCTGAGCGAAACAGGTCTGCAGACATGTAATATCTCCCACATAGATGTCCGCCAGCACGTAGGAAACATCCGTGCCGTATTTTTTGTGATTTCCATTCTCTGACCGGTCCAGACGATTGGTCTGAAAGGAGTCGTAGGTCAAGTGAACGGAAAGGTCCGGACTGGTATAGGAGGTGTCAGTGGATACCACCTGGCTGGTAAACTGATCCGCGAACTTCTCATGCCAGTCCTGGCTGTCCAGCTTAACTTTCGTAGATTTTAAGCCGTTTCCCGCGCTGTTCACCGCAGCTTGCAGCAGGGACTCCCTCAGCGTAATGTCCTGCGAAAAAGGGGTTTCGTCGTTTTCTGTTGCCGTAATCCCATTTTCCGCTGCAATTCCCCCCTGAGGTATCAAATAATTAACACACCAGATTCCCACAATCAGCAGAGCTGCGAGCAACAGGTCCGCCGCCAATATCATCCATCTTCTCATGCCTCTCTCCCGCTTTCTTTCCAGCAAATTCCTGGTTTTCTTTTTCGTTCAAATATCATCTGCCGCTGAACCATCCAGCTGATTAAAAACAGTGTGAGTTCCGTCATGATTTTCGCAGTGTACACCGGCAGACGGAACACTCCTGCGTACAGCTGCAGAATCCAGTTATTTAAAATTAGAATGAAGAGAGCCAGGCCGGCGTAGCCAGCCGCAGTTTTAGTTTTTCCTTTCTCATGAAAGACAAAGCGGCAGTTGACCGTATAATTGTAAGCCGCGCTGATCCGCCTGGCGCCCACATTGGCAGCCAGTACGCTCCAGCCGTTCCTCGGAAACAGAAGCACCAGCAGACAGAACAAACCATAGTCCAGAAGAAAGCTGAAAAAAGAGGAAAGGAAAAATTTGAACAGCTCCCGGTAAATCCTCACGGAGTCCCGAATTCTCCGAAAATGGGAGCAGCTGTTTTCCTTGTCGTGATAAATCGTCCGTATAGGCACCTCTCTTATGGGAATCCCTTTTTTTGCGCAGGATGCCAGCATGTTCATCTCATACTCATACCTGCTTCCCGAGATTCTGCTCATAAAATCCAGAAGCTCCGCGGAAAATGCCCGGAGCCCGATTTGGGTATCCGATACGGCTACGCCAGTCATCAGCTGAAAAATTCTGCAGGTTATGCGGTTCCCCATTCGCGACTTAAAAGGCATGGTTTCGTCTATGGTTCTGGTCCCCAAAACCAGAGCCCCGGGATTCAGTCCCGCCTGAATCAGCAGCCGGTCCATATCCTCGGGAAGGTGCTGCCCGTCCGCATCCATAATACCGATCACACCGCACTCCCACAGTTCCTCTTTAATATATTGGAGAGCGGTTTTTATGGCCTCCCCCTTGCCCCTCTTTTCCTCATGATGCAGGACAATACATTTTTCTCCTAATTCTTCAAACAGCGGTCGGTACTCCTGCCCGCTTCCATCGTCCACCACAATCATCTGATTTTCCAGCTCCCAGTTGCGCCTGACAATCTGTTTTAAATATTTGTCCGGCCTAAATGCCGGTATAATAATAATCCGCTCCATCAATGCTCCTCCTTTCTCAAATCTCTGTCCTTTTCTCATGTGACAAGAAGCATTCTAAAAGGCAGACTTAAAAAATTAGAGGGGAATTTTTAAATTCTTTTTAAAAGCACATTTTCCTTCGCCCCCATATCCTTGTTTTTTTCTGTCGCATTCTGACATTTTTATTAATTCTGTTTATTTCTTCAGATACATATGATACGATAAAAATATCACAAAACAGTTACGTTTATTTTCAGAAAGGAGAATCTCATGATCGAACTAATCCTTGCCTTTCTCCCCATCATCCTCCTGCTTCTGCTCCTTACTCAGGGGTATGTAAAGGCTCCGCCGGACCACGCCTATATTATCTCCGGAATCCGCAAAGAGCCCCGGGTTCTGATTGGCCGGGCCGGTCTGAAAATCCCCTTCTTTGAGCAGCTGGATAAGCTGTACCTGGGGCAGATCACAGTAGATATTAAAACCGATGAGTACATCCCCACCAACGATTTCATTAACGTCATGGTGGACGCCGTGGCTAAGGTCCGGGTGGCGGAGGACCCGGAGCGGATGAAGCTTGCCATGCGCAACTTTTTAAACAAGGAGCCCTCTAAAATCGCAGCCGACCTGCAGGATTCTCTTCAGGGAAATATGCGTGAAATCATCGGAACCCTGACCCTGCGGGCTATCAACACGGACCGGGATTCCTTCTCCGACCAGGTGATGACCAAAGCTTCCCGGGACATGGAGAAACTGGGAATCGATATTCTTTCCTGCAATATCCAGAACGTTACCGATGAGCACGGTCTGATTCAGGACCTTGGTATGGACAATACCTCAAAAATCCGCAAGGACGCCTCCATCGCCAAGGCGGAGGCAGAGCGGGATATCGCCATCGCCAAGGCGGCTGCCGACAAGGCCTCCAACGACGCCCGGGTTCTGGCGGAGACGGAAATCGCCCAGAAAAACAATGAGCTTGCCATCAAGAAGGCGGAGCTTCAGAAGGCTTCGGATACCAAGAAGGCGGAGGCGGACGCCGCCTATGAGATTCAGAAGCAGGAACAGGAAAAGACGATTCAGACCGCCACCGTCAACGCTCAGATTGCCAGGACCGAACGGGAGGCGGAACTGCGCAGGCAGGAAGTTACGGTGCAGCAGCAGGCTCTGGAAGCGGAAATCAACAAGAAGGCAGATGCGGACCGCTACGCCATCGAGCAGGCGGCAGCAGCAGATTTGACCCGCCGCCAGAGAGAGGCAGAAGCCCGCAAGTACGAACAGGAGAAAGAAGCCGAGGCCAAAAAGGCCCTGGCAGAAGCACAAAAATACGCCATGCTCCAGGAGGCCGAAGGTATCCGGGCCAAGGGCGAGGCGGAAGCCGCCGCCATCCAGGCCAAGGCCCTGGCGGAAGCGGAAGGCATGGAGAAGAAGGCGGAGGCCTATCAGAAGTACAACCAGGCAGCCATCGCGGAAATGATGATAAAGGTGCTGCCGGAAATCGCCGGAAAGATTGCCGAGCCCTTATCCCAGATTGACAAGATTACCATTATCGGCGGAGACGGCGGTTCAGAGAAAGGGGTCGGCTCTGTGGCCGGCAACGTGCCGGTCGTCATGGCCCGGCTCTTTGAATCCATGAAGGAAGCCACCGGCCTGGATCTGGCCGATATCATGAAGGCAGAGTCCCTGGAAGCCAACACTACCCGGAATATTAACCTTACGGGAGCGCCGGATATCGTCATCGGAAACACCGCCAAGCCGGAAGCGGAGGCCCCGGAACCCCAGGAAGCCTCAGAATCGGAGAAATCATAGGGGCTGCCGTGAGCCTGACATACCCGCTTAATACGCAGAGAAGGGCTGCCGCATATCCCCCCAAATGGTGCGGCAGCCCTTCTTATAAGCCGTCTATATACGCTGTCTATTTCAGAACTTCTATCCTGTTTTCCAGCCATTTCTGGACCAGCTGCGTATTCGCTCCTACAAGTTCCGCGATTTCAGGAACCGTCATTCCTCTCTTTGCCAATCTCGCTGCGGTCTCCCTCTTTGACTTCATCTCCCCTCGCCGTTCTCCGCGTTTTTCACCATGTTTCTCACCCAACCTTCTTCCTTCTCTGAAAATGCGGTCCATCTCTTCACACATAGTCTTTGCTCCTTCCTCTGTCTCTTTCAGCTCCCGCACCCGCTTCGCCAGGATTTCTCTACTGCGCCTTTCATTATACCGTATTTTCTCTTGTCTGCAAACCTTTCATGATTCGACCATTAAAGATAAGTTCTGCGGTCTATTATAATCATTTTCCGAGTCATATAATCATCTCAGTAAACTCTGACCCTTCTGCTCATGGTAACGTTCGTCAGATTCCCCGGCGCAAGAAAATCCACTCCCCGCCCGTTTTTTCCCGCCCCATATCCGTAAGCCGCAAATGCCTGCTGGACCCTGCTCACCTCCTCATTGACCGTGGTTTTAAAGCAGCGGTCCACCAGGTCCTGAGGAGCGATGTTGAGCACCGCCAGGTCCACCTTGTACCAGTCTCCGTCGGCCCGGACATAGACGAACATGTGCTCCGGGTCATGATCGTCCGGCGCACAGAAGGAATCCAGGCCGGTGGCCCTGGTCAGGAGCTGATAAGCTACGCAAAATCCCTCACACACCGCCTTTTTGTTTACCAGGCAGCCGTAAGCGGTAAAAGACGGGGCGGTCCAGTCCTCCTGACCGCTCTGGAGGAAACGCTCATACAAGGAAGTGTCGTAGGCGCAGTTAGAGGCGATATAGAGGGCGGCGTACTGAGCCCGGTAAAGCTGGCTTTCCGTCTGCCAGGAGAAGCTGTTCAGGTAGGTCCGAATCGCTACCGCCAGCTCATTTCGCTCCTGCTTGTAGGCGTCGCTGCCGGTATTTTCCTGATAAAGAGGAACGCGGGCCAAAACCAGCAGACTGTCCCCGTCCGCCGCCCGTTCTCCGGTCCCGCTCTGCACCCCTTCCCCGTAAAGGGCGCTGCACAGCTCATCCGACAGGCCAAAATAGTTGTAAAGCCCATAATATCCATCCTGCCTGGGCCTGCGTTCCAGCTGTCCTTCCCCCTCCCCTGTCGCGTAAACGGCGTCCGCATACTGCAGCCCCGCCTCCTCCAGGTAATCCCGCAGCGGATAATTGATGTCATAGGCGCTTTCTCCCCTGGGCTGGACCGAGCCAAAGCCCTCCAGGCGAAGCGCTCCCTGAGCGGGCTGACCAAGCAGCAAAACCGCCAGCAGACAGACAGGTATGCTTCTAAAAAATGTCTTTTTCATCCCGTTTCTACTCCATTTCTCCCTGAGAGTCCATTTTTCTTGCCACTACAAAAAACCTTCCGTCGGCCTGGGTATATTCGCAGGTAGTCAGGGTAATCAGCCGGTCCCCCCACTCCGCCTCCACGCCCGTATCATACAGACGCCAGACCTTCAGCTGCTCCATCAGGCGTTCAAAGTCCTCCTGATCTTCCGCCAGAAGCAGAGTCTTAAAGTCTTCATCCAGCTGAGCGGCAGGAAGTTTAAATGCCGCTATCACTTCATAAATTCCGGCTTCCTCCAGGGTGTCGAACTGAATCTGGGGGTGAGAATCCCAGAATTCCGTATTATCGTAGTCCTCAATGGCGGCAAACATAGAACCATTTCTCATGTGATGACCGTAAATCAGAAGGTTGGGAGAAGTCCCGTCCAGGCGGCAGTCACCGTCTATGAAAATCATTCCGTAGGAAGAATAATTCCCTTCAAAATCCCGGTGGAAATAGTATTCCGGGTCCTCCGGCGTGTGCATCACCGGATAGTCAATCACCGTACCCTTCACGCGAATCCAGCCGCACACATCCTGATTCTGCTCGTACAGCGCCATATACCGTTGGCGGCGCACCTCCCAGGGTTCCTCCTGCTCCTCCTCCCCATTCTCCTCTTCGATCTGAATGGGCACTGCCTCCTCCATCACCTGATAGATGGCCTCCAGGCCTTCCTCCCCCCTCCGGTACTCCAGCTGTGTCTGAATGATTTTCCAGCCCATATAAGCCGCAGCCGCCACGCAGAGGATAATGATAAATGTCAATAAATGTCTGGCCATTTTTTTCATGATTGATGTCTCCTGTATCTGGTTCAGTGGTCATAGCGGAAATGACGAAGGCAGCGGAAATCCTCCGCTGCCCTCTGTCTGTTCCATTGTTTTTGTGTGGGCTGCGAACAGTATTTGCCTATACTAATCGCGTCCCAGGCGTTTTCTCATATAAATGGCGGTGCAGGCAAGCAACAGTGCCGCTGCAATTCCAAATACGTATCCGCTGATTCCCGTATCGCCCAGTTTGGGAATGGAAGCAAGGGAAGCTCCCGGGTCCGTCACCACGATATTGGTTCCGTCTTCTCCGGTTATGTCCTCCAGGGAGGAGGAAGTATCGTTTCCTGAAGGGTTGTAGCGTCCGTTTCCGGTATTGCTTCCTCCGCCACCGCCTCCGCTGCTTCCGCCGCCTGACGAGCCGGGGGTAGTGCCTTCCACGCAGAATACCCAGTCTACGGCGTCGAATTTGCTTTCAAATGAGTTGTCAAATGTGGGGCCGGGCAGCGTCAGTTCAATGGTCATGGTTTCCTGCGTATTGGATGCGAAGCTTCCAAGGCTGATTCCATAGTCGCCGTCTACCATAGCCTCATATCCCTCATCCGGATTCTCGCCGTCGGCGCTTCCCTGATAGAGGATTTCATCTCCCAGTCTCAGGGTCATTGAAATCTGGTCCAGAATATCGCTGCGGAACGTTTTTCCATCGGCGGATGCCGTGCTCAGTGCGCCGTTGCTCTCGGTGCGGACTCTGGTGGCCTCCAGGCCGTCAGCGCTGCCGATAAATTCTGGATAGGCTTTCAAATAGACCGTTACCGAGCGGCCGCTTGTGTTCGCTACGGTCACCTGGTTGGAAATGGTGTCACCGGGCATCAGGTTCTTCATATTGGAAAAGAGGTCCTTGTCCTGGTAAACCTGGACGTGGGTAGAGCCGGAAGCTGTGCCGCTGCCTTCTACGTTGATGGAATCCGTATCCGCAGCGAGTGCAGTCATGCTTCCCACGGTCATCACAACCATCGTGCAAAAGCCTGCCACAAGCCGTTTGATTTTATCTCTTTTCATAGCATAATAACCTTTCTCGCTGCAAATGCATCGGTTAGGGGGTTACGAAAAATTAGTTCTGGTTTGCACTGCTAGGGGTTCCTACAATATCATTATTATTCCCCTCATCAAGGTCGCTTACTGTACTCATTGCTTGGATTGCATCAGCCTGAGTATCAAAGTTAGCTGCCTGGATAGCTTCAGCTGTTACTTCGACATTGAAGTCTGCACCTTCATATGCGTTGCCCCAATTGGGGATTTCGATTCCATCAAACAGATTCCATACATCGTCGTTTGCAAATGTTCCGTCGTATTCCACAACATAAACTGCTGCACCGTCAACCTCTGTCCATGCTCCGCCCTCATACAAGTTCGTAAATTTGATTGCAGCATTATTCTGAGCAAGTAAATCATCAATTATCTGCTGGGTTCCGGTCACCGTAATGGTAGCTCTCACATATGCATCATTCGTACCAACATTTTTAATATCCACATCTTTTTCCAGCTGGTCATTCGGCATAATGTCATCATATGTCAGACCGCCTTCACCATTAACGTTTCCATTACCAGTTTCCTCTAAAATGATATCCACATCTCCAATTGTCACTACATTGGTCGCGGTCTCCGTATCCGTAAACCAAGCCAAGGTTCCGCCAACTGCCAGGGTTCCCACCATTGCCGCTGCTGCTACTGTAAGAGCTACTTTTTTCCTCATTTTCATTTCCTCCACTCATTAAAATGTTTATGTAAATTTTTATTTACATCGGTATTATTTTGTATTAAGTTTTATAGTATTTTCCATTCACCCTTCTGAACCGGATGAAGTCTGTGCAACGTATTGAAACGCTGCATATGCTGCCTCTGTACCTACTGCACCGCCAACTGGAATATTCTCCGCCTGCACGGCCTCGGATGTAATCGGAATAGACAACATGTCAAGTGTGATATTACCTGGAAGTGATTTGGTTCCGTCCTCATCCACTGTAAAAAGGCCATCGTAGCTGATACTCTCTATAAACGTAACCGTTCTATTGTTGGAAAGAGTTTTATTTAAATACCAGAAGCCATCTTCTTTCTTCTCCCAGATATAAGGCTCACCATCTTGACTGACGTTGATTGGTCCCTCATAGTCCTTCCATTCTGAGGCTGTTATCCTTATACTCCCCTCTACCCCAGGCAGCGTTATCACGGCCTGATGTAGGACCCCAGTTGCATCTGTATAAGACACCGTAGGCACATCCACCCGAATCCTTACATAGCACTCTGCATTGCCTGATACCGTTACCCCGATGTTATTTTTATTCAGGCCCTCCAGCGTTTCTTCCGTTTCGATGCCCATATTTCCAATCCGGATTATATTGGCAACGGATTCCATATCGGTAAAGAAGGCAATGGAGCCTACGCCTAAGACCATGATCAGCATCAGGGAAACCATGATATGAATCGGCGATTTAATCCATTTTTTTATGTGTTTCATCTTTTCCTCTATCCTCCTTTTCTGATTCTTCCGGTTTAACAATCTCCGGTATGATCTGAAGCAGTATAAATACAATGACATATGCTCCTATACTGAACATTCCCCTTGGTGTTCTCATATAGAGCGGGATATAGCCAATGAGAGGAATCGATGCCCCTGCTTTGCCAATCATATTGTCAAATGGAACCGGAGCCATATCCTGAACTTCGTTTGCATCTCCCTTTGTTGTAAACTCTCTGGCCTCTTCGTCAATGGACACAACCCGGTGGGTTGCCACAGCTCCGCTGTTCATACGAAATGTAATCGGATCTCCTACGGATATTTCTTCCGGACTTACATGTTTATCCACAATTACCAGGCTTCCCACATGATAATACGGCTCCATACTGCCGCTCATTACGGCATAGATATCGTTTCCCATGATTCTGGGAACGATCATGGCCGAACCTACGGCCACGACCGCCAGAACCATGATGACGGAAAGGAGATTGCAAATCCTTGTCACAAATTTAACCATGATTTCTGATCTACCTTCCTGCTGTTATGTCGGCTGATTCATATCATCATCGCCGGAACCGTCTTTTTTCTGATCCGGAAGCAGATACGCTCCTACGGCATCCAGGGATGAGGCGATTCGTTCCACTGGCGTTGCTCCGCCGTTTGTAAACTTATAAGAATCATCTACTTCATTTACCATTGTGGATACATCTGTAAAGTATTCGTCGCCCGTCCGATAGTTTTGGAACTCAGCCGAATAGCCATTTTCGTCATCGTACTCAGCCCTTACCGTTTGATTTACTGCCTCGTATCGAACGGTAGAGGCAACTTCCCGTATCTCATATCCGTCTTCCGATACCGGAACCTGCATGACTACATTTCCGCTGCTTTCCCCTTCCTCTACCGTAATGGTTGCAGTAAAGCTTTCATTTGTATCCAGATTCACAATCTCGAACGTAAAGGTCACATCCTGGTCCGCCGCAACAGGAGAACCATCGTTTACACTGCCAACAAGCGTCTTGGTAATCGTCAATTCTTCCAGAAGATAGCTGTATTCATTGGTATACGTGATAGTATCCGTTTGATTTTCCGTCCCGGCAAATGTTCCTTTTACACTGTAATTAGGCTGGTCAATCGTGGGATTTGTATTGCCGGTACTATCCGCCTCAATTCCTTTTAGTGTTACCTGGAACTTTCCATTCGTGTTCTCTTCTGTATTCAATATGCCGAGATTTTCCGTTACCATATAGCCAGTTACATATTCGGGCAAATCGGAAATTGTGAGAATGTCATCCCTTTTAAGTTTTACTGTCAGGCTGTTATTCTGAACAAGTTCAGCCACGGCTATTCCACCATTCCTGCTTACATTCACCTGACTTAGCTCATGTCCGCCATCTACAGTAAAGTTAATTGTGAACGTATATTCCGCATCCGGAATCAATTCCGACTCGCCGGCCGGCTGATCCGCTACTTTTTTGGTCAGCACAATGGAGTGGCTGTAATAGTGATTCGTGAATGTAACTTCAGTCTCATCTCCCTCTTCCAATGCTCCCATATTTGCGGTATATTCACCTTCGGTTACCTGTCCATTGCCGATCTGGTAATCTGTTCTTACTGCATTCTGGGTGTTTGTTTCGGTGATGCGGAATAAATATCCTGTATCTTCCGGTTGAATTTTGACTAAAACGCTCTCACCGCCCCTTACCAACACTTGTTCATAGTTGGAGTAGGTTTCCCAATTCGCACCATTATTTTTGGAATACTCAACACGGAATTCAAACTGTGTATCATCTGCAACTAAATTGTTCTGATCATTTACAATCTTCGAAATTTCAATTACAGCATACTCTCCCATCTCATTTGTATAGGTAATCCACAGTCCATCCGCGGGAATCGTATGGTTGCCTG
Organism: uncultured Clostridium sp.; assembly: GCA_900547035.1. Taxonomy (GTDB): domain Bacteria; phylum Bacillota; class Clostridia; order Lachnospirales; family Lachnospiraceae; genus Enterocloster; species Enterocloster excrementigallinarum. Next base: position 7,393 of record URFM01000006.1, on the reverse strand, counting down.
AAGGTGCTGCCGTACCAGTTCCGCTGGCAATTGTAGTTCCTTTCGCATCTTCGATCTCATAACTTGTATCCACAACCTTATGAGTATCTGTGCTTTCCGCTAACTCCACTACCCGATATGCCGCACCAATTGGTACTCCATCAATCGTTATTTCATTTGAATTATTACTGAGTGTTACCTCATAAACATACGCAAAATCTTTAAGTTCTTCTACAATTTCATCTGGGTTTTCTACTGTCTCAACTCCTGCTGTACTCGTATTCAGTTCACGGTCTAACCCAATTTGGAAAGTAAATGACCATGAATCCGGCTTATTGCTTCCCGTTACGTTCTTTTCCAAACTGATGCTCGTATACTGTTGCACCGGACGAATCACTGGTTTCGGGAAATCCATCGTTTCTCTCTCGTCAGTTGGTCCATATTCCAACTCGGCAGTACCATTTGAATAGTATCCATTCGAAGGTTTCTGACTGGAATGTGTTCCCGTATTTTGATCCGGAATGTCTGGATACTGGGCAGCATCCGTATAATGATCTCCTACTGCCTGAACTTGGAATGTCAGACTTCTTGTTTCATTTCCCAATTCGGACGCCACATACCAGGTGATTGTTCCATTATGCTGATCGCCTGCTTCCGGAGGAGTAAATACTGCAACCGGATTGCTCATAGCAGCATCCGCATAATATTGAATCGCTCCATTGCTGTAGCTCGCAATCAAATCCTGCCCATCCATCCTAAGTCTGGGCCCTGTTACAGTCCCGCCGTCCGATGCTGTTACAGTTACACCATTGTAAATTACAGCGTTTTGACTTAGCTGGTCTGTCACTACCGGATTTGTCACTTTAATCTGAGTAGTTGTTGAATCGGATATTGTTTCAAATACATCCATTAACTGTTCGTAATCTGCAGCTGGGAAGAAACGGGTAATACCTTCTGAGCCATTTGGGGACGTAATCATCCCTTCTGAATCATTCGCAGTTGGAAGCGGTTTCAGCCAATCGTTATTTCCCGTAGCATATGAACCATAACCAATGGTATATACTGCTGCTTCTGGGTATGAGGCCTTTAACATTCCCAGTGTTTCTCTGGCTGCTTCAATTCCGTACTCCGCATCCGTAATATTACGATCTAACCATTCATTTCTATCACTATCGTCCCACCCTCCACTCGGCTGTTCGAAATATACTGTGTATTCACGATCTGTCCAATAACCACTGCTCCATCCTGTAGAAATCCATTCTCTTTTGGTAATTTCCTTCACAAAGCTATTGGGTGCACCATCGGTTAAATAGACGACCGCCTTCTGATGTCCATCTGCAGCTCCAGCAAAGGCGGCTTCTGCTCCTAAAAACCCTCCCGCGCTATGTGTATTTTCGTTAAACTTAATTCCGCGCAAAGTCCGAAACAGCGATCCATACTCTGCAACAGTTTCCTCGTTGAGTGTCTGCCACTCTGTTAGAATATTATAATAATTCGCATCCCCGCTTTCGCCATAATAAGACGCATCATCATCTATTGTTCCTGTTCCTCGGTTTCCGCCGAAAGTAACAATACGCATGCGGCTCTGTCCATTTGACTTCTCCGACAGAGATTGCGCCAGATCCAGAACAGCCGTTCTGACATCATCGTCATAAGTAGCATCTGCCATGCTCTTAGATTTATCCAGCACCACAACCATGTCCACAGCGCTTCCGCCGCCTGTCCCTGTTTCTATACTGCCTTCATCGCCAGTTACGGAAAGTGTAATATCGTATATACCACTATTCGCTGTTGTTTCATTCGCTGTTTTTCCTACAGTTGGCATCAATTCACCTACATGGTTGGTACACATAAACAAGAAACCCGTATTCGAATTTGAATCTGTTAAGTGATAAATTGCCGAGTACCAGGCATTATCCCCGTTTCGAGTTCCTGCTGTCGTATTATTTGCCGATGACACAGTTCCTTCTGAAGTAGTCACCTCCCATGTAGCCTCCGATGTACCTGAGGGATTATCTTCTTCTACATAGAAATACATGCCTTCTTCAATGATATCTTGGATTGGTTTTCGCTCTGCTCCCTTTAATGAGAGAATCTCATACCCAACATCCGTTGCCTCATCTAAACTTAGTTCTCCCATACGAACACGGTCTAATTCCGCAAAGTTATCACTATAGACTAGCCGGAAATTGTAGTCTGCATTTCTATGTTCATCATCGATTTTTCCGCTCAAGCTCTTTGCAATGGTAATTCCTTCTTTTGGAACTGTAAGTAAGTTGAAATCAATACTGCAATTAGAAGCAACTCCTCCCCTTTCCAAATAGTAGAATGTTAATTTATAAGTGCCTGCCTGATTGAGATTGATTAATCCCGGACAAATTTCGCTAATATTGCCTTTATAAGTTTTTACTTTGTTCCCTAACGGTGTTGTTTCTGTTTCCGAAGCCGTCAAGCCATATTCCGCTGGATTAAAAACCGCGTTCTCATATTGCTCATTTCCAAAATTGTTGCTTTTTCTGGAATAAGTCACTTCACCGGTAGCAAAGTTGATACTTCCATCCATACGTCCATGGATACCGCCGATATCCAATACCAGGCCTTTTTCACCGTTTTCATTTTCAATGAAAACCCATACATCATCGTCACCGCTGAAATTGAAGACCAGATCTTCACCGCCGAATTTACCATCTACCGGTCTGTAAAATGTGGTTTCCATCTTCATTCCGAAGAAGTAATTCCCTTCTCCATCTTCGTCTCGTTCTTGTGTATAATAATTTGTCTGTTCCTGTCCCCACCAGCCAGTTGTATAATATGGCATCGGCCAGAAACCGCTACCATCTTCAGCTGATAAAGTATTTGTCCCGATGTCATATTTTGCAGATTCTTCATTGCTATTATAAGTATATCTTGTCCCTTCCACATTAAAGAAAGATTCAGTATTAACATCTAAATAAGAAGTTATCGCATCTCCTGAAACTTTCTCATCGGGAAAAAGAGTATTTAATAACGTTTCACCATTTTCTCCAAATTCCGATTCTTCCGTCAAAATTCCCTGATAAATGTTTCGAGGATATCTCTTGCCATTATTTACATATTCATAGGAATTCATCGGCTGATCTGTACCGGAATATTTAAATTTAAATGCACCCAGCCCCTGGTCCGATAAATATTGATTAATAGACCCATTATTACTATTCGTCCCCGAATAATCATACAAATTAACCTTAATATCCGCCCCAGACGTCTCCGCCAGCGCCATCACATCCCCATACGCCGCCGTCACAAACGCTACCGCCCGCGTACTGCTGGCCGTCACCTTCGTGTCATCTTCCGCATCATCCCCGGCAAACAGGGACACCATTCTCGCCATGGGCTTTAAAATGCCGGTAACCTCTTCCTTCTCGAAACTGTCCTTACGCATAATCAAGGTACTGGCACTGATTTCCGCATTCAGCTTCACATAACCGCCGGCTGCACTCTCAAAGGTGCGGTCAACCGTCTCCTCTGCCTCTGTGGCGTTGGACGGGGAAGCTTCTTCTGTAGCCTGGGCAGGAACTGTCGCTTCCTCAGCGGGAGCGCTTGTAGTCTCCTCCGGAGCCGCAGTCGTTTCTGCTGCAGTTTCCGTCTCCGCCTCAGTAGTTTCCTCAGTCACAGACTCCGCGGGTGCAGTTGTCTCCGGGGTCTCTTTCACCGGCTCGCTTGTCTCCGGCACATCTGCCGCAGGCTTGTCCTCCTCGGAAGCATCGCTGGGAGTTGCGGTGGTTTCCGGCTCCGCTCCATAAGCTACAATGCTTCCGGTCAGCACATCAAAAATCTTTCCAATGGTAACCTGTGAGGCTGCCTCTTCCTCATCCTCTTCTTCGGGGTTGCTGATTACGATCGGTTCCTTCTCCTCAACTTCCGCCTCTGTTTCGTCCTCCTGAACCGCTTCGGCCTCAGTTTCCGGCTCCGCAGCTTCCTCTTCTGCTGCTGTTTCTTCCTCTGCCGCTTTCGTCTCCTGAGAGGTCTGTGCCTCTGTTTTCTCTTTTGCAGCCTGGGATTCCTCAGCCGCAGCTTCTGTCTCTGCCGCTGTGGTCTCATTTTCCGGAGCTACCTGTCCCTCCTGGATGGAATCAGCAGACGTACTCTCCTGGGATGCGGCCTCCTGCCCGCTGTTCTGAACGTCCTGCCCGGAAGTGTCTTCTGCCGGTGTCTGAGCCTGGGTATCATTCTCCGGGGCAATCTGCCCCTCCTGGATGGACTCCGCGTTGGAGGGTGTAGCCTTGCTGGTTTCCGCCTCAGACTCCTCCTCGCCCATCTCATACTCATGAAGGAGCTGGGCCTTGCTCTTCACCTCAATAACATCCGTGATTTTATTTCCGAACACCAGCTGATATCCCTGTTCTTCCTTGCCGGTATTTTCCAGCATGAAAATCAGGGATTCGTTGCCGGTTACCGTGTAGGTATTATCCGCATCGTATCCCAAATCATCCGGAACCAGGAAAATGCGCAAATCCGTATCATCCGGCATCTCGGTCCCGTCTTTCAGCAGATTCGTGGCTCCGCTCAGTTCATAGGAACTGGTATCAAAGTTAGCTACGGAAGAGCTGGCCACCACCACAGGGGGGGCAACCATATCATCCTTCTTGACCGCTTTCTCCACAGCCTCCTTCAGCTTCTCCACGTCAAATTCCACCAAAGAAGCAGCGCTGCTCTCCTCCTTCGGCTCTTCTGCAGCAAACACCGGCCCGGTCGGCACAGCACTTGCCACCATGCAGACGGCAAGAAATGCCGCCATCTTTTGTTTAAAAGTTTTTCCCACCATGCTCATCCTCTCACCTCTGCTTTAAGGTTTTTCTGGTTCTGACTATCCGTTCTGAGGATTGAACCATTTTAAGCCATTATACTTCCCGGCACGTTACCAAAAGCGTTACAACTTCCTTATTTTACAAAGAAATACAATAAATTTTTACATTGGACCAGGCGTCCCCGGAGATATGGACATCCGCTGCTCACCGGCCTCCTCACCCCACCGACAAATTCTCCTCATTCTCCGTCTTCCCCACCGGAAACGCCCGGAAACAGAGCCGTATTTTCTTATAAGTACATCTGGCCCGAAAACTCTGGCGAATCCGTTCTTCCAGGATCCGGCAGCCCTGCTCGCTGATGCACACCAGGAGCATCAAATAGGTAAATGCGTTATACCTGGTCACCGTATCCCCGCTGCGGATTTTTTCTGAAATCGCCTCCTCCAGAATCTTTGCCGCCTCTTCGGTCCGCTTCTTTCCTGGTTCCAGAGGAAGGCTGTCGGCGTTTTCCAGGGTCACCACCTCAATATAGGCCGACTGTCCGGTTCTTGGCAGAATCCGCTGGACAAAATGGAAGTTGTCAATGAAGCTGATTAAAGAGCAGTTTCCGTCCTCTCTGTCCCCTTCCCGCAGCATCCGCCGGATTCCCTCCAGAGCCGCCTGGGAGGTCCTGACAACGCTTCCGATTTCCCGAAACCGCTTCTTCATCTCATCGGAAAGCTCCATTCCCATTTTTTGAAAGTACATAGTTGCCGTGTCCTCATAAAGCTGCATAGCTTCCATATAATTCTTCATGGCCGCCAGACAGTCCATCATATAGAGCTGATACTCCTCGTATGGATACAGAGCTGCTGCCCGTTTTGCCAAATCGTAAGCCGTCCGGTAATCCTTCCGCCTTGTCAGAATCCCGTACTGGCTCAGAAAGACCTGCCGGTACAGCTTCATCAGGTGAAGCTGGGTCACATTGACCCATTCCTCGGAGCTGAGCTCCGGCAGAAATTCGCCCCTGTAAAGTTTCAGGGCTTCCTCTCCCAGACGGCAGCTCTCCTTTGGATCGGCACATTCCCACGCCTGTACCGCCTTTTCTTCAAAAACATTTGCATCTACCCATACGGGAATTTTTCGGTTCCAGCAGTAACGTCCCTCTTCCGCCAGAATATAATCCTCCCCCTCCGGGCAGAAAATTCCCAGCTTCTTCAGTGTCTGCCGCAGGCGGTAAACGGTAATCCGCAGGTTTGCCCCCAAATCCGATTCCGCATCCGACCGTTCAAACAGCTCCCGAATCAGCTCTGTTCTGGAAATTCCCTTTTCCCGGTACAGCATCAGAAGCATAAACAGCTTGACCATGTTGTTTCCGGTCTGCTTTCCCAGGCTGACAGGAACCTCCCCCAGAAAAAGCTGAAATCCTCCCAGCGTCCTTACCCTCAGCATGTCGCTCCCCCCGAGTGTTCTTTGCGGTAGCGGTCCAGAAAGGTATCGTAAATGTTTTCCTCCGCCTCCTGTCTGGCCTTCACCGCATCCTCATACCGGTCAAAGGTCCCAAGATAGTGGATTTTTCCCTGGAATCCGATAGCGGCCCTCCAGCGGTTGTTCTCCCGGCGGTACACGCCCCTGTGTCCGGTGGTGTTGTTGGCGCAGTTCTTTCGGCTTGCAATCCGCTCAATGCAGGTTCCCTCCACAAAATGAATGGCCTTCCTTACATTTTCCCTCCTGCGCTGTGCCTGAAGGCAGCCGCAGCTTCTGGTGGCCCCGGAATAAAGGTTCTCCTTGTAGCAGACCACCTTTTTCCCACAATCACAAAGGCATTCCCAATTTCGGATGGAGCCGTCCTCCTCCACCACCGGTCCCAGCACCAGAAGTCTGCCATACCGCCGTCCCGTAAGGTCCTGCTGTCTTTGTCTTGGCAGTTCTCTGCGATAGCAGCCGCAGCTTTTGGTATGTCCGCTTTTCAGATGAAATTCCTCTACCGTGGTTTCCGCCCCGCAGCTGCATTTGCACAGCCAGAACCGCTTCTTGCTTCCTTCTCTTGAAACCGGCCGGATAGCGGTAAGCCGCCCAAAGGTCTTTCCTGTCAAATCTTCTTTCATAAATTGCCTCCCCCTTGCGACATAATAGGCATTATGTCTGAGGCAACATAAAAGAGCCCCCCTTAGAGAGCCCTTTTAAGCGTTTTTTCTAATACTTTTTTTGTAAATGATTGGCAAAATTTAAAGATCGTACAGGTCATCGCGGCATCGACTTTGGCCCGGCCCCCTTTTCCTTCTGTACCTCTCTCCGGAAAAGCTGCCGGGTCCTGTTATCATGCCATTTTCCTCTGATTACAGCGCAAAAAAGCTCCGCTGCTGATTGAAAAATAGAGCATATAATGGTATAATCCGTTTATATGTAACAATTTGTCTGACTTATTTTTCAGCGTTACGACATAATGCCTATTATGTCATGACAGCTGTTTTTTTGTTCCCGGAAATTGTCCTGTCCGGCCCTTCTCCCACATCCAGCCCCAACTCCAGCTGCTTCAAGCAAGCCTCCATGCTGCTGATAATGGTATATATTTTATGACAAGCTTGTCATAAAATATATTATGACAAGCAAATTCTTATGACAAGTTGCCCTGGCGGATATACAGT